>NZ_CM132211.1:0-7500 GCF_053667915.1 Priestia sp. JNUCC 25
TTGGAAAACATTCATGATTTATGGGATAGAGCTTTAGATCAAATTGAAAAAAAATTAAGCAAACCTAGTTTTGAAACCTGGCTCAAATCGACAAAAGCTCATGCTTTACAAGGAGACACGCTCATTATTACTGCACCTAATGATTTTGCACGGGACTGGTTAGAATCTAGGTATTCTAATTTAATTGCTGAAACACTTTATGATCTTACGGGGGAAGAGTTAGATGTAAAATTTATTATTCCTCCTAACCAGGCCGAGGAAGAATTCGATATTCAAACTCCTAAAAAGAAAGTCAATAAAGACGAAGGAGCAGAATTTCCTCAAAGCATGCTAAATTCGAAGTATACCTTTGATACATTTGTTATCGGATCTGGAAATCGGTTTGCGCATGCAGCTTCTTTAGCAGTAGCAGAAGCGCCGGCTAAAGCGTATAATCCGCTTTTTATTTACGGGGGAGTAGGATTAGGCAAAACACACTTAATGCACGCCATAGGCCACTATGTGTTAGATCATAATCCTGCCGCGAAAGTCGTGTACTTATCATCTGAAAAATTCACAAACGAGTTTATTAACTCTATTCGTGACAATAAAGCAGTAGAATTCCGCAACAAATACCGTAATGTAGATGTTTTACTGATTGATGATATTCAATTCTTAGCAGGTAAAGAGCAGACACAAGAAGAATTTTTCCATACGTTTAATACGCTTCACGAAGAAAGCAAGCAGATTGTCATCTCAAGTGATCGACCGCCGAAAGAAATTCCTACACTTGAAGATCGACTTCGCTCTCGCTTTGAATGGGGCCTTATTACAGACATCACACCACCAGATTTGGAAACACGAATTGCTATTTTGCGTAAAAAAGCCAAAGCGGACGGCTTAGTTATTCCAAATGAAGTTATGCTTTATATCGCCAATCAGATTGATTCAAATATTAGAGAATTAGAAGGCGCACTTATTCGTGTAGTAGCTTATTCTTCACTAATTAATAAAGATATAAACGCTGATTTAGCAGCAGAAGCATTAAAAGATATCATTCCTAGTTCAAAACCTAGGGTTATTACGATTCAAGACATCCAACAGATTGTTGGACAAGAATTTAATATAAAATTAGATGATTTCAAAGCAAAGAAACGTACAAAGTCAGTTGCGTTTCCTAGACAAATTGCCATGTACCTTTCTCGCGAACTAACGGATTTTTCGCTGCCTAAAATTGGAGAAGAGTTTGGCGGGCGAGACCATACTACTGTCATCCATGCTCATGAAAAAATCTCAAAACTTGTTCAAACAGATACTGACCTACAAAAACAAATTAAAGAAATAAGTGAATCACTAAAAATATAGGCTTTTTTTACTTGTATTTTGTGTATAAGTGAGTTAGGATTGTACACAGTCTGTCCACATGTGGATAGGCTGTGTTCTCACGTTTTTAGGGGTTATCCACATTTCCACAGCCCCTATTACTACTACTATCTTAAAATATAATAAATAATAAGCTTTTAAACCTACTTTTAAGGAGGATTAATTATTATGAAATTTATCATACAGAAAGACTATCTAGTTCAAAGCGTTCAAGACGTTATGAAAGCTGTATCTTCTAGAACAACAATTCCAATTTTAACGGGGATTAAAATTGTAGCGACTGAAGAAGGTGTTACCTTAACAGGAAGTGATTCCGATATCTCGATTGAATCGTTTATTCCAAACGAAGAAGAAGGAAAAGAGATTGTTGATATCCAAAAACCAGGAAGCGTTGTTCTCCCAGCTCGTTTCTTTAGTGAAATCGTAAAAAAGCTTCCTAAAGACATTGTAGAATTAGACGTCCAAAGTCACTTTTTAACAATCATTCGTTCAGGAAAAGCTGAATTTAACTTAAATGGTTTAGATGCAGAAGAGTATCCTCATTTACCACAGATCGAAGAAAACAACATGTTTAGATTACCGACAGACTTATTAAAAAACATGATTCGACAAACTGTCTTTGCGGTGTCCACCTCAGAAACACGACCTATCTTGACAGGTGTAAACTGGAAGGTCGATGGCAAAGAATTAACGTGCATTGCCACTGACAGTCACCGTCTAGCTTTGCGAAAAGCGACCATTGAAACTGGAAATGAAGCAACGTATAATGTGGTTATTCCAGGTAAAAGTTTAAGTGAATTCAGTAAGATCCTTGATGATTCTCATGAATTAGTAGACATTGTTATCACGGAAAATCAAGTATTATTCAAAACAAAACATTTACTATTTTTCTCAAGATTATTGGACGGAAATTATCCTGATACTTCAAGATTGATCCCAGCTGATAGTAAAACGGATGTTATATTGAACGTAAAAGAATTCTTGCAATCGATTGACCGCGCTTCTTTATTAGCTCGTGAAGGAAGAAACAACGTAGTAAAACTATCTACGCTGGATGAAGGAATTGTTGAAATCTCTTCTAACTCTCCTGAAATCGGAAAAGTAATTGAAGAGGTACAAAGTCAGTCTATCTCAGGAGAAGAATTAAAAATTTCTTTTAGCGCAAAATATATGTTAGATGCATTAAAAGCGCTCGAAGGAACAGATATCAAAATCAACTTCACTGGTGCGATGCGTCCATTTGTCATTCGAACATTAGAGGATGATTCAATGCTGCAGCTGATTTTACCAGTGCGAACATATTAAATCTCAGAAAGCTACTAGCATGCCGTACTAGTAGCTTTCTTTTCTCAAGGAGAATTATTTAGTAAAATAGAGATACATCATTAGAAAGTGAGAGAGTCGCATGAAAACAGAGGTTAAAATTTCAACTGAATACATTACGCTTGGCCAGTTTTTAAAATTAGCAGACGTCATTCAAACAGGTGGAATGGTAAAATGGTTTTTAAGTGAGCACGAAGTATATGTAAACGGGGAGCTAGAAGAGCGCCGCGGACGTAAATTATATGCAAATGACGAAGTGGATATACCGGCTGCAGGATCATTTGTTGTTATTACTTAAAGTTGGTGAAACGTTTGTATATTAAAGAAATTACTTTAACAAATTACCGAAACTATACGAAGACAACGATTCCTTTTGAAAATAAAGTAAACGTCATTTTGGGTGAAAACGCACAGGGTAAAACAAACGTGATGGAATCGATCTTCGTATTATCTATGGCTAAATCTCATCGTACATCCAACGATAAAGAATTAATTAAATGGGACTGTGAGTATGCAAAGCTATCCGGCATTGTAGAAAAGCATAGAGGACCTGTTACACTGGATTTAGTCATCTCAACAAAAGGGAAAAAAGCAAAATATAATCACATTGAGCAGAAAAAACTCAGTCAATATATAGGGTCAATTAACACTGTCATGTTTGCTCCGGAGGATTTGAACCTAGTTAAAGGGAGTCCGCAAGTAAGGCGCAAATTTATCGATATGGAAATTGGTCAAGTTTCGCCTGTTTACATGCATGATTTAAGCAGGTATCAAAAGATTTTGCAGCAAAGAAATCAATATTTGAAGCAGCTGCAGACAAAAAAACAAACGGATCTTTCACTTTTAGACGTACTTACGTTACAGTTAAGTGAAATGGCGGCGAAAATCTTAAAAAAACGTTTTGAGTTTTTACAGTTACTTCAACAGTGGGCAGAGCCTATTCATAAAGGGATCAGTCGAGACTTAGAAACATTAAAAATTGAGTATAAGAATTCAATTGATGTATCAGAAGATGCAGATTTGTCGAAAATGTTAGAAGCATATCATCAAAAGTTTGATAAAATAAAAAGTAGAGAAATTGATAGAGGTGTCACCTTAGCAGGACCACACCGTGATGATCTTCTTTTCTACGTTAATGAAAAAGACGTTCAAACATTTGGTTCACAAGGGCAACAGCGGACGACTGCTTTATCGTTAAAGCTTGCTGAAATCGAGTTAATTCATCAAGAAGTAGGTGAATATCCAATCTTGCTTTTAGACGACGTATTGTCTGAATTAGATGATTTTCGTCAATCACACTTGCTAAATACCATTCAAGGAAAAGTTCAGACGTTTGTAACGACAACGAGCATTGAAGGAATTCATCACGAGACCTTAGAAAAAGCCGCTACATATCACGTAGAAGCTGGCCAAATTCAAAAGGTCAAATAGCAATTGATCTATCTAAAAACTTTTCACAAGGCAATCTAACTGAAATATGATATCATTATAGTTTTAAGTCTATATATTTCAACTCGTACCCTCGATTATGAAAATTTTGTGCATAAGTAAACAAATTGCAAATACATTAAAGGCTCCGTATTATTTCCACATAATATTCGAAAAACATAATACAAAATGATAAATACAGCAGTTTGCTGTTAAAAAAAAGTGTAGGTGATACATTTGACGATGGAACAAAAAGAAGTACAAGCATATGAAGCTGATCAGATACAAGTATTAGAAGGATTAGAAGCTGTTCGTAAACGTCCGGGGATGTATATTGGATCGACGAGCGCAAAGGGTCTACATCATCTTGTATGGGAAATTGTAGATAATAGTATTGATGAAGCGCTGGCCGGCTATTGCGATGAAATTAATGTTATTATCGAAAAGGATAATAGTATTACAGTCAAAGATAACGGTCGTGGAATTCCGGTTGGTATTCAAGAAAAAATGGGCAGACCTGCCGTTGAAGTTATCTTAACGGTTCTTCATGCCGGAGGTAAATTTGGTGGCGGCGGCTATAAAGTATCTGGTGGATTACACGGTGTAGGTGCCTCAGTTGTTAATGCACTTTCTACCTCTTTGGAAGTGCACGTACATCGTGACGGTAAAGTTCATTATCAAAAATATGAACGAGGTGTACCGGCTGCTGACTTAAAAGTAGTTGGAGAAACAGATAAAACAGGTACTGTTATTCAATTCCGTCCAGACGGTGAAATTTTTACAGAAACGCTTGAATACGATTTTGATACGTTAGCTAATCGTCTGCGTGAGTTAGCTTTCTTAAATCGCGGCATTAAAATTACGATTGAAGACAAACGTGAAGAAGATAAAAGACGTGAGTATCACTATGAAGGTGGAATTAAGTCTTACGTTGAACACTTAAACCGTTCGAAAGAAGTGATTCACGAAGAGCCAATCTATATTGAAGGTAATCGAGACAACATTTCTGTAGAAATTGCTATTCAATATAACGATAGCTATACAAGTAATTTATATTCTTTTGCAAACAATATTCACACATATGAAGGTGGAACGCACGAAGCAGGATTTAAAACAGCGTTAACGCGTGTAATTAACGACTATGCACGTAAAAACAGCGTATTTAAAGACAGTGACGCCAATCTAACAGGTGAAGATGTTCGTGAAGGAATTACAGCTATCATCTCTATTAAGCACCCAGATCCGCAGTTCGAAGGACAAACAAAAACAAAGCTGGGAAATAGTGAAGCAAGAACAATTACTGACTCTGTGTTTGCAGAACACTTAGAAACTTACTTGCTAGAGAACCCTATTGTGGCGAAAAAGGTAATTGAAAAAGGTTTAATGGCTGCAAGAGCAAGAATGGCAGCTAAAAAAGCTCGTGAGCTTACACGCCGTAAAAGCGCGCTTGAAATTTCAAACTTACCGGGTAAATTAGCAGATTGTTCATCAAAAGATCCTTCTATTAGCGAACTCTATGTAGTAGAGGGTGACTCTGCCGGAGGTTCAGCTAAGCAGGGAAGAAGCCGTCATTTCCAAGCTATTTTGCCTTTACGTGGTAAAATTATCAACGTAGAGAAAGCGCGTTTAGATAAAATTTTATCTAATAACGAAATTCGTACAATCATTACCGCTCTAGGAACGGGTATTGGTGACGATTTTGATATTTCGAAAGCCCGCTACCATAAAATTGTGATTATGACAGATGCAGACGTAGACGGTGCGCATATTCGTACGCTTCTTCTAACGTTCTTCTATCGCTATATGAGACAGATTATTGAGCACGGATATGTGTACATTGCTCAGCCGCCTCTTTACAAAGTTTCACAAGGTAAAAAAGTGGAGTACGCGTACAACGATCGTCAATTAGAAGAGGTATTAGCTTCTTTCCCTGAAGGCGCAAAACCAAACCTTCAGCGTTACAAAGGTTTAGGAGAGATGAATCCTGAACAATTATGGGAAACAACAATGGATCCAGAGTTCCGTACCCTTCTTCAGGTGAACTTGCAAGATGCAATTGAAGCTGATGAGACATTTGAAATTTTAATGGGCGACAAAGTAGAACCACGCCGTAATTTCATTGAAGAAAATGCTCAGTACGTAAAAAATCTTGATATTTAAATGAACGGTAATACCCTTTATATTTTTTATAAAGGGTATATAAACGTCAGGATGGAGATAGGTTCTATCCTGCGTTTACATATATATGAATTACTATACTGAACTTCGCGAAGGAGGTTCTTATCGATGTCAGATAAACCAAACTCTCAAATAAGAGAAGTAAATATTAGTCAAGAAATGCGCGCATCCTTTTTAGATTATGCAATGAGCGTAATTGTATCGCGTGCTTTACCAGATGTAAGAGACGGACTTAAGCCTGTGCACCGTCGTATTTTATATGCAATGAATGATTTAGGTATGGGATCGGATAAGCCATATAAAAAATCAGCTCGTATTGTAGGAGAAGTAATTGGTAAGTATCACCCACACGGTGACTCAGCTGTATATGAAACAATGGTTCGTATGGCACAAGATTTTAGCTATCGTTATATGCTAATCGACGGTCATGGAAACTTTGGATCTGTTGATGGAGATGCAGCAGCAGCTATGCGTTATACAGAAGCAAGAATGTCAAAAGTTTCGATGGAACTGTTGCGTGACATCAATAAAGATACAATTGATTACCAAGATAACTATGACGGTTCTGAACGTGAACCAATTGTATTACCTGCTAGATTTCCAAATTTACTTGTAAACGGTTCAGCCGGAATTGCGGTAGGTATGGCGACAAATATTCCTCCGCATCAGTTAGGGGAAGTCATTGACGGCGTTTTAGCTGTAAGTCAAGACCCTGATATCACAATTGCAGAGTTAATGGAGATTATTCCAGGCCCGGATTTCCCAACTGCAGGACAAATTCTTGGCCGCAGCGGAATTCGTAAAGCTTATGAAACTGGAAAAGGTTCTATTATTGTTCGCGCAAAAGTAGAAATTGAAGAACAAAGCAATGGTAAACAAACTATTATTGTTCATGAACTTCCATACCAAGTAAATAAAGCAAAGCTAATTGAAAAAATTGCTGAGCTAGCTCGTGATAAGAAGATTGATGGAATTACGGATTTACGAGATGAGTCTGACCGTTCAGGTATGCGTATTGTTATTGAAGTAAGACGTGATGCAAATGCAAATGTTTTATTAAACAACTTATATAAGCAGACATCTCTTCAAACAAGTTTTGGTATTAATACCCTTGCATTAGTAGATGGACAGCCAAAAGTATTGAACTTGAAGCAATGTCTACAGTACTACTTAGACCATCAGGTAGTGGTTATTCGTCGTCGTACTGAA
>NZ_CM132211.1:12500-30000 GCF_053667915.1 Priestia sp. JNUCC 25
ACAGGTTGATATTCCTGTACCACCTCCCCGCCGTTTGAGTAATGGGGGGACGCAGTAGGATAGGGTAAGCGCGCTGCTGGATATGCGCGTTCAAGCAGTTAGGCTGATGAGTAGGCAAATCCGCTCATCATAAAGGCTGAGCTGTGATGACGAGGGAATTATAGTACCGAAGTTCCTGATTCCACACTGCCAAGAAAAGCCTCTAGCGAGGCGGGAGGTGCCCGTACCGCAAACCGACACAGGTAGGCGAGGAGAGAATCCTAAGGTGATCGAGAGAACTCTCGTTAAGGAACTCGGCAAAATGACCCCGTAACTTCGGGAGAAGGGGTGCTCTGGTAGGGTGTATAGCCCGAGAGAGCCGCAGTGAATAGGCCCAGGCGACTGTTTAGCAAAAACACAGGTCTCTGCGAAGCCGCAAGGCGAAGTATAGGGGCTGACGCCTGCCCGGTGCTGGAAGGTTAAGAGGAGGGGTTATCCTTTGGGAGAAGCTCTGAATCGAAGCCCCAGTAAACGGCGGCCGTAACTATAACGGTCCTAAGGTAGCGAAATTCCTTGTCGGGTAAGTTCCGACCCGCACGAAAGGCGTAACGATCTGGGCACTGTCTCAACGAGAGACTCGGTGAAATTATAGTACCTGTGAAGATGCAGGTTACCCGCGACAGGACGGAAAGACCCCGTGGAGCTTTACTGTAGCCTGATATTGAATTTTGGTACAGCTTGTACAGGATAGGTAGGAGCCTGAGAAGCCGGAGCGCTAGCTTCGGTGGAGGCGTCGGTGGGATACTACCCTGGCTGTATTGAAATTCTAACCCGCGGCCCTGATCGGGCCGGGAGACAGTGTCAGGTGGGCAGTTTGACTGGGGCGGTCGCCTCCTAAAATGTAACGGAGGCGCCCAAAGGTTCCCTCAGAATGGTTGGAAATCATTCGTAGAGTGTAAAGGCACAAGGGAGCTTGACTGCGAGACCTACAAGTCGAGCAGGGACGAAAGTCGGGCTTAGTGATCCGGTGGTTCCGCATGGAAGGGCCATCGCTCAACGGATAAAAGCTACCCCGGGGATAACAGGCTTATCTCCCCCAAGAGTCCACATCGACGGGGAGGTTTGGCACCTCGATGTCGGCTCATCGCATCCTGGGGCTGTAGTCGGTCCCAAGGGTTGGGCTGTTCGCCCATTAAAGCGGTACGCGAGCTGGGTTCAGAACGTCGTGAGACAGTTCGGTCCCTATCCGTCGTGGGCGTAGGAAATTTGAGAGGAGCTGTCCTTAGTACGAGAGGACCGGGATGGACACACCGCTGGTGTACCAGTTGTCTTGCCAAAGGCATCGCTGGGTAGCTATGTGTGGACGGGATAAGTGCTGAAAGCATCTAAGCATGAAGCCCCCCTCAAGATGAGATTTCCCATAGCGCAAGCTAGTAAGATCCCTGAAAGATGATCAGGTTGATAGGTCAGAGGTGGAAGCGTGGCGACATGTGTAGCTGACTGATACTAATCGATCGAGGACTTAACCAAACTTTTAAAAGCGTAAGCTTTACTCAGCAAACTGTTACCTAGTTTTGAGAGAACAAAACTTTTCAAAAAAGTCTTGTTTTCTTTTGAAAATCATGTATAATATAATATGTCTGGTGGCGATAGCGAAGAGGTCACACCCGTTCCCATACCGAACACGGAAGTTAAGCTCTTTAGCGCCAATGGTAGTTGGGACTTTGTCCCTGTGAGAGTAGGACGTTGCCAGGCACTTGAAAAAAGACTAGCTAAAATAGCTAGTCTTTTTTTGTATGTTCATTTAAGTAACAAGAAATTAAGTAAGGAATCTTTTGAGCCGTAACTTCAAGGAACCTCAAGATAAATGGGTAATCTTTCGAAGAGTATGTATGCAATAATTCATACCACCACTCTGTTTCATAACGTGAAATCATACTTAAATTATAAAGTAATAAGTAATGTGCCAACATCTCAGGGAAATATAAGCAGCTATCTTTTTCCAAAGGTGCATGCAGCGTGTTATTTTGGAAATTGTACATAAAAGGTGAACAATTATATAAACAGCTTGAAGGATCAAGAATACATACCTGATCTTCTGACAGAGACAATGATAGGCGGGAACGCTCTTTTAAAAAAGAGTAGAGCCTTTCGTGATTCATATGATAACACCGTGTAACTTGTTCAGGAATAGACAAAGAGGTAGCTGGAAGCGATCCAATAGTTGTTAAATGGGAAAATGACCTAGTACCCAAATTTAAAAATAATGTATCTAATTCCGGTACGCACGACAACAGATAATTCATCGTATATTTACTACCTTCCATTTGTTTCACATGAAACAATTCTTCTCCTACTTGTGAAAACAAACCGTTTTTTTGGATCTTAACTTCATCATCTAAAAAATCATAACTTTGTTTTTTTCTTTTTCGTGTTGATACTCCATGTGCTAACACCGCCGTATTTTCTGGATATACTGGGTTTTGCGTTAACAAACAGGCTTTTAACAGCTGTGACATTCCATAAAATAATAAAACTGGTTGAACTGATACAGGAGATTGTGCCGCAACTTGATAATAATTTTTACTGTGTTCCAAATAATAAATAAATGGGTAACTGTTTTTAAAGCTATGTTGCTCTGCATCGCTATAATTCAATTTTTGATAGCGCTTTTTTAAAAAGTCTTGTACAAAAGGAACGGAGAAAAATAAATTGTAGGACGTCCAAACATCATTAAATTTATGCAACTAAATCACCTTTTCTTTTTATTAGAATTATCTGATATCTAGTGAAGTTATTGACAGGTACATATCTGCTTGTTAATCTACTAATAATATTCTGTCGTTTAAAGGAGGATTCTATAATGTGGGAAAGCAAATTTTCTAAAGAAGGCTTAACATTTGATGACGTTTTACTGGTGCCAGCAAAATCTGAGGTACTACCTAAAGACGTTGATATGAGTGTTGAACTAACAAAAACATTAAAATTAAAGGTGCCGTTCATCAGTGCAGGAATGGATACAGTTACAGAAGCTGAAATGGCTATTGCGATGGCTAGACAAGGTGGTTTAGGTATCATTCACAAAAACATGTCGATTGAACAGCAAGCAGAACAAGTTGATAAAGTAAAACGTTCTGAAAGTGGTGTTATCACGGATCCTTTCTTTTTAACTCCTGAAAACCAAGTATTTGCTGCTGAACATTTAATGGGCAAATATCGTATCTCAGGTGTGCCGATTGTCAACAACGAAGAAGAACAAAAACTAGTTGGAATCCTTACAAACCGCGACTTGCGTTTCATCCAAGATTATTCAATGCAAATTGCTGATGTAATGACAAAAGAAGAATTAGTTACTGCTCCAGTAGGAACGACTTTAGAAGAAGCAGAGAAAATTCTACAGCAATACAAAATTGAAAAGTTACCTCTTGTAGATGACAATGGCGTATTAAAAGGTCTTATCACAATTAAAGACATTGAAAAAGTAATTGAGTTTCCAAATGCAGCTAAAGATCAACAAGGTCGATTATTAGTTGGAGCAGCTGTTGGCGTAACAGCTGATTCAAATGTTCGTATCGAAAAATTAGTACAAGCTGGCGTTGATGTTATCGTTATTGATACAGCGCATGGACATTCACAAGGCGTTTTAGATACGGTACGCAGCATTCGCGAGGCATATCCAGAGTTAAATATTATTGCTGGTAACGTAGCAACTGCTGAAGGTACAAAAGCATTAATTGAAGCGGGAGCAAACGTAGTAAAAGTAGGAATTGGACCTGGTTCAATTTGTACAACTCGTGTTGTAGCCGGTGTAGGCGTTCCACAAATTACAGCAGTATATGACTGTGCAACTGAAGCTCGTAAGCACGGTGTAGCTATCATCGCAGATGGCGGTATTAAATACTCTGGAGATATCGTAAAAGCACTTGCAGCTGGTGGACATACAGTAATGCTAGGAAGCCTTCTAGCAGGAACGACCGAAAGTCCTGGAGAAACAGAAATCTACCAAGGTAGACGCTTTAAAGTGTACCGTGGAATGGGCTCTGTAGGAGCCATGGAAAAAGGAAGTAAAGATCGATACTTCCAAGAAGATAATAAAAAATTAGTTCCAGAAGGTATCGAAGGCCGTTTGCCTTACAAAGGACCTGTAGCAGATACTTTATATCAAATGATTGGCGGTTTACGCGCAGGAATGGGTTACTGTGGTTCAGCTAACTTAGAAGCGTTACGTGAACAGGCACAATTCATTCGTATGACTGGAGCAGGTTTAAGAGAAAGCCACCCACATGATGTACAAATCACAAAAGAATCTCCTAACTATTCTATGAGATAATCATGAATGTTTAAAAAACACGTTTCCCTATTAGGGAAACGTGTTTTTTATGTCATTGATCACGAATGTAACAGTACTTCTTTATCTATTTTTTTAAATTTTAGTATGATAAAATTACATTTATGTGAGTTTACGTTTGGAGGGTATAGAGTGAGAAACGCAGTACAGAAACAATTAATTTGTGTCATTGCTGTTATGTTAATGGCCAGCGTATTTTTTGTCTCTACACAAGCATCAGCTGCTCCTAAAACAGATGATATTGGCGTTGAAGCAGATGCAGCGATCTTAGTAGAGGCAAGTACGGGGAAAGTATTATACGGGAAAAATACGGATGCTTTATTAGGTATTGCAAGCATGACAAAAATGATGACGGAATACCTAGTATTAGAATCCATAAAAGATAAGAAATTATCTTGGGATCAACGTGTGCCAGTTAGTAAATATGCAGCTAAAATTTCTCAGGATTATGGATTATCGAATGTACCGTTAATTGAAAACCAAAAATACACGGTGAAAGAATTATATGATGCCATGGCTATTTACTCAGCTAATGGAGCTGCGATTGCTTTAGCTGAAGCTGTCAGCAGTTCCGAAGAAAACTTTATTAAGTTAATGAACGAAACTGCAAAAAGATTAAATATGGGTGAATCAAAATTTGTCAATTCCACAGGTCTTTCTAATTCTTTGCTAAAAGGAATGTATCCAAAAGGAACGAAGGAAGAAGATGAGAACCTTCTATCGGCTCGGGCAGTTGCTACCCTTGCTTATCACTTAATTCATGATTATCCAGAATCTTTGGAAGTAGCTAAAACTCCTTCTAAGATGTTTAGACAAGGGCAACAAGGCGAAACAAAAATGAACAATTGGAATAAGATGCTCCCAGGTTTTTCAGCTGCCTACAGCGGCGTAGACGGTTTAAAAACTGGCCATACAGATTTTGCAGGTCAATGTTTCACTGGGACTGCAGAGCGTAATGGGGTAAGATACATAACAGTTGTAATGAATGCTAAGGAAAACGGCAAGTCTACGGAAGCTGCTCGTTTTTCCCAAATGAAAAAGATATTGGATTATGCTTTTAGTCATTTTCAGTTAAAAGAAGTAGTGCCTGCTAACGGCGAGATTAAAGGGCATGAAACAATTGATGTTGCTAAAGGAAAATCAAAAGAAGCTTCCGTTTCTCCAAAGAATTCGGTAAAGATTATTACCGAAAAAGGTCAAAAAGATCATACTAAAATCAACTTTAAGTTAAACGATAAAGTTATGAACGATCAAAAAGTTGTTGCTCCTATTAAAAAAGGAGAAACAGTTGCTTATGTGAGTGCAACAAACAGCAATCTTAAAGATTTAGGCTATGTAGGAGGTCAAACTACAGATAGCATGACGCCGGTTGTGACAAACGAATCTGTTGAAAAAGCTGGATGGTTCTCTCTCGCTATCCGCAGTATTGGCAACTTCTTCAGTGATATTTGGATGAATGCTGCAAATACAGTGAATAACTGGTTTTAATGATAACTCAAGAGAAAGAAGAGATACTACAAGAGAGTATCTCTTCTTTTTATTTTTAGATTTGTTTGTATATAATCTATAAATTAGATAGGAATTTTCCGAAAAATGCGGTAAAATAGACACTAAGTTTTGAATTTTGTATATACACTAAAAATTATTGTGAAACACTTGATACAGGAGGAAGACAAACATGAATAACATTACAGGTACTGATCGTGTAAAACGAGGAATGGCGGAAATGCAAAAAGGTGGCGTTATCATGGACGTTATCAATGCAGAGCAAGCAAAAATTGCAGAAGCAGCAGGCGCTGTTGCTGTTATGGCATTAGAGCGTGTTCCAGCTGATATCCGTGCAGCAGGCGGCGTGTCTCGTATGGCAGACCCAACAATTGTTGAAGAAGTGATGAATGCTGTGTCCATTCCAGTTATGGCAAAAGCTCGTATTGGCCATATTGTTGAAGCACGCGTGCTAGAAGCGATGGGTGTAGACTACATCGATGAAAGTGAAGTGTTGACTCCAGCTGATGAGGAGTTTCATTTGAATAAAAATACATTTACGGTTCCATTTGTGTGCGGTTGCCGTGATCTTGGCGAAGCATCTCGTCGTATTGCTGAAGGAGCTGCAATGCTTCGTACAAAGGGCGAACCAGGGACAGGAAACATCGTGGAAGCAGTACGTCATATGCGTCAAGTAAACGCTCAAGTACGTAAAGTTGTGGGCATGGACGAAGACGAGTTAATGACAGAAGCTAAACTATTAGGTGCGCCTTATGAGCTATTACTGCAAATTAAACGTGAAGGCCGTTTACCGGTTGTAAACTTTGCAGCAGGCGGCGTAGCAACACCCGCAGACGCAGCGTTAATGATGCAGCTTGGAGCAGACGGCGTGTTCGTTGGATCAGGAATCTTCAAATCAGACAACCCTGAAAAATTTGCGCGAGCAATCGTGGAAGCAACAACACATTATCAGGACTATGAGCTTATTGCAAACTTATCAAAAGGGTTAGGAAGTGCAATGAAAGGGATTGAAATTTCATCATTATTACCAGAAAACCGCATGCAAGAGCGTGGATGGTAATTTAAAGGGAGTTTTGACAAAATGGTAAAAGTAGGCGTGTTAGGATTACAAGGTGCCTTTCGCGAGCATGCACAAGCATTAGAAGCAGCAGGCGCTGAAGCCATTATCATAAAAAAAGTTGAACAGCTAAACGAAATAGATGGTTTAATCCTACCGGGCGGCGAAAGCACAGCAATGCGTCGTCTGATCGACAAATATGACTTCATGGAACCTCTTCGCCAGTTTGCACAAGCAGGTAAACCGGTATTTGGTACGTGTGCGGGTTTAATTTTACTCGCAGGACAAGTCGTTGACCGTGAAGAGCCCCATTTA
Source organism: Priestia sp. JNUCC 25 (assembly GCF_053667915.1). Classification (NCBI taxonomy): domain Bacteria; kingdom Bacillati; phylum Bacillota; class Bacilli; order Caryophanales; family Bacillaceae; genus Priestia; species Priestia sp. JNUCC 25. Next base: position 19,706 of record NZ_CM132211.1, read on the forward strand.
GGTGTTATGGATATTACGGTAGCTCGCAACTCGTTTGGGCGTCAACGGGATAGCTTTGAAGCTGCCCTAAATATTAAAGATATCGGTGAAGATTTTATAGGCGTATTTATCCGCGCTCCGCATATTGTAGAAGTAGGAGAAAACGTTGAAGTCTTAGCAATGCATAACGACCGAATTGTTGCGGCAAGACAAGGTCAATTCTTGGGATGTTCGTTTCATCCAGAATTGACAGATGATGCTCGCATGGCACAGTATTTTGTAGCAATGGTTGAAGAAGCTTCAAAAAAACCTGTATAAATGAATTGCATCTTGTAAAGACTTGTAGTACATTATGATTAATAAAAATGATATTGGTATAAAGCGTTGATAGGAAATAGTAATAAGATTTTTGATTTCAAGAGAGTCGATGGCTGGTGTGAATCGATAATCAATTCTTATGAATCCGTCCTGGAGCAAGCTGTCGAAAAAGTAGTAGGCAGTTTCGGTTCATCCGTTATCTGGTTTAAGAGGAAGGCTTATTTTAGCTTTCAATTAGGGTGGCAACGCGGGTAAACTCTCGTCCCTTTCATGGGGATGAGAGTTTTTATTTTGCCCTTTTATACTAAAGGAGGTACTAAGTATGTTAGATTTAAAATTTTTACGTGCTAATTTTAATGAAGTAAAAGAAAAGCTCAAGTTTCGTGGTGAGGACTTAACGGACTTAGGTCGCTTTGAAGAGTTAGATGCAAAACGCCGTGAGCTAATTGCTCAAACAGAAGAGTTAAAAAGCAAGCGAAATGAAGTATCACAGCAAATTGCACAATTGAAGCGTGAAAAACAAGATGCTGATCATTTAATCGTTGAAATGCGTGAAGTAGGAGATCGCGTAAAGCAATTGGATGAAGAGCTTCGCAGCGTTGAAGAAGAATTAGAACTATTGCTGCTTTCAATTCCTAACGTTCCACATGAAAGTACGCCTGTAGGTGAAACTGAAGATGATAACGTAGAAGTTCGCAAATGGGGAGAAATTAAACAATTTGATTTTGAACCAAAACCGCATTGGGATTTAGGAACAGATTTAAATATTTTAGATTTTGAAAGAGCTTCGAAAGTAACGGGAAGCCGCTTTGTATTTTATAAAGGGTTAGGTGCAAGATTAGAACGTGCTCTTATTAACTTTATGATGGATTTACATATGGATGAGCATGGTTATGAAGAAATTCTTCCTCCATATATGGTGAATCGCACAAGCATGACAGGAACAGGGCAGCTTCCTAAATTTGAAGAAGATGCATTCAAGATTAAAGAAGAAGATTATTTCTTAATTCCTACAGCTGAAGTACCAGTTACAAATTTACATCGTGATGAAATTTTAAGCGGAGATCAGCTTCCAATTGCTTATACAGCGTATAGTGCTTGCTTCCGCTCAGAAGCAGGCTCTGCAGGAAGAGATACACGTGGTCTTATTCGTCAGCATCAGTTTAATAAAGTAGAACTTGTTCGCTTTGTTAAGCCAGAAGATTCTTATGATGAATTAGAAAAATTAACGGGCCATGCTGAAAAGGTTCTTCAACTATTAGGTTTACCTTACCGAGTTCTAAGCATGTGTACAGCTGACTTAGGTTTCACAGCAGCCAAAAAGTATGATATTGAAGTTTGGATTCCAAGTTATGAAACGTATCGTGAAATTTCTTCATGTTCAAACTTTGAGAGCTTCCAAGCTCGCCGTGCTAATATTCGCTTCCGCCGTGATACAAAAGCAAAACCAGAGCATGTTCATACACTAAACGGTTCTGGCTTAGCAATTGGCCGTACGGTAGCTGCAATTTTAGAAAACTACCAGCAGGAAGATGGATCAATTCAAATTCCAGAAGTGCTGCGTCCATATATGGGAAATAAAGAATTTATTTCTAAATAAAAGTAGAAGATGTTCATTAAGAATTAATTCTTAATGAACATCTTTTTTAAAAAAATCAATAAAAGAGTTGACTTCATTATTTGTATATGATAAATTAATACTTGTCGATACGGAGGAATACCCAAGTCCGGCTGAAGGGATCGGTCTTGAAAACCGACAGGGGTGTTAAAGCCCGCGGGGGTTCGAATCCCTCTTCCTCCGCCATATTTGACTTATAATGCAATTAACATAGCGCGATAAATTGGAGATTGGAAAACCGTTACTTATAAGTAACGGTTTTTTATTTGTTAAAAATGCCGCTTTATCTATTAAAGCGGCATTTTTTTATAGATGACGACGTTTTAGCTTTTCATTATGTTGTAAAAAGCGAGCCACTTTTTCAACAATTGATTCAATTGAATCAGGATCCTTGATAAGGTCGTATTCTCTAATATCTAAACGAAGAATAGGACAAGCCGTAAAGTTATTAATCCAGTCTTCGTATCGGGCGTGCATCTCTTTCCAATAATCAAGAGGCGTTTGTTGTTCCATTGGTCGCCCTCTTTCTTGAATGCGATCTACAATATCTTCGAAGCTGCCTTCCAAATAAATGAGCAGATCCGGATGAGGGAAATATGGAGTCATAACCATTGCATCGAACAAGCTTGTATATGTTTCATAGTCTACTTTAGACATCGTTCCTTTTTCAAAATGCATCTTAGCAAAAATACCGGTATCTTCGTAAATGGATCTGTCTTGGATGAAGCCGCCGCCATACTCGAAAATTTTCTTTTGTTCTTTAAAGCGTTCCGCTAGAAAATACACTTGTAGGTGGAAGCTCCAACGTTCAAAATCCCCATAAAATTTGTCCAGGTAAGGGTTGGAATCTACTTTTTCAAACGATGTGCGAAATTGGAGAGCATCAGCCAATGATTGAGTCATTGTAGATTTCCCAACTCCAACTGTGCCCGCTATCGTCAACACAGCATCATTAGGAATGTTGTATTTCGATCGTAAGTTTACCATTACATACTCCTTTTTAACATACTCTCTTGAACCTCTGATAAGATTCTATTTAAGTGTTGTTTATTTTGTACAAAATCTATTTCATCACCGTCATAACGTAAAATGGTTACATCAGGGTTATTTTGTTCAAACGCCGTCATAGCTTTTTCATAATCATCACTTAGCCTCGCAAGGTAGTGAGGATCGATGTTTCGTTCAATTTCTCTTCCGCGCATTTTAATACGCTTTAACAAGGTATCTAAACTGGCATTTAAATAAATAATAATGTTCGGAGCTGGCATATCAGCCGTTAAGATGTGGAAGATTTGTACATATTTTTTATACTGTTCATCTTTTAACGTTTGCTCAGCAAAAATCATGTTTTTCATAATATGATAATCTGCTACAACAGGTTTTTTATAAGATAAGAACCCTTTTTGAATATCCTCCAACTGCTTATATCGATTACATAGAAAAAACATTTCGGTTTGAAAACTCCACTCGTTGATATTTTCATAAAATTTCCCAAGAAATGGATTTTCATCTACGATTTCTTTTAAAATTTCGAATTGAAATGCTTGTGCAATCTCTTTAGCTAGAGAGGTTTTTCCGACACCGATGGGTCCTTCTACTGAAATAAAAGGTGTGCCTTGCATTCATTTGCCTCCTTCATGACCACTCGTTCAAAAAAAACAGACAAAAAATATTTTAACATAGAGAAGGAGAATAAGGGGAAAAGAAATTTCTTTCAGTAAGAAGAATAACAAAAAGCCTACTGTTAACAGTAAGCTTTCCCTATTTATGGCTGTGTCACTCTTTTTGTAATTTTGAAGTTGTCTTCAATCAAGAGCCAGTTTTGCGGGAAATCTAAGCCTAGTTTCCAGTAAGCCATTCCTCTAAGTTTTAATTCTTTGATTAAATCAAACTTGGCCTGAATAGACCTAGCGTCTTCAAACCATACTTCGTGGGTGCGCTGCTGTTCATCTTTATACCGGAAGAAAGGAGCTTGTGCTTTATTGTCGTATTGAATAGCTACTTTATAGCGAGCTGCCAACTCAATAGCTCGTTGAGGACTAATGGCTTTGGCATATTCTCCTCCTGGTTTGTAAGGAAGTGTCCAATCGTAACCGTATAGGTTTTGGCCCATGATAATTTTTGAACTAGGTATTTCAGATACTGCATATTCTAAAACATCACGTACGGGACCAATAGGAGAGACGGCCATAGGAGGCCCACCGCTATATCCCCATTCGTATGTCATCGGAACAACGAAGTTAGCAATCTCTCCAATGGCTTTATAATCATGTGCTTCATACCATTTGCCTTTTTGATCTCGACTTGTCTTCGGAGCTAAAGCGACAGACATAAGAAGTTGCTCATCTTGAAGACGCTTTTTTGCTTTCTGTAAAAATGCAATATAGGCTTCTTTATCTGCCGGACGCAAAAATTCGAAGTCAAAGTGAATGTCTCTGAAATTTTGTTCTTTCGCTGTTTTTACAATATTATTTAAGAGCGTATCTTGAACGTCTTTATTATTTAAAATTGCTCGGCCGACTTCGTCACTGAATGCGCCGTTTTCAATATTAGCCAATACCATTAAGAAAATGACGTCATTTTCTTTAGCAATAGAACCTAAATTGTTAAGTGGAGGTGCCTTTAGAGAACCGTCTTTTTGCACTTCGAAGTTCGCTGGCCCGAGATAAGTAAGGTATTTTGCATTTTGATTAATCATTTTCTCTGTTTGAGGAGTGATTTTTCGATTGCTTGTTTCAACATACCCTAAAAACTCACCGTTTCTTTTGTTGGGGGAAGGGGGAATTAAGATGCGGCGGCCAGGTGTTAAGGGTGCTGTAACTGAAACATTGTTCGCATTGGCAATAGCCTGATAGCTAACGCCTAATTTTCTTCCTACCTTCCATATAGTGTCCCCAGCTTTTACTGTGTAGTAAGTACCGTTGATTGGAATAACCATAGATTGCCCGATGACGAGTTGATTTGGATTAGGTAATTCATTTGCTCTTATAATTTTCCCTGCGTCAATGCGGAACTGTTTTGCAATACTATATATACTGTCACCTGCTTTAACAGTGTAAATTTGCATAATAAAAAGCCTCCATTTCATATGACTTACTTCCATCATATGAGAAGGCTTTTTACTTAATTCATCAACTCGGTATGTTTGCAAATACGAGCATTTAATACGTTATGCATCATTCTCAAAGCAAAGGTATTGTCTTCATCTGCGTTTGAAGCAATACAATCTTCAGGCACAATTAAGTTATACTCACGCATATAAGCATCGTTGGCTGAAAAAAGCACGCATATATTTCCCGCAATTCCTGTTAAAATAAGTGTATGCACATCGAGCTGTGATAGCAAAATATTTAAAGCTGTCCCATAGAAGATAGAATGCTTTGGTTTAATTAAAAAGTAATCAGCGTTTTGTGGTGAAATGTGATGTAGAATGGGTGAGCTTATCTCATTTGTGCAGTGTGTTAAAATGGTTTCTAAGTTTGCTTGCCATAGCTTATAGTGGTCATTGACATAAATGATAGGGATATGTTGAGACGAGGCATATTGTTTTAATTTGGAAATGTTTTGAGCAATTGTTAAAGATTTTTCAGCAAGTATTTTGCCGTTTTTAAATTGAAAATCGTTTAGCATATCAATAATAATTAAAGCAGTTTTAGCGTTCTTCACATAAGGTCTCTCCTTTTCCTGATGTACATAGTAAATAGTTTGACTCAGAAAAAATATAATATGTAAGGTTGGATAAAAAGTGTTAAATGATGAAAAGTATATGAGGTTGGCAATTGATGAAGCATTAAAAGCCAAAGATAAATTAGAGGTTCCCATTGGAGCAGTTATTGTTCAAAATGACGAGGTAGTTGCTTCAGCTTATAACTTACGAGAAACAGAACAGCGATCAGTTGCTCATGCGGAACTTTTAGCAATTGATGAAGCATGTAAGAAACTAGGAACATGGAGATTAGAAGACGCTACGTTATATGTCACCTTAGAACCATGTCCGATGTGTGCAGGTGCTATTGTATTATCAAGAGTGAAAAGAGTTGTGTTTGGCGCTTATGATCCTAAAGGTGGCTGCGCGGGAACATTGTTAAACTTATTAGAGTTTGAAAAGTTTAATCACCAAGCACAAGTAGTAGGAGGTATGTTAGAAGAAGAATGCGGGAGCCTCTTAACGACCTTTTTTCGTGAGTTGCGTCAACGAAAAAAGGCTGGAAAATAGCGCCAAAAAAGTAAGTTTTCTATAGCGGTTGCATTTTTGAATGAAAAGACGTATACTTGTAAATGCATCAACTTGATGCCCAAACTATTGGTTTCAACTTTGCCGTGCTAAGCGGGGAGGTAGCGGTGCCCTGTACTCGCAATCCGCTCTAGCGAGGCCGAATTCCTTCTTGAGGTTAGCTCATCTTAGGGCCTGCCTTAAGTAAGTGGTGTTGACGTTTGGGTCCTATGCAATGGGAATCTGTGAACCCTGTCAGGTCCGGAAGGAAGCAGCAGTAAGCAGAACCTCTCATGTGCCATGGGGTCGCCTGAACCGAGCTAACTGCTTAAGTAACGCCTGGGGTGGCTAATCGACGGAAGGTGCACGGCAGTTATATACATAAGTTTAGTCTACTCTGTTGGAGTAGGCTTTTTATTTTATCTCTCACTATTTTGAAAAAAAACCTCATAATACGCTATAATGATAACTAATGAATTATATTAAAAGGAGAGGATGTAGTGGCATATCAGGCTCTGTACCGTGTATACCGTCCTCAAAGCTTTAACGACGTAGTCGGTCAACAACATATTATCAAAACACTTCAAAATGCCCTTGTCCAAGAGAAATTTTCGCATGCGTATTTATTTTCTGGACCTCGAGGGACAGGAAAGACAACAGCTGCTAAAATTTTAGCGAAAGCCGTTAACTGTGAAAAAGCACCCATTGCTGAACCCTGTAATGAATGTGCAACTTGTCGGGGAATTACTGATGGTTCCATTTCGGATGTAATTGAAATTGATGCAGCCTCTAATAATGGAGTCGATGAAATTCGAGATATCCGTGATAAAGTAAAATATGCACCTAGTGCTGTTCGATACAAAGTGTACATTATTGATGAAGTTCATATGCTTTCAATTGGAGCTTTTAACGCTTTATTAAAAACGTTAGAAGAACCTCCTGCACATGTTATCTTTATTTTAGCTACAACAGAGCCGCATAAAATTCCATTAACGATTATCTCTAGATGTCAGCGCTTTGATTTCAAACGCATTTCGCCAGAAGATATCGTATATCGAATGAAGGAAGTATTGGGTTCTGAAGAGCTAGAAGTAAGCGAGGATGCTCTTTACGAAATTGCGAAAGCTTCAGAAGGCGGCATGCGTGATGCACTTAGTCTTTTAGACCAAGCCATCTCGTATAGTACGGAGAAGGTGAGCTTAGAGGATGTTCTATCCATAACAGGAGCAGTATCACAGGCTTTTATTGTGAAGATCGTCCAAGCTATCTTTAATGAAAACATCGTAGAAGCGCTAGACTCTGTTGAAAGTTTGATCAAAAACGGAAAAGATCCAGCGAGGTTTGTAGAGGACCTCATCTTCTATTATCGTGATGTTCTGCTTTATCAAGCTTCTGAAGAAAATGCATATTTACTTGAAAAAGCAGCGGTTAACGAAGAGTTTAAAGAACTCAGTTCAAAAATGGATAGTGCCTTTATTTATAAAGTCATTGCTGAATTGAACCAAACTCAGCAAGAGATGAAATGGAGCAATCATCCTCGAGTGCTACTTGAAGTAGCTTTAGTAAAATTAGCTCAAAGTTCTACAAAACAAGAGGATACTCTTCCATATCAAGACATTTTGCAAAAAATGAATCAAATGGAAGCAGAACTGCAGCAGTTAAAAGAAAAAGGTATTCAAGTTGATCATACAGCTCAGGCAGCGCAAACAGAGAAAAAACAGACAAGACAGTCCAGAAGTCAGTACAAAACGCCTGTTGGGAAGGTAAATGAAGTTCTAAAAAATGCCACTCGGCAGAATTTAGAAACGATTAAGCGATCTTGGGCGCAGGTGTTGGACACATTGAAACAACAAAATAAAGCTTCACATGCAGCGTTGTTATCTAACAGTGAACCAGTTGCGTCTTCAGATCAATCATTTATACTTAAATTTAAATATGAAATTCATTGCAAAATGGCTTCTGAAAATAACAACAATGTACGTGATAATTTAGAGAATATCTTATATACTTTAATTGGCAGCAAGCGTGAAATGGTTGCAATTCCAGAAAGCGAATGGGATAAAGTAAGAGAAGAGTTTCTTCAAGGACAGCAAAGTGATGGGTCATCAGGTCAACCACAGGAGGAAGACCCTGTGGTTGCAGAAGCGAAAAAGCTATTTGGAGAAGACTTAATCGAAATTCAAGAGTAAATTTAGGAGGAATGTTCATATGATGAAAGGCATGGGCAATATGCAAAAAATGATGAAACAAATGCAAAAAATGCAAAAAGATATGCAAAAAGCGCAGGAAGAGTTAGCTGAAAAAACTGTTGAAGGTACAGCTGGCGGTGGAATGGTAACAGTTGTGGTTAACGGTCAGAAACAAGTAATTGATGTAAATATTAAAGAGGATGTAGTAGATCCTGAAGATATTGAAATGCTACAAGATTTAGTACTAGCAGCAACAAATGACGCATTAAAACAAATGGACGATTTAACAAATAACACAATGGGTCAATTTACAAAAGGTTTAAATATTCCAGGACTTTAATAAGGTGGTTGCCACGTGCATTATCCAGAACCAATATCAAAGCTTATAGATAGTTTTATGAAGTTACCCGGCATTGGTCCAAAAACAGCTGTTCGCTTAGCGTTCTTTGTTTTATCTATGAAAGAAGATACAGTATTAGATTTTGCAAAAGCATTAGTCAATGCGAAGCGAAATTTAACCTATTGTTCAGTTTGCGGGCATATCACAGATCAAGATCCTTGTTACATTTGTCAAGATCAGCGCAGAGAGCGAAATGTGGTATGTGTCGTGCAAGACCCTAAGGATGTCATTGCAATGGAGAAAATGAAAGAATATAACGGCTTGTATCATGTCCTGCATGGCGCAATTTCACCTATGGAAGGAATAGGGCCTGAAGATATCAAAGTACCAGAGTTATTAAAAAGACTTCAAGATGACGAGATTCAAGAAGTGATTTTAGCTACTAACCCGAATATAGAGGGCGAAGCTACGGCTATGTATATCTCTAGGCTCTTAAAGCCGACAGGAATTAAAATTACTAGAATTGCTCATGGGTTACCCGTTGGAGGAGATCTTGAGTACGCAGATGAAGTAACATTATCTAAAGCCCTAGAAGGTAGAAGAGAAGTATAACGAGGTACTTGCATATGTTTTTTAAAAGAAAAGGTTGGTTACGCAAAGAGTACGATGATGAATTTGTGAAGACTTTTATGCAAGTAAAGCAGGAATGGAGTCACAAAACTTCAATGGTAGAAAGAAGTGTAGATCCTTCAGAAGAGGTAATGGTAGATATTCGATTAGCCAAAATGAAGTATCTTTTTCTATTAAAAGAAGCCAAGCATCGAAATATTTCAATTAACAGGATGTCATAGAGGCATCCTGTTTTGTTGTCTTTATAAAATAAGGATTTCCCTCCGTGAAATAGTGCTTTTTTTGAATGCTTGGACATACATATAAGATAACTTATCTGCTTTAAGAAGGAGGCAACATGCTAAATCATCCCATTGTAGTTGTGTCTTTTTTAATAGGACTAATCATTCTACTCTTAGTAACAGGTGGTGTTGAAAAAATGCTTCGAGTCATTGGAAATTTATCGATTAAGCTTATCATTGGCGTTCTGCTGCTTTTCTTTATTAACATTTTTGGCGTACAGTTTGGTATTCATATCCCTATTAATTTCCCCACAGCCATTGTTTCAGCTATTTTAGGTATTCCAGGAATAGCTGCCTTACTTGTTATTAATAATTTCATATTATAATTTGGAGGAATATCCAAAATAAAAGTTTTCTGGAATCTTTTCGAGAAAACTTTTATTTTTTTTGAAAAAGTTGTTGACCAACAAGTTAACAGATGTTATATTTATATACGTCGCTAAGACAACAACAAAAAAATAACTCGAAAATAACTTAATGAAAAAGTTGTTGACAAGTTATTCTTGAGGTGGTAAGATAAGAAAGTCGCCTTGAGACAAGAGTTCTTTGAAAACTGAACGAAATAGTAAACGTCAACGTTAATTTTTTATTTTTTTAAATTGAGCAAGTCAAACATTTCTTCGGAGAGTTTGATCCTGGCTCAGGATGAACGCTGGCGGCGTGCCTAATACATGCAAGTCGAGCGAACTGATTAGAAGCTTGCTTCTATGACGTTAGCGGCGGACGG
>NZ_CM132211.1:40000-212500 GCF_053667915.1 Priestia sp. JNUCC 25
GTCGAGCAGGGACGAAAGTCGGGCTTAGTGATCCGGTGGTTCCGCATGGAAGGGCCATCGCTCAACGGATAAAAGCTACCCCGGGGATAACAGGCTTATCTCCCCCAAGAGTCCACATCGACGGGGAGGTTTGGCACCTCGATGTCGGCTCATCGCATCCTGGGGCTGTAGTCGGTCCCAAGGGTTGGGCTGTTCGCCCATTAAAGCGGTACGCGAGCTGGGTTCAGAACGTCGTGAGACAGTTCGGTCCCTATCCGTCGTGGGCGTAGGAAATTTGAGAGGAGCTGTCCTTAGTACGAGAGGACCGGGATGGACACACCGCTGGTGTACCAGTTGTCTTGCCAAAGGCATCGCTGGGTAGCTATGTGTGGACGGGATAAGTGCTGAAAGCATCTAAGCATGAAGCCCCCCTCAAGATGAGATTTCCCATAGCGCAAGCTAGTAAGATCCCTGAAAGATGATCAGGTTGATAGGTCAGAGGTGGAAGCGTGGCGACATGTGTAGCTGACTGATACTAATCGATCGAGGACTTAACCAAAACTTTAAAAGCGTAAGCTTTACTCAGCAAACTGTTACCTAGTTTTGAGAGAGCAATCTCTTGTCTGGTGGCGATAGCGAAGAGGTCACACCCGTTCCCATACCGAACACGGAAGTTAAGCTCTTTAGCGCCAATGGTAGTTGGGACTTTGTCCCTGTGAGAGTAGGACGTTGCCAGGCACCTGAAAAAGGACTAGCTATTTTAGCTAGTCCTTTTTTTATTATTCACAGAGTATAAGCTATCTACATAAAATGGGTTAAATGAACTGCATAAAGAAGTTGCATCTTGTCGATACTTATTTAGTGGAGGTGGAGAGTAATGGAAAAACAAATTAAAACATGTTCCGTTTGTCATGAACAGCATACAAAGGGTATTGAGGTGTTTTCCAGCTTTATATGCCAACACTGCGAGGTAGAGATTGTAGAGGTGGATTCATCTCATTTTCGTTATCAATTGTTAGTAGATCAATTAAAGAGAATATCAGGAGCGTTTTCTTACTAAAAGCCCTTTTTTATAAGGGCTTCTTTATATGGTTCAAAAAAATCATCTAAGTTTGTTATAATGAAAGAAAAATGAATTTTGATAGGAAAAATACTTACATATTATATTCTTTTATCAAGTTAACAATGTTATATTTACAAAAAGTAAGGAATGGATGTATGGATACATATTTACCTTTATATAACTGTTTAGTAAGGCACAGCGAAAAGAGGTCACTCTCTTATCACGTGCCCGGCCATAAAAATGGTCAAATTCTACCTTCACATATTCAGTCTTCTTACGCAGACTTTTTGCAATACGATCTAACAGAAATTAGCGGATTAGATGATTTACATGAAGCAGAATCTGTTATTAAAGAAGCACAAGAGTTAACGGCAAAGTTGTATGGAGTAGATGAAAGCTTTTTTTTAGTTAATGGTTCTACTGTAGGCAATCTCGCAGCAATTTTATCTCTTTGTCAAGAAGGAGATAAAATTGCTGTCCAAAGAGATTCTCATAAATCTATTTTTAATGCTATTGCTTTATCAAAGGCATCACCTATTTTTTTAGCTCCTGAAATAGATTCAAAAACACATCTTAGTACAGGTGTATCCATTAAAACAATTAAGGCGGCTTTAGAGCATTCTGAGGATATAAAAGCATTTGTGTTAACAAATCCTACTTACTACGGGGTAGCGCGAGATTTAAAGGAGATCATTGACTTTATTCATGGCTACAATATTCCTATAATTATTGATGAAGCTCATGGAGCCCATTTTATTTTAGGCAATCCTTTTCCTTCTTCAGCTGTTACGTATGGAGCCGACCTTGTCGTTCAGTCAGCACATAAAACGCTGCCAGCTATGACAATGGGTTCTTATTTACATATGCAAGGAACATTAGTAAATAAGCAAGCCGTGCGGCATTATCTACAAGTACTGCAGTCAAGCAGTCCTTCATACCCTATTATGGCTTCTCTCGATTTGGCACGTTATTATCTTCAGCAGTTTACACAGCATGATATCGATAGAATGACTGACAATATTCATTCGTTTGCTGAAAAAATTAATGAGATTGATACACTTTCAACTATCGATGTGAAAACAGATCAAACTGCTACCGACCTTTTGAAAATGACGTTGACTTGTTCGGCGGCAACAGGATATCATTTGCAAAAGGAACTGGAAAAGCAAAATATTTATACAGAACTAGCTGACGTTAACTATGTATTGTTTGTTCTACCGTTAAGCAGCAGTTGGGATTTTAATGATACAATTAAGCGGGTTAGACAAGCAGTAGAGAATATACAGCGTAAGTCATATGAAAAACCACTAATCAAACCATTTCGTTTTTCAAGAGCAACCGTTCTCCTGTCTATGGAAGAAAGAAAACTAAGATCAAAGCATATGTGTTCGTTTGAAGAAGCGATTGGGTGTGTAAGCGCACAATCTGTTATTCCATATCCTCCTGGAATTCCTATTTTAATGGAGGGAGAAACGATTACGAGCAATCATATTGACTATATTTTGCATATTCAAAGGTTAAACGGTCATATTCAAGGCGGCTCTTGTATGGAAAAAGGAAAGATAGAAGTATTTAAATAGAGAAAGGAATTTATACATGTCAGGAACGTTTATTACATTCGAAGGGCCAGAGGGTGCTGGTAAGACGACCATCATCCATATGGTTCAACAAAAATTAATACAAGAGGGCTATACCATTGTATTAACAAGAGAGCCTGGAGGCATACGAATTGCTGAACAAATTCGTGAAATCATCTTAAATCCATCTAACACGGAAATGGATGCCAGAACCGAAGCACTTCTTTACGCTGCGGCTAGAAGACAACATCTTGTGGAAAAAGTGATTCCTGAGCTAAATAAAGGGAATATAGTATTATGTGACCGTTTTATTGATAGCTCACTTGCTTATCAAGGAAATGCGCGGGGTATAGGCGTAGAAGATATTTTTGCTATCAATCAATTTGCTATTGAGCAAACGATGCCACAGGCCACTTTATATTTTGATATTGAGCCTGAGGTAGGGTTAGAAAGAATTAATAATGGTCGAAAAGATGAGATTAATCGATTAGATTTAGAATCCTTAGACTTTCATTACAAAGTACGAGATGGATATTTATCTCTTTTGAGTGAATTTCCAGAGCGTATTCGAAGAATTGATGCAAATCAATCCGTTGAAAAAGTCTGTGAAGAAGCTTATAAACAAATAAAATTGATTTTAAAATAAATACAGATGATCGTTATTCTTGCTATACTATTCTTAACAAAAAAGTAAAATGAGGTGTTATTCATGAAATTAGTAATGGCCGTTATTCAAGATTCAGATAGCTCAAAGCTTTTAAATGCACTTGTAGAAAGAGGGTTTCGTTCAACCAAATTATCAAGTACGGGCGGATTTTTAAAATCAGGGAATACAACAATTATGATTGGTACAGATGATCATAAAGTAGATGAAGTACTTGATATTATTAAGGGCCAATGTGAAAACCGCAGACAGATGATTTCTCCTGTGGCACCGATGGGCGGTAATGCAGATTCATACATTCCGTATCCTGTTGAAGTTGAAGTGGGCGGAGCTACAGTATTCGTACTACCAGTAGATCAATTTCATCAATTTTGAGAGAGAAGATTTTAAATAGAAAGTGATGATTGAATGGGAAATACATGGGAACAGCTTGAAGCTCTTCAGCCGAACGTATTAAAGATTTTGCAAAACAGCTTACTTAAAGAGCGAGTTGCTCATGCTTATTTATTTGAAGGAAGCAAAGGAACAGGTAAAAAACAAATTAGTTTTTTGTTTGCTAAAGCGCTGTTTTGCCAAAATCCAGTTAATCATAGGCCATGTCATGAGTGCAGTAACTGCCGGCGAATTGATTCAGGTAATCATCCAGATATTCACTTGATTGAGCCAGCTGGTCTATCGATTAAAAAAGAGCAAATTCAATTCTTGCAATCAGAATTCACAAAAACTGGTGTTGAATCTAATAAAAAGTTATATATTGTGAATCATGTTGATAAAATGACAGTAAGCGCAGCAAATAGTTTACTGAAATTTTTAGAAGAGCCTGGCAACGGAACTTATGCAATTTTATTAACAGAAAATATACAGCGCTTATTAGATACGATTATCTCACGTTGCCAAGTAATATCATTTCGATCTCTTACACCAGAACAGTTAGCTGAAAAACTAGTAGAAAATGGCCTTTCGGCAGTAGATGCGTCCATCTTGTCTAATTTAACAAACAGCATTGATGAAGCAATTGAATTAAGTAAAGATGAATGGTTTGGACTTGCAATAAAGTTAGTGATACAATTATATGAAGTGTTAACAACGAGACCTCAACAAGCTCTTCTTTTTATTCATGAAAAGTGGGTAACACATTTTAAAGAAAAAGAACAAGCTCATATTGGTTTAACTTTATTGATGCTTCTTTATCGTGATTTGTTGACGCTGCAAGTTGGACAAGAGTCTAAAATCGTCTATCGTCATAAAATAGAAGAATTAAAACAGCAAGCTCTTCAGACAACGCAGGAAAAAGCGATTTATCGCTTAGAGGTTATCTTGAAGGCCAAAAATAAATTAAATTCAAATATGAATCTACAGTTATTAATGGAACAGCTGGTGTTGGATTTGCAGGAGGGATAAAAGCTTGTATGATGTAGTAGGCGTTCGCTTTAAAAAAGCGGGAAAAATATATTATTTTGACCCTGGAGAACTTACAATTCCAGATGGTGAGTTTGTTATTGTAGAAACAGTTCGTGGTGTTGAATTTGGCAGAGTGGTTATTAATAAAAAGCAAGTAAGTGAACATGATGTCGTACTTCCTTTAAAAAAAGTAATCCGCATTGCCGAACAAAAAGACAGGCTGATTGTGGATGAAAATAAACAAGCTGCTAGAGAAGCGTATGACGTATGCGTGCAAAAAATTCAATCACACGATTTAGATATGAAGTTAGTAGATGTAGAATATACGTTTGATCGTAATAAAGTCATTTTTTATTTTACAGCAGACGGCCGTATTGATTTTAGAGAGTTAGTTAAAGATTTAGCTGCTATTTTCCGTACGCGAATTGAGCTTCGTCAAATCGGTGTACGAGACGAGGCAAAGCTGTTGGGCGGGATAGGTCCTTGTGGACGTATGCTATGTTGCTCAACGTTTTTAGGTGATTTTGAGCCGGTTTCTATTAAAATGGCCAAAGACCAAAACCTATCGCTTAATCCAACGAAAATTTCTGGTTTATGCGGACGTTTAATGTGTTGTTTAAAATATGAAAATGATGAGTATGAAACGGCAAAAGAACAGCTTCCTGATATAGGCTCAACAATTAAAACTTCAGATGGTTCAGGACGTGTAGTGGGGTTGAATATTTTGGAAAGAATTATTCAAGTGGAACTGTCAGATCACGAACAAATTTTAGAGTATACTCTGGATGAGATCAATAATGAAGGTGCTGTTTCGTTTCAAGCCACAGATTAACGAGGTGGGCAAAGGTGGATAAAAAAGAGATTTTTGATTCGGTGACAAACATGGAGGAACAAATTGGTCATTTATATAAGCAGTTAGGTGAGTTGAAAGAGCATCTTGCTGAGCTAATTGAAGAAAATCATCACCTGCAAATAGAAAATGATCATTTGCGCCGTCGCCTTGACCAGACAAACTTCGAAACGAAGCTGAAAAATAGACATTCAAAAGCAAGCGCTCAAACAAAAGAGCAAAAACAAATTGATATCGGAGAAGGATATGACAATTTGGCTCGCCTTTACCAAGAGGGTTTTCATATTTGTAACATTCATTATGGAAGTGTGCGTAAAGATGGAGACTGTTTGTTTTGCTTGTCATTTTTAAATAAAAAGTAACAACACCTCTCCCTTTTGGAGAGGTTCTTTTTATGAGTAAAAGATATAAATAATAGATGTACAAGGAGAAGAACGACTATGGTTGAGTTATATGGAGATGAACGTTTAGATTATCTATTAGCCGATGAGGAGATGCGCATTATTCAAAGTCCGTCTGTCTTTTCCTTTTCATTGGATGCTGTGCTTTTATCTCACTTTGCTTATGTCCCAATTCGTAAAGGTAACTTGGTTGATTTATGTTCAGGAAACGGTGTAATCCCACTGTTTTTATCTAAACGAACAAAGGGAAAAATCATTGGTGTAGAAATTCAAGAGCGGCTACACAGTATGGCGCAAAGAAGTATTGCGTATAATCAGCTGGACGGACAGATTAAAATGATACATGGCGATTTAAAAAATGCGCCTCAAGAACTGGGTTATGGAAAATATGATGTTGTAACATGTAATCCTCCTTATTTCACCACATCCAATAAAGAAGAGATAAATGAAAACGAACACTTTGCAATCGCTCGCCACGAAATTCATTGTTCGTTGGAAGATGTGATTAGAGCCAGCAGTCAACTAGTGAAGCAAGGCGGAAAAGTGGCATTAGTTCACCGTCCAGGAAGACTATTAGATATCGTTACGTTAATGAGGCAGTACCGTTTAGAGCCAAAGAGACTTCAGTTTGTCTATCCTAAAGATGGGAAAGAAGCAAATACACTTTTAATTGAAGGTACGAAGGATGGAAGTCCAGATTTAAAGATTCTTCCTCCGCTTGTGGTCTACCAAGATAATGATGAATACACGGACGAATTAAAAAGGATTTTATATGGAACAAAATAATCATTATTTTTATGTAGTTGAATGCAAGGACTGTACGTATTACGCTGGTTACACGAATAATTTGCAAAAACGTATTTCTGTCCATAATGAAGGAAAAGGGGCAAAATATACGAGAGCAAGAAGGCCTGTTTCACTAATTTGGCATGAGGTGTTTACTTCTAAAACAGAAGCTATGCAAAAAGAATATTGGTTCAAACAGTTAAGCAGAGTACAAAAACAGGCTTACATTCGAAGGGAGCAAGAAAAGCAGAATGAAATCACAAAAAAGTTATGATGTATCAAATGAACGAGGCGTTTTATATTTAGTTCCCACTCCTATTGGAAACTTAGAGGATATGACATTTCGTGCGATTCGAATTTTAAAAGAAGTTGATTATATTGCCGCAGAAGATACGAGACAAACGAAAAAACTATGTAACCACTTTGAGATCGATACGCCTATTACAAGTTATCATGAACATAATAAACATACAAAAAGTGAACAGCTGTTAAGCGACTTAGACGGTGAAAAAAATATTGCTTTAGTAAGCGACG
The DNA here is from genome assembly GCF_053667915.1 of Priestia sp. JNUCC 25. NCBI lineage: Bacteria > Bacillati > Bacillota > Bacilli > Caryophanales > Bacillaceae > Priestia > Priestia sp. JNUCC 25. Next base: position 47,256 of record NZ_CM132211.1, read on the forward strand.
CGGGCATGCCTTGTATTTCAGATCCCGGTTATGAGTTAGTGGTAGCTGCCGTTAAAAAAGGGTATACGGTTGTTCCGCTGCCGGGGCCTAACGCAGCATTAACAGCTTTAATTGCTTCGGGACTACCTACAGGGCAGTTTTATTTTTATGGATTTTTAAACAGAAATAAAAAACAGCGTAAAGAACAGCTTCAAGAGCTTCAGTATATTAAGGAAAGCATGATATTTTATGAAGCCCCTCATCGATTAAAAGAAACACTAAAGAGTATAGAAGAAATTTTAGGGAACCGATCTATTGTGTTATGTAGAGAGTTAACAAAACGCTATGAAGAATTTTTAAGAGGAAGCGTATTAGAAGCAATTGAATGGACAAATGCCACAGATATTAGAGGCGAATTCTGCTTAATTCTTGAAGGGACAAATGAAGAAGCGCCAGATGAAAGTAATCTATGGTGGGAACAGCTCACCATTATCGAGCATGTTGATCACTATGTAGAAGAAGGACTTTCAAACAAAGAAGCTATTAAGCAAGTGGCAAAAGACCGAGATGTGTCAAAGCGAGACATTTATAGTGAATATCACGTACATTAAAAAAAGCTGTCTATCATAGACAGCTTTTCGTTTTATTTAGAAGCTTGTAAAGAATCTTGAAGTTCTTTCATGATTTGTTCTGCACCTTCACGGCTTAGAATTAATTTGCCGCTAGCAAGTTGAATGTTATCATCAGATACTTCACCTGTTACTTGGCAAGTCATGTTTGGTTTGTATTTTTTTAAGATGATGCGCTCTTCATCTACATAGATTTCTAGAGCATCTTTCTCTGCAATTCCTAATGTACGACGTAATTCAATTGGAATTACTACGCGTCCTAATTCATCAACTTTACGAACAATACCTGTAGATTTCATGTTAATCGTTCTCCTCTCAGTAATCATTTTTCTATGTTATTACTTTCGTCATTATTCGACAATTTCAACGTACTTTCATAATACCAGCGTTTCCAAAACTAGTCAATCATTTTATATGTAAAAAAATGTAGCTGGTAAAAAATTTTTTTCGACTTGTTTACAAGCTAATTGTGACCGTCAGTCAAGGAATGACAAGGGGTTTCATTGGAAAAAAGATTAATCGTCTAAATAGCTTGATATTAACTATTTTGAAGATAGGGTAAATATAATTCGACATAAAACGACAAAATTAGACCTATTTGTCGTTTTCATCAAAGTGACTTTTTGAATGAGGGTATATTTTATATAAAAATAGGGCGAAGCTGATACAATTAACAGGATTATTTTTTGGAAAAATAACGATTATTTAAAAATGAAGTGAATCAGTCATATTCCCGTGTATATAGGAAGAGAATGTTTTGAAATTATCATGTAAAATAGTATGATAGATAGTAGAATAAGAAGACAGGGTTTATATGATTACATACATATAAATCAAAATGTTGAAATGGAATGTTGGAGGTTATGAACATGGCAGATGGAAATAATACATTTTATATTACTACGCCGATTTATTATCCGAGTGGTAAATTACATATAGGGCATGCATACACGACGGTAGCGGGAGATGCAATGGCTCGTTATAAACGTTTGAGAGGGTTTGATGTACGTTATTTAACAGGTACAGATGAACATGGTCAAAAAATTCAGCGAAAAGCAGAAGAGAAAAACGTGACACCTCAGCAATACGTAGATGATATTGTATCTGGAATCAAAGAGCTGTGGGATAAGATGGATATTTCGTATGATGATTTTATCCGTACAACGGAACCAAGACATAAAGAAATCGTGGAAAAGATTTTCGCACGCCTTTTAGAACAAGGTGATATTTATCTTGATGAATATGAAGGCTGGTATTCAGTTCCCGATGAGACGTACTATACAGAGCATCAGCTAGTAGATCCAATCGTTGAAAATGGAAAAGTTGTAGGCGGAAAAAGCCCGGATAGCGGACACCCTGTAGAGCTCGTTCGAGAAGAGTCCTATTTCTTTAAAATGGGGAAATACGTAGATCGTTTACTAGCTTTTTATGAAGAAAACCCTTCATTTATTCAACCAGAGTCCCGTAAAAACGAAATGATCAATAATTTTATTAAGCCTGGCCTTGAAGACTTAGCTGTTTCTCGCACGACGTTTGATTGGGGGGTAAAAGTTCCAGGTAACCCAAAACACGTTATTTACGTATGGATTGATGCGCTTTCTAACTATATCACCTCTCTTGGGTATGATACAGAGAACGATGAAAACTATCGAAAATATTGGCCGGCTAACGTACATTTAGTAGGAAAAGAAATCGTACGTTTCCATACTATTTATTGGCCAATAATGTTGATGGCACTTGATTTGCCACTTCCTAAGAAAGTATTTGCTCACGGCTGGTTATTAATGAAAGATGGAAAAATGTCGAAGTCAAAAGGGAATGTAGTAGACCCAGTGACATTGATTGACCGCTATGGATTAGATGCCCTTCGTTACTACTTACTTCGTGAAGTTCCATTCGGTTCAGACGGTGTATTCACACCAGAAGCGTTTGTTGAACGTATTAACTTTGACTTAGCAAATGATCTTGGCAACCTAGTTAATCGTACAGTGGCGATGATTAATAAGTATTTTGATGGTGTTATTCCGACTTATGAAGGCAATGTAACAGAGTTTGATGCACTTATCGTCCAAGCTCAAAAAGATACAGTGAATAAATATGAAGAAGCGATGGAAGATATGGAGTTTTCAGTGGCCCTTGCTTCTATCTGGCAATATGTAAGCCGCACGAATAAATACATTGATGAAACGCAGCCTTGGGCGTTAGCAAAAGATGAGAATAAGCGTGCAGAACTTGCTTCCGTTATGACACATCTAGCTGAATCAATTCGTCACATTGCGGTATTACTGCAGCCATTCTTAACGCGTACGCCTGAGAAAATTTTTGCTCAGATTGGTGTAAAAGAAGATGTATTAAAAACGTGGGAAAGCACGACGCGTTTTAATATGCTTAAAGAAGGCACAAAAGTAGAAAAAGGTGAGCCAATGTTCCCTCGTCTAGATCGAGAAGAAGAGGTAGCGTTTATTAAAGAGCAGATGCAAGGGAGTGCTCCAAAGGAAGAAAAACCTGTTGTGAAGGAAGAGCCTTCTGAAGAGATTATGATTGATGATTTCATGAAAGTAGAGCTTCGTGTAGCGCAAGTTACGCAAGTAGAACCAGTTAAAAAGGCAGATAAACTATTAAAGCTGCAGCTTGATCTTGGCTATGAAAAACGCCAGGTTGTATCAGGTATTGCCAAGTTTTATAAGCCTGAAGAATTAGTAGGTCGAAAAGTAATTTGTGTAACCAACTTAAAACCTGTGAAACTGCGCGGTGAACTATCACAAGGAATGATTTTAGCGGGGGAAGATGAGAATGGTCTTTCACTAGCAAGCGTAGATCAAAACTTAGCAAACGGCACGAAGATAAAATAAGTATAGGTAAAAGGGGTGTTTCACGTGTAACATGCGAGGACCCCCTTTTATTCATGGAAAGGATCGATTAGATGTTATTTGATACACATGTTCATTTAAACGCAGAACAGTATGAAGATGATTTGCAAGAAGTAATTAATCGTGCGTTAGAAAAAGGTGTTCAAAACATGGTAGTTGTTGGATTCGATGAACCTACCATCAAAAAGGCTATTCAAATAGCTGAAACGTATGACTTTATCTATGCTAGTGTAGGATGGCATCCAGTAGATGCAGTTGATATGACGGATGAGCACTTAGCTTGGATTGAAGAGTTAGCTCAGCATCCGAAAGTTGTTGCTTTAGGAGAAATGGGATTAGACTACCATTGGGATAAATCACCTAAAGAAGTTCAAAAAGACGTATTTCGCCGTCAAATTCGCTTAGCTCGCAAAGTGAATTTACCTATCATTATTCATAATCGTGATGCAACGGAAGACGTGGTAACCATTTTAAAAGAAGAGCACGTAGAAGAAGTAGGCGGGATTATGCATTGCTTCACGGGCAGTATTGAAGTAGCGAAGCAGTGTATGGATATGAATATGTATATTTCTTTTGGCGGACCTGTTACTTTTAAAAATGCGAAAAAGCCAAAAGAAGTTGCTACAGAGCTTCCTTTAGATAAACTATTAATTGAAACAGACTGTCCTTATCTAACTCCTCATCCATTCCGCGGCAAGCGCAATGAACCTGGTTATGTTTCATACGTAGCAGAGCAAATTGCAGAGTTAAAAGGTATAACGTATGAAGAATTAGCTGCTATTACAACAGCTAACGCCAAAAAGCTATTTGGCATTAATGATTAAAACTTTTTCTCATATAACAATCATTTTCGTGTTAAAGTAAAGATAGGCGCAGAGGAGAATGTTATCCTCTGCCTTTTTCAGTTAAAATAACAGGTAGATGTTTTTTAATTTAGTTGATAATAAGATAAAACGTTGATTTCATAGAAGAAAAATGATGTGCGTAACGAGCATTTCATTTTTACTGAAAAGCAAATGAACAAAACTGAATGTTTTGGAGGAAGCAATGAAGATTAAAGAAATTATTGTAGTAGAAGGCCGAGATGACACTGTAGCGATTAAACGTGCAGTGGATGCGGATACCATCGAGACAAATGGATCAGCTGTAAATGAAGAAACCATTGAGAAAGTAAAATTAGCTCAAAAAACAAGAGGCGTGATTATTTTTACAGATCCAGATTATCCAGGACAGCGAATTCGAAATATTGTTTCAGAACGTGTTCCCGGATGTAAACATGCATTCTTAGATAAAGAAGAGGCTCGCCCTAAAAATGGCAAAGGTATTGGAGTTGAACATGCTTCTATTGCATCTATTCAAAAAGCACTAGAAGATGTGAAGCAAGAGTGGATGGGGGCAGCTATGGAGATTTCTCAAGAGGATTTAATCGTAGCTCGTTTGATAGGAGATAGTAAAGCCAAGTCTCGACGTGAAAGAATAGGGAAGTTATTAAAAATTGGTTATGCCAACGGAAAGCAGCTCCATAAACGATTACAGATGTTCCAAATTTCAAAAGAGGACTTTATCAGAGCTGTTGAGCAGATAAATAAGGAGGAAAAGGGATCGTGTTAAAAGATATTGCAACGCCTAATCGAACCAAGGAAATTTTAAAGAAATACGGTTTTACATTTAAAAAGAGTTTGGGACAAAATTTTTTAATTGATACGAACATTTTACATCGTATTGTTGATCATGCGGAAATAACAGAAGAAACGGGAGCTATTGAAATTGGACCTGGTATCGGTGCCTTAACTGAACAGCTAGCAAAGCGCGCAAAAAAAGTGCTGGCATTTGAAATCGATCAGCGTTTGCTTCCAATTTTAGCTGATACTCTTTCTCCTTACTCAAATGCAAAAGTTATTCATCAAGATGTGTTAAAAGCCGATTTAAAAGGGACGCTCGAACAAGAATTTGAAAACATAGAAGATTTAATGGTCGTTGCGAATTTACCGTATTACGTGACGACACCCATTTTGATGAAATTATTAGAAGAGCAAATTCCGGTACGTGGAATCGTCGTTATGCTTCAAAAAGAAGTTGCCGACCGTATAGCAGCTAAACCGGGAACAAAAGAGTACGGTTCACTTTCTATTGCGATTCAATACTATACAGAGGCTGAGACGGTTATGATCGTGCCTAAAACAGTGTTTAATCCGCAGCCTAATGTAGATTCAGCTGTTATTCGATTGTTGAGAAGACCAAAGCCCGCGGTAGAAGTACAAGATGAAGCATTCTTCTTCCAAGTTGTACGAGCAAGTTTTGGACAGCGTCGAAAAACAATTTTAAACAATCTAGTGAACAACTTGCCAAATGGTAAGCAGAAAAAAGCGGACATTGAGCAAGCACTTTCAACTGCTGAAATTGATCCGAAACGAAGAGGCGAAACTTTATCTATTCAAGAATTTGGAAAGCTAAGTGATCAACTTTTAAAATCATTTCGCTAAATCATCACATTTTTATCATGAAGTCATAGGCTATGAAGAGAATTTATTTTTGAAGTAGCAAAGACGGAGTGAAGCATATGAACATCAAAATTGGTGATATAGTTACACGACCTTCTTATCAAAGAGATTTGCTTTTTCGTGTTATAGCTATTAATGACAGCGAAGCGGGGAAATATGCGACTTTAATAGGGGAAGACGTTCGGTTGATCGCCGACGCTCCTTGTACAGATCTAGAGGTTGTGGATGCTAAAGAACAGGATCAAAGAAAAAAACAAGAAGAAGAACTTTTAGAAAGATCTTTGGAGCTTATTCAACAGGATTATCGGCTCGTTCGAGAGAAAACTGAATATAGCATGACAAATGGATACAGCCATTCACATCGCTTATTTCAAATTCCAGGAAAGGTCCTGCACGTAGACGGAGACCCTAATTATTTACGTAAATGTTTGTTGGTTTACGAAAAAATTGGTGTTCCTGTTTATGGTGTTCATTGCGTCGAGTCAGAAATGCCGGAGAAAGTTGGAAAGCTAATTGAGGATGTAAGACCCGATATTCTGGTGCTGACAGGCCATGATGCCTATTCCAAAGGAAAAGGAAATAAAGATGATCTCCTTGCTTATAGACATTCCAAGCACTATATTCAAACAGTCCAAGAAGCAAGAAAAAGAGTTGGTAATTTAGATCAGCTGGTGATTTTTGCAGGTGCCTGTCAATCGCATTTTGAATTATTGATTCAAGCTGGAGCAAACTTTGCTAGTTCACCTTCACGTGTAAATATTCATGCGCTTGACCCTGTGTATGTAGTAGCAAAACTAAGTTTTACTCCTTTCACGGATCGTATTAATGTATGGGACGTCTTACGTAATACATTAACGGGTGCTAAAGGTTTAGGAGGAGTAGAAACAAAAGGGCTGCTTCGCACGGGCATGCCTTATGAAAGCGATGAGTAGAAATAAAAACAACTGGTTACAGCATGTACACGCATGATGTGCAACCAGTTGTTTTTTCGTATGAAGCCAAAGTATACGCTTAATTATACAAAATCATTTTCAATATTTGCTAAAGATATACATATTTCGTTGAAAAACGAGCATACTAACAGCGAAATGTAGATTCATGTTGAAAATTATTTATTGACACAATTAGAGATAGATTGTTATAATTTTATGTTTTTGACTATTTTTCTAACATGTGTTACACTATACATAGTGAGGTGGACCAATATGGCGAAAACTTTGTCTGATATTAAGCAAGCGCTGGATTTGCACCTAGGCCAACGATTAACTTTAAAAGCAAACGGTGGTCGTAGAAAAACAGTAGAACGTTCAGGTGTATTAACAGAAACGTACCCATCTGTTTTTATCGTTGAATTAGATCAAGAGGAAAACTCTTTGGAGCGCGTTTCGTATAGTTACGCAGATGTGTTAACGGAAACAGTGCAACTAAAATTTTTCTAAGAATGACATAGGCAATATAGCAAGTGGTGATGAGCAGTGGACATTGGTTTACTGCTTTTTTATTGGTCTTTTTTTCAAATTATATATGCATTATTTTTTATACATACTATACATATCGTCCTCGCGTTTCTTATGTAAAAGAGCGAGGAGATTCAGGTTGAAATTTCATTTTATACGTAAAGGAGCCATGTGCAATGTCAAGGCGTAGAGGGATTATGTCATCGAAGCTGAAAGAAGAACTGGCTAAAGAACTTGGTTTTTACGATACTGTACAAGCAGAAGGCTGGGGCGCTATTCGGGCAAAAGACGCAGGCAATATGGTGAAGCGAGCTGTAGAGCTTGCACAGCAGCAGCTAAAGCAATAGCATAGTGAAAATCAATGCTTATACGACTATTTAAAGTGAAATGAGGAAAACCGAAGTGTATAACCGCTTCGGTTTTTTTGTCCCAAAATGAAAGATAAAACAGAGGATTAAACAAAGATGTTTAAATGAACAGCTATATCTTGTTCATTTTATGATAAAATAGCGTTAAACTCGATAAGATGAAGTAGGTGAAGTAAGTTGAAATTAATGGTGAAAGCACCGGCTAAAATAAATTTGTCACTTGATGTGTTACATAAACGTCCAGATGGTTACCATGAAGTTAAGATGATTATGACAACAATTGATTTAGCGGACAGAATTGAACTTTCTGACCGTGAAGATGGACGAATTGTTATCTATTCTCATAATCGCTTTGTTCCAGATGACCAGCGAAATCTCGCTTATCAGGCAGCGCAGATTTTGAAGCGACGTTATAACATTTCAAAAGGTGTAAATATATTAATTGATAAACATATTCCAGTAGCTGCTGGATTAGCTGGAGGCAGCAGTGACGCGGCTGCTACATTACGCGGTTTAAATACGTTATGGGAATTAGGGTTATCATTAGACACACTTGCAGAAATAGGGGCTGAGATTGGCTCTGACGTATCTTTTTGCGTGTACGGAGGGACAGCTCTTGCTACAGGGCGCGGAGAGATTGTAGAGCATATTGAGGCACCTCCAAGCTGCTGGGTGATTTTAGCTAAGCCTGAAATAGGTGTTTCTACAGCAGATGTATATCGAAACTTAAAAATTGAAGAGATGGATCATCCTAAAGTAGATGAGATGGTTCACGCCATACAATCAGGAAATTATGATCAAATGTGTAGCCTTGTAGGAAATGTATTGGAAGCAGTAACGCTGAAAATGCATCCGGAAGTAGCTCTCATTAAAGAACAAATAAAGCGTTTTGGCGCCGATGCTGTGCTCATGAGCGGCAGTGGGCCAACTGTATTTGGACTTGTACAGCATGATTCACGTATGCATCGCATTTATAATGGATTACGTGGCTTTTGTGATAAAGTTTATGCAGTTAGGCTACTAGGTGAACGAATAACGCTTGAATAAATCCGTATGTTAATGTTATATTTACATTACAATATTCGGATTTTCAGGAGGATGTTATGAAGTTTCGACGTAGTGGACGATTAATTGATATGACCAACTATTTCATTCAAAACCCTCAGCGCCTTATCCCTCTTACGTATTTTGCAGATAAATATGATTCCGCAAAATCATCTATTAGCGAAGATATGGCGATTATTAAACAAACTTTTGAACAGCAGGGTATCGGAACTTTGGTTACGCTACCAGGGGCTGCCGGCGGAGTTAAATTCATTCCAAAGATGACGAATGAAGAAGCCGGTCAGCTTGTTCAAGAATTATGTGGGTTGATTGAAAAACCTGAGCGTTTACTGCCAGGTGGATATTTATATTTAACTGATATTTTAGGGAACCCCCGCGTTGTGAATAAAATCGGTCGCTTGTATGCATCGCTTTTTGCTAACCGCAAAATCGATGTGGTGATGACTGTAGCAACAAAAGGTATTCCTATTGCGTATGCGGTTGCTCAGTATTTAGACGTGCCCGTTGTTATTGTGCGCAGAGACAGTAAAGTAACTGAAGGATCGACCGTTAGTATTAACTACGTGTCGGGTTCATCTAAGCGCATTCAAACGATGCTGTTAGCTAAAAGAAGTTTAGCGGTGGGGTCAAATGTACTCATCATTGATGATTTCATGAAAGCTGGCGGTACTGTAAATGGAATGGTTAGCTTGCTTGAAGAGTTCGATGCAACTGTTGCTGGTATTGGAGTTTTAGTAGAATCAGAAGATATTGAAGAACGTTTAGTGGATGAGTATGTGTCCCTTGTACAATTAACAGATGTAAATATCAAAGATAAACAAATTCGTGTACAAGAAGGCAATTACTTAAAATATATTTGATCAAGTAAGGGAGAGGAACATATGTTACAGGTTCAAACAAAAAATGCACCGCAAGCTATTGGTCCATATTCACAAGGAATTGTTGTGAATAACTTGTTTTACAGTTCAGGTCAAATTCCACTTCGTCCAGATGGTACGTTGGTCGAAGGAGATGTTCAAGTACAAGCTACTCAAGTATTTGAAAATCTAAAAGCAGTTCTTGAAGAAGCTGGAGCTTCTCTAAATACAGTTGTAAAGGCAACCGTGTTCATTAAAGATATGAACGACTTCGCAGCGTTAAATGAAGTCTATGGCGACTACTTTGGCGACCATAAGCCGGCACGTTCATGTGTAGAAGTAGCGAGACTACCTAAAGATGTACTTGTTGAAATCGAAGTTATTGCGCTCGTTAAAGGGTAATTAAATTAACAAATTTCTAACAAAAAGCAAGTAACTTCCAATTGTTCACTTTTTTTGCGAAAATTTTCTAAAAATTTTTTCTGAATAGCAGGAAAACACAAAATTCTGTGGAATTAAGTATGTAAAGCTTCGCATAGAAAAAGGTGGTGAACAAGATGGAAGTAACTGACGTAAGATTACGCCGCGTGAACACTGAAGGACGTATGAGAGCGATTGCTTCAATCACATTAGATGGTGAATTTGTTGTTCATGATATTCGTGTGATTGATGGTAATAATGGCTTATTTGTAGCCATGCCAAGTAAACGTACACCGGATGGTGAGTTCCGTGATATTGCACATCCAATCAATTCAAATACTCGCGGAAAGATTCAAGATGCTGTTTTAGCAGAATATCATCGTTTAGGTGAGGTAGAAGTTGAATTTGAAGAAGCGGGTGCTTCGTAAACATATGATACATTAAGAGTCTACTGAAAAGTAGGCTCTTTTCTTTTTGATTACCACTTATATAATTTCACACCTTTGTAAAACTTTAGCATTACCAAAAAATAAAATTCATGACTTATAAATGATTCCTTGAAATGCTGTCATTTTTGATATAATATTCTTAATGGATAAAAAGGTAAAATTGGAGGCCTGTTATGTCAAAAAGATATGCAGTCATATTGGCAGCTGGTCAGGGTACACGTATGAAGTCATCTTTATATAAAGTGTTACACCCTGTGTGTGGCAAACCGATGGTGCAACACGTAATTGATCAGTTATCACGTTTGGATTTAACAAATTTAATTACAGTTGTAGGTCACGGTGCCGAAAAAGTGAAATCACATGTTGGAGATAAAAGCTTATTTGCTTTACAAGAAGAGCAGTTAGGAACAGCTCATGCAGTAATGCAAGCAGAATCTTTACTTGCACATGAAAAAGGTACGACAATTGTTGTATGTGGAGATACTCCGCTTATTACAGCTGAAACAATTGAATCTTTATTAAAGCATCATGAAGCAACAAATGCAATGGCAACTATTTTAACAGCTCATGCAGAAGATCCAACAGGATATGGACGCATCATTCGAAATGAACAAGGGTCTGTTGAAAAGATTGTTGAGCATAAAGATGCCACGGAACAAGAGCGTCTTGTACAGGAAATTAATACTGGCACGTATTGTTTTGATAATGAGAAATTATTTGAGACACTTTCAAAAGTTTCAAATGATAATGTACAGGGAGAGTATTATTTACCTGATGTTATCGAAATTCTAAAAAATGAAGGTCAAATTATTTCTGCATATCAAACATCCGATTTTGCTGAAACATTGGGCGTTAATGATCGATTTGCTCTGTCTCAAGCAGAAGAAACAATGAAAAAGCGCATCAACAAGCAGCATATGTTAAATGGAGTGACGATTGTGGATCCTTCTAACACGTACATTTCAGCAGATGCTGTCATTGGCAGAGATACGTTTATTTATCCTGGTACGGTTATTCAAGGAACAGTTGTAATTGGAGAGAATTGTGAAGTAGGACCTAACAGTGAAATTAAAGACTGCAAAATAGGTAATAATACTTCTATTCGCCATTCTGTTGCTCACGATAGTGAAATTGGTCACGAAGTCACAATTGGCCCATTTGCACATATTCGTCCTCAATCATTAATTGGAGATGAAGTGCGCGTAGGAAACTTTGTGGAAATTAAAAAAGCATCTTTTGGCAAAGGTAGCAAAGCTTCTCATTTAAGTTATATTGGAGACGCAGAGGTCGGAAAAGGTGTAAACTTAGGGTGCGGATCTATTACAGTTAACTACGATGGGAAAAATAAATTTTTAACAAAGATTGAAGATGGGGCATTCGTAGGATGTAACTCAAACTTAATTGCACCTGTAACAATTGGTGAAGGCGCCTATGTTGCAGCTGGTTCAACCGTAACGGATGATGTGCCAGGAAAAGCATTATCAATTGCTCGTGCGAAACAAGTAAATAAAGAAAACTATGCTGAAAAGCTTGATATTAATAAAAAATCCTGACGGAGGTTTCACAATAAAATGTCAAATGTATATGCTGATGAAAATTTAAAGTTATTTACGCTAAATTCAAACAAGGCTTTAGCTGAAGAGATCGCAAAAGTAATTGGTGTGGAATTAGGTAAATGTTCGGTTGATCGTTTCAGTGACGGTGAAATTCAAATTAACATTGAAGAAAGTATCCGTGGTTGTGATGTATTTATCATTCAATCAACAAGTGCTCCAGTTAACGAACACTTAATGGAATTATTAATTATGATTGATGCATTAAAACGTGCATCCGCTAAAACAATTAACATCGTTATGCCTTACTATGGCTATGCTCGTCAGGATCGTAAAGCTCGTGCACGTGAACCAATCACTGCCAAATTAGCAGCAAATATCATTGAAAAAGCGGGAGCTACTCGTATTATCACATTAGATTTACATGCTCCTCAAATTCAAGGTTTCTTCGATATTCCAATTGACCATTTAGTAGGTGTTCCAATTTTAGGTGAATACTTCAAGAGTAAAAACCTTGATGACGTTGTGGTTGTATCTCCGGACCACGGTGGCGTAACGCGTGCTCGCCGTTTAGCGGAACGTCTAAAAGCGCCGATCGCTATCATTGACAAACGTCGCCCACGTCCAAACGTAGCAGAAGTTATGAACATTGTTGGACAAGTGGAAGGAAAAACAGCAATCTTGATTGATGACATGATTGATACAGCTGGTACAATTACAATTGGTGCAAGTGCATTAATTGAAGCAGGTGCAAAAGAAGTATATGCTTGTTGTACACACCCAGTGCTTTCAGGCCCTGCGATTGAGCGTATTCAAAACTCTACAATCAAAGAGCTAGCTGTAACAAACTCTATTGCTTTAACAGAAGATAAGAAAATTGATAAAGTAACAGAACTTTCAGTAGCTCCGTTAATCGGTGAAGCGATTATTCGTGTTCACGAAGAGCAATCAGTTAGTACATTATTTGATTGATAAATAGAACCTCTTTCCATTTGGAAAGAGGTTTTTTTGAAAAAAATTTAAATGTGCTAACCCTTGATTTTAAAGCGCTTTGGACGGAATGACTAAAGATATATTACTGTTCAAACTGGGTTTCATGTTTAGCAACCTTCTAAAAAGGGTACATTTTAAGTAGAAAACATACTGGAAGGTGAATAAAATGAGTATTTCAATTCAAGCAAATAAAAGAACGGATTTCAAAAATTCTACAAATAGAAAGATTCGCGACGAAGGAAACTTCCCAGCGGTTGTTTACGGAAATAAAACAGAATCCACACCTATTTACTTAAACAGTGCTGATTTTATTAAGACTATTCGTGAAGCAGGACGCAATGGAGTGTTAACATTACAAGTGGATAAGCAAAAATATTCCGTAATGTTACATGATATTCAAACTGATCCATTAAAAAACGAAATTGTCCACGCCGATTTCCAAGTGGTCGACATGAAGAAAGAAATTGATACTGAAGTTTCTTTATCTCTAGTAGGAGAAGCAAAAGGAACAAAAGAAGGCGGCGTATTACAGCAGTCTCTATATCAAATTTCATTAAAAGGCTTGCCGCAAGATATCCCATCATCTATTGATGTAGATGTATCAGATTTAGGAATTAATGATACAATCACAGTAGCGGATATTAAGGTAGATAAAAAGCTAGAAATTACGCATGGTGCAGAAGATACAGTTGCTTCTGTACTACCTCCTCAACAGGAAGAAGAGCCGGACAGCGGCGAAGTTCAGGATGCTGAAGGCGATGTTGAAGCAACAAAAGAAAAAGATAACGAAGAATAATATAAAAAGACGTAACCAAAAGGTTACGTCTTTTTGTGTGAATTGATTATAATAAAAGTGATACTATATAGTAATGTAAAACATTAAAGACATTTACCTATTATGTACAACTTACATAGAGTGGAAAGGAGTATCTATTTTGAAATTAATCGTTGGTTTAGGAAATCCTGGAAAAGAATATGACCGTACTCGTCATAACATAGGATTTATGGCAATTGATAAAATTGCTGAACAGTTTATGATTTCATTAGATAAAACAAAGTTTAACGGAATATATGGAACAGGTATAATAAAAGGAGAAAAAGTCATATTATTAAAGCCTCTAACATATATGAATTTATCAGGAGAAAGTATTCGCCCGTTAATGGACTATTTTGATATAGACGTCGAAGACTTGCTTGTTATTTACGATGACTTAGATTTACCGTGCGGAAAAGTAAGATTGCGTACAAAAGGAAGTCCGGGCGGCCATAACGGAATAAAATCAATTATTCAGCATTTAAAAACCCAAGAGTTTAACCGAATTCGTATTGGAATTGATCGTCCGAAAAACGGTATGAAAGTAGTTGATTACGTACTAGGGCGCTTTACAGAAGATGAAATGGTTCATATGGAAGAAGCGATGAAAACGTCTGTACACGCGAGTGAAGATTTTTTAGGTAAAACGTTCTTAGAAGTAATGAATCGCTATAATTAAGTAGAATAAAATTTCTCTCAATCGTCCATACTAACACTAAAAGATTTGGGAGGATTTGTATGTCTATTCATTATTTCTGTAGACATTGTGGCGCAAAAGTCGGTATGATAGAAAAGACAGCTCACAATACAGAAGCACTCGGTTTTAATCACCTAACCGCAGATGAACGAAAAGACTTTATTCACTACCATAATAGTGGAGATATCGTGGTTAAAATTATTTGTGAAGACTGTCAAGAAGCGCTAGAACGAAATCCAGACTATCATCAGTACGAAACATTTATACAATAAAAAGCTTTGGTCTCAAACCAAAGCGTTTTTCTGTTTAGTTTAGACATATCATGGGAGGAGGGAATTCCTTTGCGAGGGATTAGACAGCAATTTGAAGAAAATAAAGAAATTGGAGCTGTTGTCAGCAGTTTAGAAGAAGGTTTGAAAGAACAGTTAGTAACGGGAATTTCCGGTTCAGCTCGATCTGTATTAATGGCACTCTTAAATGAGGATAAAAAATACCCCTTATTAGTAGTGACTCATAATTTATATCAAGCTCAAAAAGTGTATGAAGACCTTTTGCATCTTTTACCGGAAAAAGACGTTTTCTTATACCCTGTTAACGATTTAGTTGCTACAGAAGTGGGGATTGCAAGTCCAGAATTAAAGGCTCAGCGAATTGAAGTACTCAATTATTGGAGTCAACATACAGGTGGAGTAGTTGTAACACCGCTTGCAGGAATTCGAAAGCTGCTGCCTCCTAAAGCAAGATGGGAGCAAACACAGCTGCCGTTTCAAATGGGAATTGACATCGACGTTGATCATTATTTAAAAAGGTTAGTTGAGTTGGGCTATGAGCGGGCATCGATGGTTTCAGCTCCGGGTGAGTTTAGTGTGCGCGGAGGAATCATTGACATTTATCCGTTAACAGAAGAGCTACCTGTCCTGAACTGAACCCAAAAAGTTAGACCCTTTATTTAAGCAGCGAATGAGGATTGAATTCTGTATTCTACAGGGGTCAATCCTTTTAATTTTACTTTTATTCGTTTGTGGTTGTAATAAACAATATACCTCTCTAATTCCTGTTGAAAGTGCTCCATACTCTCAAACTCTTGGAGATAGAGTAACTCTGATTTTAAGAGACCAAAGAAGTTTTCAATGACTGCGTTATCAAAACAATTTCCCTTACGGGACATACTTTGAGTAATATTGTTTTCTTTGAGTAAATGCTGATATTTTGTCATTTGATAATGCCACCCTTGATCAGAATGGAGTATTGGACGTTCTCCGACTTGTAAGTGATTAAATGCCTCATTCAACATTGTTGTCACAAGAGAAAAAACAGGCCGTTTATCTATATGATAAGAGACAATTTCACCATTAAAAAGATCTAGAATAGGGGATAAATAAAGCTTCTCTCCAAACAGATGAAACTCTGTAATATCTGTGACCCATTTTTCATTTGGTTTAGACGCTTCAAAGTCGCGTTTAAGAATGTTAGGAGCGATCCTTCCTGTTTTCCCACGGTACGAGCGATATTTTTTGAGTCGCACGAGGCTCTTTAATCCTAATTCTTTCATCAGTCTATATACGGTCTTGTGATTAATAGAATATCCTAGTCTACCCAGCTCTAAAGTAATACGACGGTAACCGTATCTACCTTGGTGCTCATGAAAAATATGCTTAATTAGTTGTTTCATCTCTTTGTATTTATCAGGACCCTTAAAAGCTTTCGTCCAGTAATAATAAGTACTACGAGCGATTTTAGCTACCTTTATAAGGTCTACGACCTTATACTCATGCCTTAATTCAAACACTATTTGGGCTTTTTCTCGCTCTTTGATTCCCTTGATGCTTGAACTAAGGCGTTTAACTTTTTTAAATACGCAATTTCCATTCGTAGGTATTCATTTTCCTTTAGTAACTCTTCATTTGTCTTGTCTGTATCAAGATTTTCAGTAGGCTTTTTCTTCATTTTTGGACGACTCCTCTTTTTAGGAAACAGGCCATCCTTACCTTGTTCTTCAAAGGTTCTTTTCCATTTCGCCACCGTTGAGTAAGAAGGAATATTGAATACATATGATGCTTCACGAATAGACGCTCCTGTTTTTTCCATATAAGTTAATACGTCCATTTTAAACTTCACAGAGTAGTTTGTATAGGTCGGCTGTAAACCCTTTTCTCCATGTTTTTGATACAATGCCACCCATTTTATAATATCTGATTTAGTTGCGCTTATTAACTTGGCTGTTTCCCTATATGAGTTTCGCTTATTTAGGTACAAATCAATAGCCTTCAACTTATCTTCAAATGTATGTCTAGACATAAAAGCACCCCAATCATTAGAGTTTCTTTGTCTAACAATTGGGGTGCAGTTCATCCGAATTGAACTATTTGATACGGAGATTGATTCCATTCGTACTTTTACAATCGAGGATCAACGCTCTCAAGAGCAGTTAAAAGAAATTTCAATCGGTCCTGCTACGGAAATCATTGTGAACCCAAATGAAGTGGCCCAAGGAATTGAAGGACTAGAAGCACAGCTGGCTTCGACGCTGCAACAAGTGAAAAACGCAGCGCTAAAAGCTACCTTAACAGAAAATATTAAAGGTGAAATCGAACAGCTGCGTCAAGGTCAACTTCTTGAAAATATGTTCAAGTATTTATCATTCTTCTACGAATCGCCTGCTAGTTTACTAGATTATTTACCAGAAGGCGGCCTTGTCATCTTTGATGAGACAACTCGAATTCAAGAAACGTCTGATCAGCTTGAAACAGAGGAAGCTGAATGGATAACAGAATTATTAGGACAGGGGCAAATTGTTCGAGACGTTCAATTATCTCATAAGCTCCCATCGCTTATTCAGCGAGCAAAACATCAGTTTTTATACTTATCGTTATTTTTGAAGCACGTATCGTATACGAGTCCGCAAAATATTATTAATATTTCATGTAAGCAGATGCAGCAGTTTTACGGCCAAATGAACTTATTAAAAAATGAAATTGAACGTTGGAAAAATGCTAATTATACGGTAGTCCTCTTAGGAGCAGATAAAGAGCGCGTGAAAAAACTCGAAGGTGTGCTAGCAGATTATGATATTGATTCATCTATTTTAGATGGAAATGGTCAGCTTGTGCCAGGTCTTGTTCAAATTATTGAAGGCGATTTACAAATGGGCTTTGAACTGCCGATGCAAAAATTAGCTGTTTTAACCGAGGAAGAATTGTTTAAAAAACGGGTAAAGAAATCAAAGCGTCGTCAAAAGCTTTCCAATGCAGAGCGTATTAAAAGCTATTCAGAGTTAAACGTAGGTGACTATGTCGTTCACGTGAACCACGGTATTGGCCGTTATTTAGGAATGGAAACGTTAGAGATTAACGGTAATCATAAAGATTATATCCATATCAAATATGAAGGCTCTGACAAGCTGTACGTTCCTGTTGAACAGATTGATCAAGTACAAAAATATGTAGGCTCTGAAGGGAAAGAGCCAAAAGTATATAAACTTGGCGGAAATGATTGGAAGAAAGTGAAACGAAAAGTTGAGTCTTCTGTTCAAGACATCGCTGATGACTTAATTAAACTGTATGCAGAGCGTGAAGCAAGTAAAGGTTATGCATTTTCCCCAGATGGCGATTTACAGAGAGAATTTGAAACAGCTTTCCCTTATCAAGAAACCGAAGATCAGCTTCGTTCTGTACAAGAAATTAAAAAGGATATGGAACATGAAAGACCAATGGATCGTCTGCTTTGTGGAGACGTTGGATATGGAAAAACAGAAGTAGCCATTCGTGCTGCGTTTAAAGCTGTGACAGATGGAAAACAAGTGGCTATTTTAGTGCCAACCACTATTTTAGCTCAGCAGCACTATGAAACCATCCGTGAGCGTTTTCAAGACTATCCAATCAACATTGGGCTATTGAGCCGCTTTCGCAGCCGTAAACAGCAGCAAGAAACAATTAAAGGGCTAAAAAACGGGACCGTAGATGTAGTGATTGGTACACATCGTTTACTATCTAAAGACGTGATTTATAAAGATTTAGGATTGTTAGTTATCGATGAAGAGCAGCGTTTTGGTGTAACGCACAAGGAAAAAATCAAGCAAATGAAAGCAAACGTTGATGTCCTTACACTCACAGCAACACCTATTCCACGAACATTACATATGTCTATGTTGGGCGTAAGGGATTTGTCTGTTATTGAAACGCCGCCTGAAAATCGTTTTCCGGTTCAAACATATGTAGTGGAGTATAATCCGGTTTTAGTTCGTGAAGCGATTGAGCGTGAGTTAGCGCGTGATGGCCAAGTTTACTTTTTATATAATCGCGTAGAAGATATTGAACGAAAAGCAGAAGAAATTTCGATGCTCGTGCCTGATGCTAGGGTAACGTATGCCCACGGAAAAATGAATGAAACCGAACTCGAAGCGGTTATCTTAAGCTTTTTAGAAGGCGAATATGACGTGATTGTGAGTACAACCATTATTGAAACAGGAGTAGATATTCCCAATGTAAATACGCTTATTGTCAATAATGCTGATAAGATGGGATTATCACAACTGTATCAATTAAGAGGGCGTGTAGGTCGTTCAAATCGCGTGGCATATGCGTACTTTACGTATCACAAAGACAAAGTACTGACAGAAGTAGCTGAAAAGCGTCTGCAAGCTATTAAAGAATTCACCGAATTAGGTTCTGGTTTTAAAATTGCTATGCGTGATCTTTCAATACGTGGTGCCGGAAACTTACTGGGTGCTCAGCAGCATGGATTTATCGATTCTGTCGGTTTCGATCTCTACTCACAAATGCTTAAAGAAGCGATAGAGGAAAGACGCGGGTCTGACGGAGAAAGTGTAAAATTTAATGTGGAAATGAATCTGGATTTAGACGCGTATATTCCTGATCAGTACATTACAGACGGCCGCTTGAAAATTGAGATGTATAAGCGCTTTAGAGGAATTGAAGGACTAGAGGATATTCAAGAATTGCAGGATGAAATGATTGATCGTTTTGGAGAGTATCCGGCTGAGGTTGAGTATTTGTTTAAAGTAGCTGAAACAAAAGTATATGCAACGCAGAACTTAGTAGAATCTATTCTTCAGTCAAAACAAGAAATTTCTATTCTGCTGTCTGAAGAAGCGAGCTCAACGGTAGACGGCCAAAAATTATTCATGCTAGGTGATCAATTTGGCAGAATGGTCAGCTTAGGTATGGAAGGCAAGAAAGTAAAATTAGTGGTTAATGTAAAAGGACTTGCTCAAAAAGAATGGCTCAATATTGTGTATCAGTTAGTAAAAGGAGTAGCCACTGTTAAAAAAGAACAAGTTACGAATTAAAACAGGCAAGACAAAAGTATTTTAGTTAAAGGAAAATCCGAACGATGAATTGAGGTTCTTGATAAAGAATCCAACTCGTTCGGATTTTTTTATTGATATGGTGAACGCAGGTTTCATGTATGTGGCTGCTTCTAGCTGGTGTCTCAAGCGGTTCACCTCATTTCTCCTATTTGTTCGTCTTTAGGCGAGATAGGTTTAGTTATGTCTCAGCCTCTTTTGTATAGTCAAATAAAAATATCCAAATCCCCATGTTTTGGCGGTTTTTTGGACATTTTTTTAATAAAAGCACACTTTTTAACAAAAAAAGAGATGGTTGGTGAATAGAAGTTGTAGAGTGAAGAATACTAACCTCAACAAAGGTGAACCTTTTATCATATAGCCATCAGTGATATTCACCAACTATTTTAATCATCATATGAAAGAGAGGCTTCAATGAATGAAAGCAACAGGTATTGTTCGTCGTATTGATGATTTGGGTCGCGTTGTGATTCCAAAAGAAATTAGAAGAACGCTTCGTATCCGAGAGGGAGATCCGCTAGAGATTTTCGTCGATCGTGATGGAGAAGTTATTTTAAAGAAATATTCGCCAATTAGTGAATTAGGAGACTTTGCAAAAGAGTATGGCGAAGCGCTATACGATAGCTTAGGTCATCCTGTACTTATTTGTGACCGCGATGTATTTATTGCGGTAGCAGGAAGTTCTAAAAAAGAATACTTAAATAAAAACATTAGTTCGTTAGTGGAATCTGTTATGGAAAGCCGCAGTTCTTCTTTAGTAACTGATGGGAAAAACCTGGAATTTGTCGATGGATACGAAGAAAATATTTCTTCTTACACAATCGGTCCGATTATTGCAAATGGAGATCCGATTGGAGCTGTTGTCATTTTCTCAAAAGATAAGTCTCTTGGTGAAGTAGAGCATAAAGCAGCCGAAACAGCAGCTAGCTTCTTATCTCGTCAAATGGAGCAGTAAGCGTAATTATCTTTATTTTACATTATTTACTGAAAAGGTAGCAGTTTCTGCTGCCTTTTTTCATGCTGTCTTACCTTAGAAATAAAGAGAACATGATATAATGGTACGGTATTTTATTTATTGGAAAGTGCAGGATGTTTTATAAGAACAAAGCTCTATTCTATTGCGGTTAGAGGCTAATAAAAAGAGTTGTTCATATCATTACAAGCTGCAGGTGAAAGGTGTAGGAATGCAGAAACAATCAAAGCTCTATTCTATTTTTAACGGCGCCGTTATTTTAACGCTCGCAGGTTTATTTACGAAAATCTTAAGTGCCACTTATCGTATTCCATATCACCATATCGCGGGAGATATAGGGTTTTATATCTATCAGCAAGTTTATCCGCTATATGGAATTGCGCTACAGCTAGGTACATATGGTTTCCCTGTAATTATTTCAAAGTTAGTAGCTGAGTATGCGGTAACAAATCGGAGAAAGGAAATCCGAGGAATACTTCAAGTTTCGTTTGCTTTTTTATTTATAGTAGGCTGCACGATATTTGCGTTCGAATATATTTTCGCAGAAACGATTGCCGAATGGATGGGAGATCGTAAGTTAACAGTTCTCATTCAAATTATTTCATTTTCCTTTTTACTTATTCCGTTTATTGCTGTTATTCGTGGTTATTATCAAGGGTTACATAATATGTTTCCTACAGCGTTGTCTCAAATTGCAGAACAAGTTGTACGGGTAGGGACTATTTTGTATCTGTCTATTTTCTTGATCCAACATGGTTATGATTTATATACTGCAGGGGCGGGAGCTATTTTTGGTTCTATAACAGGCGGTATAACATCCCTTGTTATTTTATTTTTATTTGTTTTTAGAACAAAGACAAATTCTAAGGGAGTATTTCAACGCATAAAAAAAGCAGACATCAAGAGAATATTTAAAATCCTTGTTATTCAAGGCTTATTAATTTGTATTAGCGGTATGGGTCTGCTGTTTATCCAGCTTATTGACTCCTTTACTTTATATTCTAGTCTAACGGCGCACGGCATGGCTGAAGAAGCAGCACAAATTTTAAAAGGTATTTACGACCGTGGTCTTCCGTTGATTCAATTAGGTACAGTAGTAGGTACAGCTTTTTCGCTTTCGCTTGTACCTGTTATTTCTTCAGCCATTGCGAAAAAGAACCTGTCATTTGTGGTTGAAAAAGTTCAGCTGTCTCTCCGTCTATCGCTTGTAGTCGGAGTTGGAGCAGCTTTTGGCTTGATTGCGCTGATGAAACCCATTAATATGCTTTTATACGGTGACTCCCACGGAACGGACGTTTTACAAATTTTGAGCTTGTTAGTTATATTTACAACAGTAGCAGCAACTGCTGGAGCTGTGCTGCAGGGGATGGGCGCTGTTTTCGCGCCTGTAATAGCCGTCATCGCTGGCATGGCAGTCAAACTGATATTGAATCTTTGGCTAATACCAGATTTTCAAACCATAGGAGCAGCCATTGCTTCCTCAACTGGATTCGCTATCGTTGCAGCAATCAATCTATTTTGTCTGTATAAAAAGCTAGCTGTACTTCTTGTTCCGAAAAAGGCGAGTGGAGGTATTTTTATAACGGGCATAGCAATGGTCGTTCTTTTGCAAAGCTATTTATTTTGTTTACATCACTTTGCATGGTCTAATAGTTTAGATACAAGCAAACAAGTGGTTGAAACAGGAGCTGGTGTTTTAATAGGCGGTTTGTTTTATTTGTTTATCATTATGAAACAACATATTTTTACCGAAGAAGAATTACGTTTACTTCCAATGGGAAGTGTTTTAGCTAAATACGTATTAAAAAATAAATTAAGAAGGTGAAGCAATGACAGGTAAAGTAACAGTTATTGGTTTAGGAGCAGGCGATTTAGAACAGCTACCTGTAGGCATTTATCGCTTGCTACAGCAGGAAAAGCATATTTATATGCGCACAAAAGAACATCCTGTAATCAAAGAATTAGAAAGTGAAGGCTTGACGTATGTATCCTATGATGACGTATACGAATCTTATGATGCATTTGAACAGGTATATGAACATATATCAAATGATTTAATCGATAAAGCTTCAATAGAAGAAGTGGTGTATGCCGTTCCCGGGCACCCTTTAGTGGCAGAACGTACGGTTCAATTACTTTTACAAAAAGGAAAAGAACGAGGCATCCCTGTTGAAATTAAAGGAGGACAAAGCTTCTTAGACCCAATTTTTGGTGCGCTAAAGATCGATCCTATCGAAGGGTTTCAGCTACTAGACGGAACAGATTTAAAGCGAAGCGAAATAGAGTTAACCGGTCATGTTCTAATTGCTCAAGTGTACGATCAGTTCGTTGCCTCAGAGGTAAAGCTAACGCTGATGGAACATGTTCCTGATGATTACCTCGTTTACATTGTAACAGCAGCGGGAAGCAGCGAAGAAAAAATCCAGCCGGTCAAGCTGTATGAATTGGATAGAGAAATGTCGCTCAATAACTTAACGACTATTTATGTCCCTCCAGTAGCAGATGAAACAATTTTATACCATCAATTTGACGCATTCAGAAGGATTATTGCCACGCTCAGAGGACCAAACGGATGTCCTTGGGATCAAAAACAAACGCATGAATCGCTCAAGCGCTATTTGTTAGAAGAGTCTTATGAGTTATTAGATGCAATTGACCGTCAAGATGACGATAATATGATTGAAGAGCTTGGTGATGTATTGCTACAGGTATTGCTTCATGCACAAATCGGTGAAGATGAAGGAATGTTTTCAATTGATGATGTCATTCGCAGTGTTGCAGAGAAAATGGTAAGGCGCCATCCGCATGTATTTGGTGAAGTAAGCGTAAATGATGCAGACGAGGTCTTAAAAAATTGGGATGAAATCAAAAAAGAAGAAAAAGGAGAGGAACCTTCTTCTCTGTTAGCTTCTGTACCTGGAGCTATGCCTTCTTTAATGAAAGCGCATGGATACCAAAAACAAGCTGCAAAAGTTGGTTTCGATTGGTCAGAAGTTGAACCAATGTGGGAAAAAGTACAGGAAGAACTTGCTGAATTCCAAGAGGAAGTACAGCATGCTGATAAAGAAAAAATGAGCGATGAATTTGGAGATATTTTATTTGCTTTAGTGAATATTGCAAGATTCTATAAAATCGACTCTGAAGCTGCATTAGCCAAAACGAATACAAAATTTTTAAATCGATTTCAATATATTGAAGAAAAAGTGAGAGCTTCTGAAAAACCATTTGAATCTTTTTCGTTAGAAGAGTTAGATGAATTTTGGGAAGAAGCAAAAAAAACAGGTTTGTAAAACAGAAAGGTGAGGGAATTATGAGGTTAGATAAATTTTTAAAAGTATCACGTTTAATTAAGCGCCGTACATTAGCAAAAGAAGTATCAGACAAGGGCCGTATTACCATTAATGGAATCGTTGCAAAAGCAAGCACAAATGTGAAAGTAGGAGATGAATTAGCGATCACATTTGGCACGAAGAAAATTACCGTTAAAATAGAGGCTCTTCAAGAAGCAGCTAAAAAAGAAGAAGCAGCTAATTTGTACTCAATTGTCAAAGAAGAGCGTATTTCATCTGAAGTATAACTGATGAAGGCTTGTTCTAAATCACCTTTCTCATTCATATGTTTTAAACAACAGATAACAAGAGCGAATGCTCTTAATGAATGAGGTGGGGATGAAGATATGAGCCAATTTTACGAAACAAGCAATTCAAACAAAGACCATACTCCAAATCATGATTTAGTGATGAAGGGTCGGCGTCTCTTAGATATCACGGGTGTGAAGCAGGTAGAGAGCTTTGACAATGAGGAATTTTTACTTGAAACAGTGATGGGTTTCTTGTCAGTTAGAGGGCAAAATCTGCAAATGAAAAATTTAGACGTTGATCAAGGAATTGTATCGATAAAAGGAAAAATCTTTGATATAGTTTACTTAGATGAGAACCAATCGGAGAAGGCTAAAGGATTCTTTAGTAAGTTGTTTCGATGAGTTTAAACATTCAGCTCTATACAATGCTTGCGATGGTATCGATGGGAAGCGGTTTAGGTGCTTCTCTCGATACTTATCGTTACTTTGTTAATCGCTCTAAATCACGCCCATGGTTTGTATTTGTGAATGACGTATTGTTTTGGATGGTGCAAGCTCTTCTCATTTTTTATGTGTTGTTTTTAGTGAATGAAGGAGAACTGCGTTTGTATGCATTTCTTGCTTTGTTTTGCGGCTTTGCCGCGTATCAAAGCTTATTTCAATCACTGTATTTAAAAGTATTAACATTTACTGTCTCGAGCGTATTAAGTTTATATCGAGGTGTTTTAACGCTTAGTAATATTTTTTTGGTCAAGCCTATCCGCTTCTTTATTCATATTTTAGTTGTATTCGCTTTAGGGATCTACCGAGCTGTTCATAAGCTGCTCGTATTCTGTCTAAAGCTTATTTACGTACCGACCAGGTGGGTTCTTTTCGTATTTTGGAGAATGATGCCTAAACCTGTAAAACGATTTTTACATATGGGTTTTCGGTATATAGAAGGAATTTACAATCGTGCAAAGAATATGATAATGAGAATCGTTGCATGGGTGAACACTTTAAAAAACAAGGGGGACGACTAATTCAATGAGTGCGGTACGAAAAAAAAAGGTCGCGAAGTTAAATACTGATTATAGCCATAAACAAGAGCAAATTAAACAAAATACAGATCGAAAGCGTATCGGTTTAATTAGGCGTTTGACTGTTTTCGGAGTGTTGGCCTTAATCATTGGTGGATTGATGGTATCAGCTTTAATTACGCAAACCTCAGCTATTGAGAACAAAAAAGCTGAGAAGGTGAAATTAGAACAGCAGCTGACAAAATTACAAAGCAAGCAAAAACAGTTAAAAGGTGAAATCGTCAAGTTAAATGACGATGATTATATTAAAAAGATTGCCCGCAGAGATTATTTTTTATCAGAAGACGGGGAAATTATCTTTAATGTAAAAAAAGACTAAACGTATGGTTCGTTGACAGTGTATTTTTGCTTTTTGTATAATATAATAAATTGATTTCTTTTATCATTTAAGGAGGAGCATTTTTTTTATGTCAATCGAAGTAGGCAGCAAGTTACAGGGAAAGGTAACAGGTATTACGAACTTTGGAGCTTTTGTTGAGTTACCAGGAGGTTCAACAGGCTTGGTTCATATCAGTGAAGTAGCTGATAATTACGTAAAGGACATTAACGACCATTTAAAAGTGGGCGACGAAGTTGAAGTCAAAGTAATTAACGTTGAGAAAGATGGTAAAATTGGTCTTTCAATTAAGAAAGCGGTAGACAAACCAGAACGTCCAGAAAGACCAGAGCGTCCTGCAAGAGCGCCACGCTCAGACCGTCCACGTGATTCACGCCCACAACGTAATAATAATCGTGGTGGCGGTAATGATTTCCGTACAAAAGAAACATTCGAACAAAAAATGAATCGTTTCTTAAAAGACAGTGAAGAACGTTTATCTTCCCTAAAACGCCATACCGAATCAAAACGCGGTGGACGCGGTGCAAAACGCGGTTAACTTGCTGCTTATATCAAATAGATAGCGAGTTTTTGGAAAGTACCTTTTATTTAAAAGGTGCTTTTTTTATATGTAAAAAAGAGTAGAAAAAAAGCATGTACTGTTGTACATGCTTTTTGATGACCCGTACGGGATTCGAACCCGTGTTACCGCCGTGAAAGGGCGGTGTCTTAACCGCTTGACCAACGGGCCGTTATTCGAGTAGCGGCGGAGGGGATCGAACCCCCGACCTCACGGGTATGAACCGTACGCTCTAGCCAGCTGAGCTACACCGCCATTATACGTTCTCTAAAAGACATTTATAATGATATAAAAAAGCAGGGTTATTGTCAATAACTTTTTTGTTATTTTTATAGACTTTTATTTGCTTTTAAAAAAGAATGATGAGCATAGGCTTTCTCTGAGGCAAACAGTATCTCTGATATTTTTTAAATTGCCATGTAAGATTGTACATCTTTTTGTATAGTTTTCAATATAATACTAGAAAATAGTCGAACGATTATAGGTATTTTGCTAGTCCGTTTGACAAAATTTCACCTTTCGCCGCGATATAATAATGAATAAGTATAATTAGCGGGTGGTGGGAGAATGCAAAAGACGGAAAGAGATTTTGCAAGTCCAACAACAGAGGCGGTATTTAACCGAACTAGATTAGAAATGTCCCGTGTGTTTACAAAGGCGGGTATGAAAACGGAAAAGGTGTTATTTCAATGGGGATTGTTGCTGCTAGTCGTAGGTTTTTTATTAGGACGAGCGTTAATTTTAATGAAAATCATGCCATTTGCTTTGCCATTCTTTGCAGCTGTAATGGCTATAAAGAAAGAAAAAGCACCGCTAGCAAGTTTAGCCGTATTGGCAGGGGCATTTAGTGTTTCCATTCAAAATGGAGGTACCGTATTTGCTACACTATTTGTTTTCTTACTAATTCATCGATTTAGCGGCATACTGACAATGGATCCGTTAAAGAAGCTGCCGTTCACTGTATTTAGCGCGATGTTACTTACAAAACTAACTATTTTTTATGTGTTTACCAAGGAATTCACCATGTATGATTTTACATTTGTGGCAGTAGAAGCAGGGTTGAGCTTTATCTTAACAATGATTTTCTTACAAAGCGTGCCTTTAATTTCATACCGAAAGCGAAAACAATCATTAAAAACAGAAGAAGTGATTTCTCTAATTATTTTGTTGGCATCTGTTATGACGGGGACAATAGGGTGGATGATTTACGGGCTTTCGGCCGAACATATATTATCTCGTTACTTAGTATTAGTTTTTGCGTTTGTATCTGGCCCCACGATAGGAGCTACGGTAGGGGTCGTAACCGGTTTAATTTTAAGTTTCGCGAATGTTTCTAGTTTGTACGAAATGAGTTTACTCGCTTTTTCAGGCTTGCTTGGAGGACTTTTAAAAGACGGTAAAAAGCTAGGTGCAGCTCTTGGGCTGGTTGTTGGTTCATTGCTAATTGGCCTATATGCTCAGGCAGATCAAGGATTGACGACTAATTTGTATGAATCACTGACAGCCGTTGTCCTATTTTTATTAACCCCATCTTTTGTTTTGAAAAACTTAAGTAAACTCGTACCAGGGACATCTGAAAACATGCTTGAACAACAGCAGTACGTGCGCAAGATCCGAGATGTAACAGCGAATCGCGTAGAACAGTTCTCAAATGTTTTTCAAGCACTTTCCAAAAGCTTCACGCAAAATGGATTTTATGATGAAAAGCCAAGCGCGGATAAAGAAGTCGATTATTTCTTAAGCAGCGTTACCGAAAGGACGTGCCAATTTTGTTTTAAAAAAGAACAATGTTGGGCACAGCAGTTTGATACAACCTATGAATATATGAAGGAAATTATGCTTGAAGTTGATAATGGCACTCTTGAACAAAATCCAAGACTAATCCGAGAAATGGACAAACATTGTGTGAAATCGAAAAAAGTCATCGATGTGATTGAGCATGAACTTACGTATTTTAAAGCCAATCAGCACTTAAAAGCCCAAATTCAAGAAAGTAGAAGGATTGTAGCAGAACAGCTTCACGGTGTTTCTGAAGTCATGGGGAATTTTGCAAAAGAAATTAAGCGAGAGCGCGAAAATTTAAATGTACAAGAAGAACAGATTTTAGAAGCTCTTCGTAACTTTGGGATGGAAATCAATCAAATTGAAATTTATAGCTTAGAACCTGGAAATGTAGATATTGAAATGTGGGTGCCATATTGTCACGGAAGAGGAGAATGCGAGAAGATTATTGCGCCAATGCTTACAGATATTTTAGGTGAAAGTATTGTAGTAAAGAACGAAGAATGTGCTAAATATCCTCAAGGCTATTGCCACGTTTCGTTTGGCTGTACAAAAGCGTACGTTGTTGATACAGGCGTAGCACATGCTGCTAAAGGCGGAGGGTTTGTATCCGGTGACAGCTACTCCATGATTGAGCTAAACGCCGGTAAGTATGCACTAGCTATTAGCGATGGTATGGGGAATGGAGAGCGTGCCCACTATGAAAGCAGCGAAACGCTTCAGCTGTTAAAACAAATTTTACAAACAGGAATAGAAGAGACAATTGCAATTAAATCGATTAACTCTATTTTATCGCTGCGTACAAACGATGAGATCTTTTCTACGTTAGATTTAGCGATGATCGACTTACAAGATGCCAATGTAAACTTCTTGAAAATCGGTTCTACGCCAAGCTTCATCAAACGCGGAGATAAGGTAATTAAAATACAGGCAAGCAATTTGCCAATGGGCATTATTGAAGAATTTGAAGTGGATGTTGTGAATGAACAAATGAAGGCGGAAGATTTATTAATTATGATGAGTGACGGCGTATTTGAAGGACCGAAACACGTTGAGAACTACGAAATGTGGATGAAGCGAAAAATTGGCGAGCTTCAAACAAACGATCCACAAGAAATTGCAGACTTAATTATGGAAGAAGTTATTCGAACAAAATCAGGTTTAATTGAAGATGATATGACGGTAGTTGTGGCAAAACTTCAGCACAATACCCCGAAATGGTCATCGATTCCTTCTTACGCTTATCGTAAAAAAGCACAATAGTTAGATAGAAGTATATTTTATCTCCTCCTCGTCTATCATGTTAATACTGATAATGAGGAGGGGATTTTTTTATGAAAAAAGGTACATTGAAACAGATGTTGGTCATTACGGACGGTGGTTCGAATACAGGTGAAGATCCGGTAGCAATGGCAGCACTGGCTAAAGAACAAGGGATTAGTGTAAACGTTATTGGTGTGATGGAAGAGGACACAATTGATGAGCAAAGCACGAATGAAATAGAAGGCATTGCCATGTCAGGCGGTGGCGTGAGTCAAATTGTTTACGTAAAACAGCTGTCTCAAACTGTTCAAATGGTTACAAGGCAGGCAATGACGCAAACACTTCAAGGCGTTGTAAATAAAGAACTTCAGCAAATTCTAGGTTCCTCTAATTCAAGATTAGAAGAGTTATCTCCTGAGAAGCGAGGAGAAATCATGGAAGTTGTTGATGAACTTGGGGAAACGGTTGACTTAGAGATTCTTATTTTAGTTGACATGAGCGGAAGTATGAAAAATAAGCTTCCTACTGTAAAGGAGTCGCTGTTAGATTTATCGTTAAGCTTGAATGCTCGCATGGGGCATAATCAATTTTCAATCTTTTTATTTCCTGGGAAAAAGAAAGACGTAGAGAAGCTAATGGACTGGAATCCAAGGTTAGAGTCGCTTTCAACGATTTTTCCGAAACTAACAGCAGGAGGTATTACGCCTACTGGACCGGCTATCAAAGAGGCTACTCATTATTTCACCAAAAAGCGCTCATTGAGAGGGTTGTTAAAAAATAATGAACAATACATTGAAGAATCAGGTATGTAACCTATCTCCGGGAACAGAAATTCAAGGAAAATGGCATCACGTCCATTATAAAATTCTTGAGAAATTAGGCGTGGGGGCAACTGGAGTTGTCTATTTAGTTCAATTAGTAAACGGAACGCTAGCGGCGTTAAAAATAAGCTTTTCCAACATGTCCGTTACAGCAGAAGTGAATGTATTAAAAAAGCTCTCTCAAGTCAAAGACAAAGTGCTAGGACCGCGCTTACTTGATGTAGATGATTGGAGCTATGGTTCTCACGCTCTTTCTTTTTATGTAATGGAATATGTGAAAGGGCAGCCTCTCCTTTCCTTTATCTCAACAAGAGGGACAGAATGGCTGCAAGTATTTGCAAGTCAGCTCTTAACAGACTTAGAAAACCTTCATGAAGAAGGGTGGGTATTTGGCGATTTAAAACCAGAAAACCTGGTCGTAACACCTAACCCCGTAAAAGTTCGGTGGATTGACGTCGGGGGAACAACTCTACAAGGGCGGTCAATAAAAGAATTTACCGACTTTTATGATCGAGCGCACTGGGGGCTTGGCTCCCGAAAAGCAGAACCAACCTATGATTTGTTTGCTGTATCTATGGTTTTGATTCACGCAGCTTATGGCAAGCGAATTAATAAAACAGACAAACCAGCTGAACAATTAAAACAATTTATATTAACAACAAAGCAGTTAGAACCTTTCGGAGACGTTTTGTATCAAGCGGTTACGGGAAAGTATAAGTCAGCTAAAGAAATGAAAACAGAGGTGTTATCGGTCGAAAAAAGAAGAGGGGCAAAAAGTAAGGGAACAAAGCCTCAAAACGTTCGTCAACCGTCTGCCCCTCGTGTTAAAGTAAAGAAGAAGCGTTCTCACGTGTTAGAGACGCTACTACTTTGTACGTCTGTAATGTTGATTTATATTTTGTATCTATTTATTCAAGTGCTATAAAGTTTGGAGAAATTGTGAAACTTTCCTTATAGTCATTCGTATAAAGTAAATTAATGATACATTATTGCGTGTACATTATAAGGATGAGTCATTCCTATGGAAAAGCAAGTGAACAATTTTATGACAAAACATCAGTTATTATCCGCAGGCTCTACAGTGGTTGTAGGTATTTCTGGTGGTCCTGATTCTTTAGCACTGCTGCATTTCTTATGGAGTCTGAAAGAGCAAAAATCTCTCACGATTATTGCTGCTCATGTTGATCATATGTTCCGGGGCAAAGAGTCACAGCAAGATATGGAATATGTGCAGAACTACTGCAAACAATTGAATATTAAATGTGAGGCGAAGCAGATTGATGTTACTGCCTATCAGAAGGAAAGAAAGTTATCTTCTCAAGTAGCAGCCAGAGAATGCCGCTATACATTCTTTACTCATGTTATGAAGAAGCACAAAGCAAATCTTCTTGCATTAGGACATCACGGAGATGATCAGATTGAAACGATGTTAATGCGAATGGTCCGAGGCAGTACGATGAATGGATACGCAGGGATGCAGCCCAAGCGGCCATATGCGGATGGATTTATTATTAGGCCGTTCCTAGCCGTAACGAAAGAAGAAATCAATCGCTACTGTAAGCTACATGGCCTTACCCCTCGGATTGATCCGAGTAATGAGAAAGACTCGTACACAAGAAATCGGTTTCGTCATTACGTTTTGCCATTTTTAAAGCAAGAAAACGCAGCTGTACATGAAAAATTTCAACAATTTAGCGAGAACTTGCATGAAGATCAAGCATACTTAGAGGAATTAACGACCGGTGTGATGAATAAAGTAATGAGAAAGAAATTGCAAAATGAAATTCTCATTGATAGAGATTGTTTTCTAAGGATACGCAAGCCTTTACAAAGGCGTGGTATTCAACTAATATTAAACTATCTCTATAAAGAAATTCCTCCAACCCTTTCCTCAGCGCATATTGACATGTTAGTAGGATTTTGTGAAAGTGAAAAACCGTCTGGTACGCTTGACTTTCCAAATGGTTTGCGCATTATCCGATCTTACAACGACTGTCTTTTCACCTTTAATGAGGGGAACATCGAGCCATATGAATTTATTGTTCCGATTCCAGGGGTCGTCGAGCTTCCAAATGGTCACCAGCTTATTTGTGAAATACATAATAAAGTCGAAGATATAAAAGGAAACGATGTTTTTCTTTTAGATGAAGCTCACGATTTACAATCATTAAAGGTAAGGACACGAAAAAATGGCGATAAAATGCGAGTAAAGGGCATGAAGGGACATAAAAAAGTAAAGGATATTTTTATCGATGAAAAAATTCCTTTACAATTCAGAGATCATTGGCCGGTAGTGGAAGATAGCCAAGGAACTATTTTGTGGCTACCTGGTTTGAAAAAATCTGCTTATGAACTGCATACACATAAGTCCAGATATGTTATTTTATACTATAAGTAGCGAAAACTTCTAGGAGGCAAGTAAGGAATGAAGCAGGATATTCAAGAAATTTTGATTTCAGAAGAAGAAATACAACAGAAAGTAAAAGAATTGGGTAAGCTATTATCTGAGGAATACGCTGACCGTTTTCCCTTGGTAATCGGTGTATTAAAAGGCGCTATGCCTTTTATGTCTGATCTAATTAAGCGTGTTGATACATATTTAGAAATGGATTTTATGGATGTATCAAGTTATGGCAATGCGATGGTTTCTTCTGGTGAAGTAAAAATCCTAAAAGATTTAGATACATCAGTTGAAGGTCGAGACATTCTTATCTTAGAGGATATTATCGACAGCGGCTTAACGCTTAGCTACCTTGTAGAGTTATTCAAGTATCGTAAAGCTAAGTCAATTAAGATTGTCACACTCTTAGACAAACCAACAGGTCGTAAAGCATCTATTAAAGCAGATTACGTTGGATTTGAAGTACCTGATGCATTCGTAGTAGGGTATGGATTAGATTATCAAGAAAAATATCGTAACCTGCCGTATATTGGGGTTCTTAAACCGCAAGTATACAGCAATTAATAAGCACATATCCAAGTGCAATTTATTGGATAGGATAAATGTTCTATGTTAGTATTGAATACAGTATTTGTTTATCGTGGGAGGAGGTAAGAAATGAATCGGATCTTCCGTAATACCATCTTTTATTTACTTATATTTTTAGTCATTATTGGCGTGGTAAGCTTCTTTAGTGGCTCTAATCAAAAAGCAGAACCAATGAGATACGATACATTTGTTCAACACTTAGACAAAGGTGATGTAAAATCACTCTCTATGAAGCCTGAAAGAGGCGTGTATGTTGTGCAAGGGAAGTTAGATTCTTATAAAAAGGATCAAACGTTCCAAACTTACATCGTAGATGGTGACAAAGCACTTAATCGTATTGACGCTGCTTCAGAAAATAATCAAGTAGAAGTTGATTTTAAACCTGCTGATGAAACAAGCGGCTGGGTAACGTTCTTTACGTCAATCATTCCGTTTGTTATTATTTTCATCCTATTCTTCTTCTTACTGAACCAAGCTCAAGGTGGCGGAAGCCGCGTTATGAACTTCGGTAAAAGTAAGGCTAAGCTTTACAGTGAAGAAAAGAAAAAGGTTAAATTTAAAGACGTAGCTGGTGCAGACGAAGAAAAGCAAGAACTTGTGGAAGTTGTTGAGTTCTTAAAAGATCCTCGTAAATTCGCAGAGCTAGGTGCAAGAATTCCGAAGGGTGTCTTACTTGTGGGACCTCCTGGTACTGGTAAAACATTATTAGCAAGAGCTGTTGCTGGTGAAGCAGGCGTTCCTTTCTTCTCTATCAGTGGTTCAGACTTTGTTGAAATGTTTGTTGGGGTCGGTGCTTCTCGTGTTCGTGATCTATTCGAAAATGCGAAGAAGAATGCTCCATGTATTATCTTTATTGATGAAATCGATGCTGTAGGTCGTCAACGTGGCGCAGGTCTTGGTGGCGGACACGATGAGCGTGAACAAACATTGAACCAATTGCTTGTTGAGATGGATGGTTTTGGTGCTAACGAAGGTATCATTATCATTGCAGCAACAAACCGCCCGGATATCTTAGATCCAGCGTTATTACGTCCAGGCCGCTTCGACCGTCAAATTACGGTAGATCGTCCAGATGTAAATGGCCGTGAAGCAGTGCTTAAAGTACATGCTCGCAATAAGCCTTTAGATGAATCAGTAAACTTAAAAGCAATTGCTATGCGTACGCCAGGTTTCTCAGGTGCAGATCTCGAAAACTTGTTAAACGAAGCTGCCTTAGTAGCTGCTAGACAGGACAAAAAGAAAATTGAAATGGTTGACATTGACGAAGCAACAGACCGCGTAATTGCAGGTCCAGCTAAGAAAAGTCGAGTTATTTCTAAAAAAGAACGCAATATTGTTGCTTATCATGAAGCAGGACATACAATTATCGGTGTCGTATTAGACGAAGCTGATATGGTACATAAAGTAACCATTGTTCCACGTGGGCAAGCTGGTGGATATGCTGTTATGTTACCAAAAGAAGATCGCTACTTTATGACGAAGCCAGAGCTGCTGGATAAAATTGTTGGATTGCTTGGTGGTCGCGTAGCTGAGGAAATTATTTTCGGCGAAGTGAGTACAGGTGCTCACAATGACTTCCAGCGTGCAACAAGCATCGCTCGTAAAATGGTAACAGAATACGGTATGAGTGAAAAGTTAGGACCAATGCAATTCGGTCAATCACAACAAGGCCAAGTATTCTTAGGTCGTGATTTACACAGTGAACAAAACTACAGTGATGCAATTGCTCATGAAATTGATAATGAAATCCAACGTTTCATTAAAGAAAGCTATGAGCGTGCGAAGCAGATCTTAACGGAAAACCGTGACAAGTTAGAGCTTGTAGCTCAAACATTGTTAGAAGTAGAAACGTTAGACGCTGAGCAAATCAACCACTTAGTAGATCATGGAACTCTTCCAGACCGTTCTAGTCACGTAACAGATGAAGATGTTAAAGTAAACATCCAAACAAAGACAGACGATGAAGAGCCAAAAGCATAAGACAATAAAAATCAGTGGAGATATTCTCCACTGATTTTTTTATGAGCAAAAGTTAGATTTGATAAAAGGTTTTCGTATATATGGTGGATAAGTAGGATATCTACTAGAGAATCGTGTCATTATATTCCTATTTTATCTAGAATATACACGTCTATTTACCAGTTATGGTATGATGGTTTCAGTGTGAATACTGAATTTATATAAAGTGGTGATTGAAATGATTTTTGTATTAGATGTTGGAAATACGAATACGGTATTAGGTGTATACGATGGAGATGAATTAAAGTATCATTGGCGTGTAGAAACAAGCCGTAATAAAACAGAAGACGAGTATGGCATGACAATCAAAGCCTTGCTTGAGCACGTTAGTTTATCTTTTAAAGATATTCATGGTATTATTATTTCCTCTGTTGTTCCTCCTATTATGTTTGCATTGGAGAGAATGTGTCAAAAGTATTTTCATTTAAAGCCGCTTGTTGTTGGTCCTGGAATTAAGACGGGTTTAAATATTAAATATGAAAATCCGCGTGAAGTGGGAGCAGACCGTATTGTAAATGCTGTTGCTGGAATTCAGCTATACGGAAGCCCTTTAATTATCGTTGATTTTGGTACCGCAACCACGTATTGCTATATTGATGAAAATAAGCAATATATGGGTGGTGCGATTGCCCCTGGTATTAATATTTCGACAGAAGCTCTTTATTCAAGAGCATCTAAGCTTCCGCGAATTGAAATTGCGCGACCAAATAGCATTGTGGGAAAAAATACAGTATCTGCGATGCAAGCAGGTATTTTATATGGATACGTTGGACAAGTAGAAGGAATTGTAGCAAGAATGAAAGAGCAAGCAACAGTAAATCCTAAAGTTATTGCTACTGGAGGACTCGCAACATTGATTGCTAAAGAGTCGGATATTATTGATATTGTGGATCCATTTTTGACTTTAAAAGGATTGCAAATAATTTATACAAAAAATATGGAGTAAGAGGTGTATATTATGGGTGACTATTTAGTAAAAGCACTAGCTTACAATAGTCAAGTTCGCGCTTATGCAGTAAAAACAACGGATACAGTTGGAGAAGCGCAGCGCCGTCACTATACATGGCCTACAGCCTCTGCAGCATTGGGACGTTCAATGACTGCGGGAGTCATGATGGGGGCTATGCTAAAGGGTGAGCAAAAGCTAACAATTAAAATTGAAGGTCGCGGCCCAATTGGCGTTATTTTAGTAGACAGCAATGCTAAAGGGGAAGTGCGCGGATATGTAACGAATCCACAAACGCACTTCGATTTAAATCAGCATGGAAAATTAGATGTAGCACGTGCTGTAGGTACAGATGGCACGCTAAGTGTCGTAAAAGATATCGGAATGCGTGATCAATTTAACGGACAAGTACCTATTGTATCGGGAGAATTAGGAGAGGATTTCACGTATTATTTTGTGACATCTGAACAAGTCCCATCTTCAGTAGGTGTAGGTGTACTTGTTAACCCTGATAACACGATCTTAGCTGCGGGCGGATTTATCATTCAGCTTCTGCCAGGAACCGATGATAAAACGATTACAGCTATTGAACAACGATTACAGACGATTGAACCAATTTCAAAACTGATTCAAAAAGGTCTTTCTCCTGAAGAAATCTTAGAAGAAGTTCTTGGAAAAGAAAATGTAAAGTTTCTGGAGACAATGCCTGTAGAGTTCAAATGTCAGTGCTCAGAAGAAAGAATTGCCAATGCTATTATCAGCTTAGGACAAGAAGAGATTCAATCGATGATTGAGGAAGACGGCCAAGCTGAAGCCCAGTGTCATTTCTGTAATGAGACCTATCGTTTTGATAAAAAGCAGCTTGAAGAAATGAAAGAACAAGCAATTTAAATGAAATAAAAGATTCTTAAAAGGCGTCATTTTATAAATGAGCGCCTTTTTTTATAGATAATAGGTTCTATTTCTGTATATATTGATCTAAAAATATAACAAAATTAGGTAAATGGAAAGACAAAATGATTGACAATTTAGAAAACATCTGATAAATTGTATACAAAATCAATAAAATTAGTTGGTATTAGGAGTGGTCATATGGCACGTATTGCAAATTCAATTACAGAGTTAATTGGTCAAACACCAATCGTAAAACTAAACCGTCTAGTTGAAGAAGATATGGCGGATGTATATTTAAAATTAGAATTTATGAACCCGGGGAGCAGTGTAAAAGATCGTATAGCATTAGCGATGATCGAAGATGCGGAAGCAAAAGGTGTGTTAAAACCTGGCGACACAATCATTGAACCAACAAGTGGTAACACAGGAATTGGCTTAGCAATGGTAGCTGCAGCAAAAGGATACCGTGCTATTTTAACAATGCCTGAAACGATGAGTATTGAGCGTCGTAATCTGCTTCGTGCGTACGGTGCAGAGTTAGTGTTAACACCAGGTCCAGAAGGAATGAAAGGGGCGGTTAATAAAGCAACTGAGCTTGCAAAAGAGCACGGCTACTTTATTCCTCAGCAGTTCCAAAACGAGGCGAACCCAGAAGTGCACCGTCAAACAACGGCTAAAGAAATTATCGAGCAGTTTGGCGATCAGCTAGATGGATTTGTGGCAGGTATCGGTACTGGCGGTACTATTACAGGTGCTGGTGAAGTGTTAAAAGAAAAGTATCCAAATATCAAAATTTATGCGGTAGAGCCAGCTGATTCTCCGATTTTAAGCGGTGGTCAACCAGGACCTCATAAAATTCAAGGAATTGGTGCAAACTTTGTTCCGGATACGCTTAACACGGAAGTATATGACGAAGTTGTCGCTGTTCAAAACGACCAAGCTTTTGAATATGCCCGTAAAGTAGCAAAAACAGAAGGTGTACTAGTAGGTATCTCTTCTGGGGCTGCGATTTATGCTGCGTTAAAAGCTGCAAAACAGCTTGGAAAAGGTAAAAAAGTGTTAGCGATTATTCCAAGTAACGGTGAGCGTTACCTAAGTACTCCATTGTTCCAATTCGAGGAACAAACACAAGCATAAAAACGATAAAAAAACAGCTTCTATATGAAGCTGTTTTTTTTCATCTAAGAATCATGTAAAATGAAAGCAGGTGATTTATTTTTAGGAGAGTGAACAAATGCAGCAAAGAATGACTTGGGGCGAATCTATTTCTATCTCTAAAAACCAATGGTTCAAAAAATATCAAGAGTTGTCAAAAGAGGAACCGAATCATATCCTGCTTGAAAGCGGTCGAGGCGGAAAGTTTCAAATGATGGGATTAAAACCTGTAGCCATTTTGCGAGGCGAACAAAACGAGCTTCATATCAAAACGGATGACCAAGCTACTGTTCAAAAAGGTAATCCGTTTCATCTTATGCGAGACTGGATGAAGAAGTTTGAATCAGAGGTGAATCCAGATCTTCCTCCTTTTCAAGGTGGAGCAATTGGCTTTATTAGCTATGATTATATCCGCTATGTAGAAACCATACCTGACCTTGCTGAAGATTCATTGAAAACGCCGGACGTTTATTTCCTTATTTTCGATGACGTATTTGTATACGATCAAGAAAAGGAAAAGCTCTGGATTATCGTTAATGACGAAGCAGATTGTAAAGAGCAGGCACATAAGCGTATTGATCAATATAAAAAGGACTGGATGGAGGCAAGTGCTGAAGGACTCTCATATGAGCGGATTCATCGTGTTGCCGAAAAGAGTGAGGTTTCGATGTCTGAAGCTGTTTTTTCAGATGCCACAACTCGCGTACATGAGTACATTGGGCAAGGCGATGTGTTTCAAGTGAACTTATCTGTTCGACAGTCTCAACAGCTTCAAACTCATCCTATGCATATCTACGAACAGGTGCGAAAAATCAACCCGTCTCCTTACATGTCTTATATGCAGACAGAAGAATTTCACATTGTGAGCTGTTCACCAGAACTATTAGTGAAAAAAGCCGGTGATGAAATCAGTACGAGACCGATTGCGGGAACGCGCTCTCGCGGTAAGGATGATCAAGAAGACCAACAGTTAGCGGATGAGCTTATTCATAACGAAAAAGAGCGTGCAGAGCATGTGATGCTTGTTGACTTGGAGCGTAATGATCTTGGTAGAGTAAGCGAATATGGTACCGTACATGTTGACGAGTTTATGGTTATTGAAAAATATTCACATGTCATGCATATTGTGTCTAATGTAAAAGGCAAGCTCGCGCGCAGCAAAGATTTTGTAGATATCGTAGATGCGGTTTTTCCTGGAGGGACGATTACTGGAGCACCTAAAGTTCGTACAATGGAAATCATTGAAGAACTTGAACCAGTTCGACGAGGAATTTATACAGGATCGATTGGTTGGATTGGGTTTAATGGAGATATGGAATTAAATATTGCGATTCGCACTATGATTATTCAAGACGGCCAAGCTTATGTGCAGGCTGGTGCGGGTGTTGTGATTGATTCAAATCCGAAACACGAATACAAAGAATCACTGAAAAAAGCAATTGCACTATGGAAAGCAAAAGAGCAGAGCGAAAATGAGCTGAGTGAGGGTGAGTAAAGATGATATTAATGATTGATAATTATGATTCTTTTACGTTTAATTTAGTACAGTATTTAGGTGAGCTAGGGCATGAGCTTCTTGTAAAAAGAAATGATGAAATTACACTTTCTGAAATTGAAGTGCTAAACCCAGATTTCTTGATGATCTCCCCGGGACCATGCAGTCCTAACGAAGCGGGAATCAGTCTAGAAGCCATCGAGTATTTTGCAGGTAAGATTCCAATATTCGGCGTATGCTTAGGGCATCAGTCGATTGGGCAAGCTTTTGGAGGGAATGTGATTCGTGCGGATAAATTAATGCACGGTAAAACATCTGAAATGCATCATGATGGCCGTACTATCTTTAAAGGTCTTGATAATCCGTTCACGGCAACGAGATATCATTCTTTGATTGTAGAAAAAAGTTCACTGCCGGATTGCTTTGAGATTTCAGCGTGGACAGCAGAAGATGAAATTATGGCGATTCGCCATAAATCATTACCTATTGAAGGAGTACAGTTCCATCCTGAATCTATCATGACTTCTTACGGTAAAGAAATGCTGAAGAATTTTATTGAAACTTACGAAAAAAAGCGAGTGTAATGATATGTATATATACGTAAATGGCGAAGTAAAGCCTGCGTCTGAAGCCACTATTTCTCCGTTTGATCACGGATATATGTATGGCCTAGGGCTGTTTGAAACGTTACGAGTTTATGAAGGTCATCCATTTTTAGTGGAAGACCATCTGGATCGACTGTGTAGCAGCTTACGTGAATTAAATATTGTATGGGACTACTCTACACAGGACGTGTTGGGAATCATTAATAGTCTGTTAATGAAAAACAATGAGAGAAATGCGTATGTTCGATTAAATGTCTCAGCAGGAAATGGCGGAATTGGCTTGCAGGTGGAAGAATACGATAAGCCATCTACAATCATATATATGAAATCAATGCCTCATCCATCGAGCCCCCTTGTAAAAGAGGGGCTTATTCTTGAGACGAAGCGAAATACGCCCGAAGGAACCATGAGATTAAAGTCTCATCATTATTTAAACAATGTACTAGCTAAGCGAGAAGTTGGTTCAGACTTAAATAAAGAGGGTATCTTTTTAACAAAAGAAGGGTTCTTAGCCGAAGGTATTGTGTCAAATTTATTTTTTGTAAAAGGTGATTGTGTATATACGCCGTCTCTTGAAACAGGTATCTTAAATGGAATTACGAGACAGTTTATCTTTACGCTTTTACAAAAGAAAAACATAAAGGTTGTAGAAGGCTTATTTACGGTGGAACAGCTCTTGGAGGGTGATGAAGCTTTCGTTACAAATTCCATTCAAGAAATCGTACCTCTTCGAAGTATAAAGGATAAGCAGTTTTCAGTAGGAGACCATACGCTGACAGCTCAGTTGCAAAAAGAGTATAGCTCTTACACTATGTCGCTAATGAGTCGACACGAGCTACATGTATAAAAGCGAAAGGAGAGGCTAAAGATGGATAAAATTTATGTGAACGATATGCGTTTCTATGGATATCATGGCGTATTTCCAGAAGAAAATAAATTAGGGCAGCGTTTTCACGTGGATTTAGCTGTAGAACTGGATTTAAAGCAAGCCGGTACTACGGATAATTTAGAATACTCGGTGAGCTATGCAGATTTATACCAAACATGCCAGGAAGTCGTAGAGAAGCGCACGTTCAAGTTAGTTGAAACGGTGGCCGAAACGATTGCATCTGAATTGCTTGCTAATTACGAACTCGTGCAGGCTTGTACAGTAAAGGTATATAAGCCCGATCCGCCAATTCCCGGTTATTATCAATCGGTAGCAATTGAAATTAAAAGGAGCCGTTGAATGACAACAGAAGCATATATTGCATTAGGTTCAAATATTGAAAATCGAATGGAACATTTGAAGTCAGGAGTTACTGGCTTGATGAAACACTCTGAGGTTAAGGTAGT
Source organism: Priestia sp. JNUCC 25 (assembly GCF_053667915.1). Taxonomy (NCBI): domain Bacteria; kingdom Bacillati; phylum Bacillota; class Bacilli; order Caryophanales; family Bacillaceae; genus Priestia; species Priestia sp. JNUCC 25. Next base: position 89,066 of record NZ_CM132211.1, read on the forward strand.
GGCTGTTTCATCTGTTTATGAAACGGCCCCGGTCGGGTATACGAATCAAGCAAGCTTTTTAAACATGGTAGTAAAAATACAAACAACGTATTCGTCAGAGCAACTTTTAGATTGTTTGCAAGCCATTGAACAAGCGGCAGGTCGAAAAAGAGAGATTGTATGGGGGCCTAGAACCCTTGATTTAGATATCTTACTTTATAGTAATGAAATCATTCATACGGATAGATTGAGCGTCCCTCATCCCCGAATGTTTGAACGGGCGTTTGTGATGGTTCCTCTAAACGAGCTAGCTCCATCTCTTATTCTCCCTGTAGCAGAAGAAAAAGTTGAAACCATCACAACACGTTTATCGGATTTAAAAGATGTAAAATTATTTCGAGAGCAAACAACTGGTATAATAGATATGTTCGAAAATAATAGTAATGATTTACATAAGTAAAAACGAATCTTATTAGTTGATTCATTTTTATATTGGCGTAAAGTAGAGTTCAGAGTAAAAAGTTTAAGGTTTGGGTTCGCAGGTTGTTGGTTTATTCGGTAGCTTGTTAGAGAAATCGAAGAAAAAGAGAAGCGAAGCAAGAATAAAGCGATTTGACATAGAGAAACGACTGAACCTATAATAATTTTAAAGAAACGTAGTAGTTGCCAGTAAACATGCTGGCCTTTTTTCTGTTTCGGAAAACTTAATTATACGATGGAGATGAGTAAACGATGAGTCATGAAGAATTAAATGATCAATTTCTCGTTCGCCGCGAAAAAATGAGCAACCTACGAGATCAGGGTATTGATCCGTTTGGTCAACGTTTTGAACGTACACATACATCACAGCAATTAATTAGTGAGTATGACGAGTTAACAAAAGAACAGTTAGAAGAAAATGAAGTGCCTGTGTCACTAGCTGGTCGTATTATGACAAAACGTGGAAAAGGAAAAGCAGGTTTCGCTCACGTTCAAGATTTAACAGGACAAATTCAGCTTTATGTACGTAAAGATGCAATTGGCGAAGAACAGTACGAAATCTTCAGCAGCGTAGATATCGGTGACTTGGTAGGGGTTGAAGGTGTTTTATTCAAAACAAAAGTTGGCGAACTTTCTATTAAAGTAAAAGATTTTACGTTACTAACAAAAGCGCTTCGTCCACTTCCAGATAAATATCATGGTTTAAAAGATATTGAACAGCGCTACCGTCAACGTTACTTAGATTTAATTACAAACCCAGAAAGTAAACAAACATTTATCTCAAGAAGCCGTATTATTCAATCGATGCGCCGTTACTTAGATAATCATGGATATTTAGAAGTTGAAACACCGATGATGCATTCAATTGCAGGTGGAGCAGCAGCTCGTCCGTTTGTGACACACCACAATGCGCTTGATATGGAACTTTATATGCGTATTGCGATTGAACTTCATTTAAAACGTTTAATCGTAGGTGGATTAGAAAAAGTATATGAAATTGGCCGTGTATTCCGTAATGAAGGTGTATCTACACGTCACAATCCTGAATTTACAATGATCGAATTGTACGAAGCGTATGCGGACTACAAAGATATCATGGCTTTAACAGAGAACTTAATTGCACACATCGCGCAAGAAGTACTTGGCACAACAAAGATTCAGTATGGCGATCAAGAGGTAGATTTAACTCCAGAGTGGACAAGACTTCATATGGTCGATGCTATTAAACAATATACAGGCGTAGACTTCTGGGGAGAAACATCTGTTGAAGAAGCTCGTGCTTTAGCGAAAGAACACGGGGTAGAAATCACTGAACATATGCAATATGGACATATTGTAAATGAATTCTTTGAACAAAAAGTAGAAGAGCAGTTAATTCAACCAACGTTCATTTACGGACATCCTGTAGAGATCTCTCCATTGGCTAAGAAAAATGCGGAAGACCCGCGTTTTACTGACCGTTTTGAGCTGTTTATCGTTGCGCGTGAACACGCGAACGCATTTACAGAGCTAAATGATCCAATTGACCAACGTGAGCGCTTTGAAGCTCAGTTGAAAGAGAAAGAACAAGGAAACGATGAAGCACATGAGATGGATGATGACTTCATTGAGGCATTAGAATATGGTATGCCACCTACAGGTGGTCTAGGAATCGGTATTGACCGCCTTGTTATGTTACTAACAAATGCACCGTCAATCCGTGATGTACTATTATTCCCACATATGCGTCAACGCTAAAAAAAAGATGGCTACGGCCATCTTTTTTTAGTTAATAATATTAGAAAATTTAAACTTTTAATTTACCTCTTGTTTTTATGAAATTGATTTGGTATATTTATATCTGTTGCTAACGCAGACAAGCGAAAACAACAAAAAGAAATAAAAAAGTTGTTGACATTATGTTAATAACTTGATAAGATAGTAAAGTCGCTTAAGAGCGGCGGTTGAACTTTGAAAACTGAACAAAGCGACAAACGTCAACGTTAATTTTTATTTTTTAAATGAGCAAGTCAAACATTTCTTCGGAGAGTTTGATCCTGGCTCAGGATGAACGCTGGCGGCGTGCCTAATACATGCAAGTCGAGCGAACTGATTAGAAGCTTGCTTCTATGACGTTAGCGGCGGACGGGTGAGTAACACGTGGGCAACCTGCCTGTAAGACTGGGATAACTTCGGGAAACCGAAGCTAATACCGGATAGGATCTTCTCCTTCATGGGAGATGATTGAAAGATGGTTTCGGCTATCACTTACAGATGGGCCCGCGGTGCATTAGCTAGTTGGTGAGGTAACGGCTCACCAAGGCAACGATGCATAGCCGACCTGAGAGGGTGATCGGCCACACTGGGACTGAGACACGGCCCAGACTCCTACGGGAGGCAGCAGTAGGGAATCTTCCGCAATGGACGAAAGTCTGACGGAGCAACGCCGCGTGAGTGATGAAGGCTTTCGGGTCGTAAAACTCTGTTGTTAGGGAAGAACAAGTACGAGAGTAACTGCTCGTACCTTGACGGTACCTAACCAGAAAGCCACGGCTAACTACGTGCCAGCAGCCGCGGTAATACGTAGGTGGCAAGCGTTATCCGGAATTATTGGGCGTAAAGCGCGCGCAGGCGGTTTCTTAAGTCTGATGTGAAAGCCCACGGCTCAACCGTGGAGGGTCATTGGAAACTGGGGAACTTGAGTGCAGAAGAGAAAAGCGGAATTCCACGTGTAGCGGTGAAATGCGTAGAGATGTGGAGGAACACCAGTGGCGAAGGCGGCTTTTTGGTCTGTAACTGACGCTGAGGCGCGAAAGCGTGGGGAGCAAACAGGATTAGATACCCTGGTAGTCCACGCCGTAAACGATGAGTGCTAAGTGTTAGAGGGTTTCCGCCCTTTAGTGCTGCAGCTAACGCATTAAGCACTCCGCCTGGGGAGTACGGTCGCAAGACTGAAACTCAAAGGAATTGACGGGGGCCCGCACAAGCGGTGGAGCATGTGGTTTAATTCGAAGCAACGCGAAGAACCTTACCAGGTCTTGACATCCTCTGACAACTCTAGAGATAGAGCGTTCCCCTTCGGGGGACAGAGTGACAGGTGGTGCATGGTTGTCGTCAGCTCGTGTCGTGAGATGTTGGGTTAAGTCCCGCAACGAGCGCAACCCTTGATCTTAGTTGCCAGCATTAAGTTGGGCACTCTAAGGTGACTGCCGGTGACAAACCGGAGGAAGGTGGGGATGACGTCAAATCATCATGCCCCTTATGACCTGGGCTACACACGTGCTACAATGGATGGTACAAAGGGCTGCAAGACCGCGAGGTCAAGCCAATCCCATAAAACCATTCTCAGTTCGGATTGTAGGCTGCAACTCGCCTACATGAAGCTGGAATCGCTAGTAATCGCGGATCAGCATGCCGCGGTGAATACGTTCCCGGGCCTTGTACACACCGCCCGTCACACCACGAGAGTTTGTAACACCCGAAGTCGGTGGAGTAACCGTAAGGAGCTAGCCGCCTAAGGTGGGACAGATGATTGGGGTGAAGTCGTAACAAGGTAGCCGTATCGGAAGGTGCGGCTGGATCACCTCCTTTCTAAGGATTTTTAAATGACGTACGTTTTGATACTTTGTTCAGTTTTGAGAGTTCAATCTCTCAATTATAGAAAGCACACTACTTTCTTCTTATCTAATAAGAAGAATTTTGGTTGCGATTGTTCTTTGAAAACTAGATAACAGTAATTGCTGAGGAAAAGTGAAACTTTTCTTTAATCAAATCAATAAATAACACAACATTATGTTGTACCATTTATTCGCTAATGGTTAAGTTAGAAAGGGCGCACGGTGAATGCCTTGGCACTAGGAGCCGATGAAGGACGGGACTAACACCGATATGCTTCGGGGAGCTGTAAGTGAGCTTTGATCCGGAGATTTCCGAATGGGGAAACCCACTGTTCGTAATGGAACAGTATCTTTATCTGAATACATAGGATATTGAAGGCAGACCCGGGGAACTGAAACATCTAAGTACCCGGAGGAAGAGAAAGCAAATGCGATTTCCTGAGTAGCGGCGAGCGAAACGGAATTAGCCCAAACCAAGAGGCTTGCCTCTTGGGGTTGTAGGACACTCTATACGGAGTTACAAAGGAACGAAGTAAATGAAGCGACCTGGAAAGGTCCGTCGAAGAAGGTAACAACCCTGTAGTTGAAACTTCGTTCCCTCTTGAGTGGATCCTGAGTACGGCGGAACACGTGAAATTCCGTCGGAAGCTGGGAGGACCATCTCCCAAGGCTAAATACTACCTAGTGACCGATAGTGAACCAGTACCGTGAGGGAAAGGTGAAAAGCACCCCGGAAGGGGAGTGAAAGAGATCCTGAAACCGTGTGCCTACAAGTAGTCAGAGCCCGTTAACGGGTGATGGCGTGCCTTTTGTAGAATGAACCGGCGAGTTACGATCCCATGCAAGGTTAAGCTGATAAGGCGGAGCCGTAGCGAAAGCGAGTCTGAATAGGGCGTTTAGTATGTGGTTGTAGACCCGAAACCAGGTGATCTACCCATGTCCAGGGTGAAGTTCAGGTAACACTGAATGGAGGCCCGAACCCACGCACGTTGAAAAGTGCGGGGATGAGGTGTGGGTAGCGGAGAAATTCCAATCGAACCTGGAGATAGCTGGTTCTCTCCGAAATAGCTTTAGGGCTAGCCTCATGTTGTGAGAGTCTTGGAGGTAGAGCACTGATTGGACTAGGGGCCCCCAACGGGTTACCGAATTCAGTCAAACTCCGAATGCCAAAGACTTATCCATGGGAGTCAGACTGCGAGTGATAAGATCCGTAGTCAAAAGGGAAACAGCCCAGACCACCAGCTAAGGTCCCCAAGTATACGTTAAGTGGAAAAGGATGTGGAGTTGCTTAGACAACCAGGATGTTGGCTTAGAAGCAGCCACCATTTAAAGAGTGCGTAATAGCTCACTGGTCGAGTGACTCTGCGCCGAAAATGTACCGGGGCTAAACGTATCACCGAAGCTGTGGATTGACATCTTAGATGTCAGTGGTAGGAGAGCGTTCTAAGTGCTGTGAAGTCAGACCGTAAGGACTGGTGGAGCGCTTAGAAGTGAGAATGCCGGTATGAGTAGCGAAAGACAAGTGAGAATCTTGTCCACCGAATGCCTAAGGTTTCCTGAGGAAGGCTCGTCCGCTCAGGGTTAGTCGGGACCTAAGCCGAGGCTGAAAAGCGTAGGCGATGGCCAACAGGTTGATATTCCTGTACCACCTCCCCGCCGTTTGAGTAATGGGGGGACGCAGTAGGATAGGGTAAGCGCGCTGCTGGATATGCGCGTTCAAGCAGTTAGGCTGATGAGTAGGCAAATCCGCTCATCATAAAGGCTGAGCTGTGATGACGAGGGAATTATAGTACCGAAGTTCCTGATTCCACACTGCCAAGAAAAGCCTCTAGCGAGGCGGGAGGTGCCCGTACCGCAAACCGACACAGGTAGGCGAGGAGAGAATCCTAAGGTGATCGAGAGAACTCTCGTTAAGGAACTCGGCAAAATGACCCCGTAACTTCGGGAGAAGGGGTGCTCTGGTAGGGTGTATAGCCCGAGAGAGCCGCAGTGAATAGGCCCAGGCGACTGTTTAGCAAAAACACAGGTCTCTGCGAAGCCGCAAGGCGAAGTATAGGGGCTGACGCCTGCCCGGTGCTGGAAGGTTAAGAGGAGGGGTTATCCTTTGGGAGAAGCTCTGAATCGAAGCCCCAGTAAACGGCGGCCGTAACTATAACGGTCCTAAGGTAGCGAAATTCCTTGTCGGGTAAGTTCCGACCCGCACGAAAGGCGTAACGATCTGGGCACTGTCTCAACGAGAGACTCGGTGAAATTATAGTACCTGTGAAGATGCAGGTTACCCGCGACAGGACGGAAAGACCCCGTGGAGCTTTACTGTAGCCTGATATTGAATTTTGGTACAGCTTGTACAGGATAGGTAGGAGCCTGAGAAGCCGGAGCGCTAGCTTCGGTGGAGGCGTCGGTGGGATACTACCCTGGCTGTATTGAAATTCTAACCCGCGGCCCTGATCGGGCCGGGAGACAGTGTCAGGTGGGCAGTTTGACTGGGGCGGTCGCCTCCTAAAATGTAACGGAGGCGCCCAAAGGTTCCCTCAGAATGGTTGGAAATCATTCGTAGAGTGTAAAGGCACAAGGGAGCTTGACTGCGAGACCTACAAGTCGAGCAGGGACGAAAGTCGGGCTTAGTGATCCGGTGGTTCCGCATGGAAGGGCCATCGCTCAACGGATAAAAGCTACCCCGGGGATAACAGGCTTATCTCCCCCAAGAGTCCACATCGACGGGGAGGTTTGGCACCTCGATGTCGGCTCATCGCATCCTGGGGCTGTAGTCGGTCCCAAGGGTTGGGCTGTTCGCCCATTAAAGCGGTACGCGAGCTGGGTTCAGAACGTCGTGAGACAGTTCGGTCCCTATCCGTCGTGGGCGTAGGAAATTTGAGAGGAGCTGTCCTTAGTACGAGAGGACCGGGATGGACACACCGCTGGTGTACCAGTTGTCTTGCCAAAGGCATCGCTGGGTAGCTATGTGTGGACGGGATAAGTGCTGAAAGCATCTAAGCATGAAGCCCCCCTCAAGATGAGATTTCCCATAGCGCAAGCTAGTAAGATCCCTGAAAGATGATCAGGTTGATAGGTCAGAGGTGGAAGCGTGGCGACATGTGTAGCTGACTGATACTAATCGATCGAGGACTTAACCAAAACTTTAAAAGCGTAAGCTTTACTCAGCAAACTGTTATCTAGTTTTGAGAGAGCAATCTCTTGTCTGGTGGCGATAGCGAAGAGGTCACACCCGTTCCCATACCGAACACGGAAGTTAAGCTCTTTAGCGCCAATGGTAGTTGGGACTTTGTCCCTGTGAGAGTAGGACGTTGCCAGGCACCTGAAAAAGGACTAGCTATTTTAGCTAGTCCTTTTTTGTTTACAATTTATTTGTTTTATGAAAAAGTATAGTAAGAACAATAAAATTCACGATTTGCAGGTTTTGAAATAAATTTTAGTGGCAACGATAAAAGTAAAGAATAAACTTTAATAGTACATAGTTGAAAATTTTTTCGTTTCCTTTTATATTTAAATTAAGGTCAAATATAGTCAAAGTCAGAAGGAGGGGGCAGCGTGCCAAATATCTCTGACATTATCGAACAGTATTTAAAACAAGTACTTGAATTAAGTGAAAGAGAAATTGTTGAAATAAGGCGCAGTGAGATTGCTGATAAATTTCAATGCGTTCCGTCGCAAATTAATTACGTTATCAATACCCGTTTTACAGTTGAGAGAGGTTATCTTGTAGAAAGTAAGCGAGGCGGCGGCGGCTTTATTCGTATTGCAAAAGTAAAAATGCATGATGCAGCGGATTTGTTTCAGCAAGTAATTGAGATGATTCAAAATGAAATTTCACAAGTAAGTGCTGAAAACGTCATTATTAGGTTAGTTGAAGAAAAAGTCATCACAGAACGAGAAGCAAAAATCATGTTGAGTGTTATCAATCGTTCAGTTATTAATATTGAACTTCCTTATCGTGATGAGCTAAGGGCTAATCTTTTAAAAGCAATGCTTAATTCATTACGCTACCGATAAACTCATGATCTATTTTATTTAGAACAGGGAGTGATGACAGGATGATTTGTCAGCAATGTGAAACGAGACCTGCAACTCTTCACTTCACAAAAATTATTAATGGTGAAAAGACGGAGATGCATGTATGTGAACAATGCGCTTCAGAAAATGGAGATACATTTTCTTTTTCAAATCAGCAAGGTTTTTCAATCAATAACTTACTAGCTGGCCTACTTAACCTAGATCCAGCAGTAACTGAAAATTATAAGCAACAAAGTCAGGAGGTTCTTTCTTGTCCTACTTGTGGTATGACATATCAAAAATTTGCTAAAATCGGCAGGTTTGGATGTGCAGATTGCTACAAAACATTTGAGCGACCTCTTATTCCTTTCTTGAAGAGGCTGCATGGAGGTAATTATCTGCATCATGGAAAAATACCAGCAAGAATTGCAAGTAATCTTCATTTAAAAAAGGAATTACAGGCATTAAGATTGAACTTAAAAGAGTATATCGAAAAAGAGGAGTTTGAGAAAGCAGCCGAACTCCGAGATCACATTCGATTACTAGAAAAGAAGATGAACGAATCGAGAGAGGAGGAAGCGTAATTCATGTCCCAGGATTTGTTCTTTTCCCAGCCTGTTAGCTCTTGGATGCGTCAAGAAGCTTCGAATTCAGATATTGTTCTAAGCAGTCGAATCAGGCTGGCTCGAAATTTAACTCATTATCTTTTTCCAACTCTCTTTTCTAAAGAACAAGCAGTTGAAGTGGTTCGAGTATTCGAGCAAGTTTTTCAAAAAAGTGAGAACACCAATCAGTGGAATTTGCATTTACTAAAGATGAACGAATTACAGCCTCTTCAAAAGCAAGTGTTGGTTGAAAAGCATCTTATCAGTCCTAACTTGGCTGAAGGAGATAACAACGGAGCTTGTTTTTTATCAGAAAAAGAAGATTTGAGTATTATGGTTAATGAAGAAGATCATTTACGCATACAATGTTTATTTCCAGGCCTTCAATTATCTGAAGCTTTAAGCACAGCGAATAAAGTAGATAATTGGATTGAGAAATACGTAGATTATGCGTTTGATGAAAATAGAGGGTATTTAACCAGCTGTCCCACAAATGTGGGTACTGGGCTACGTGCATCTGTGATGATGCATCTGCCGGCTTTAGTGATGACCCGTCAAATTCATCGTATTATTCCCGCTATTAACCAGCTCGGCTTAGTGGTGAGAGGAATTTATGGAGAAGGTAGCGAAGCTTTAGGGAATATCTTTCAAATTTCTAATCAGATAACCTTAGGGAAATCTGAAGAAGATATTGTGGCAGATTTAAATAGTGTCGTACAGCAGTTAATTACACAAGAGCACTCTGCACGAGACGCGCTGTTTAAAACATCTCATGTAGAGTTAGAAGATCGAGTGTATCGTTCATATGGAGTATTGGCCAATAGCCGTATTATTGAGTCAAAAGAAGCTTCACAATGTTTATCAGATGTTCGATTAGGAATCGATTTAGGGTATATAAAAGGACTGAGTCAAAATATATTGAATGAACTTATCATTATGACGCAGCCAGGCTTTTTACAGAAGTATTCGGGAGGTCCCCTAAAGCCTCAAGAACGTGACATTAAAAGAGCCACCTTAATTCGAGAACGTCTCACTATAAATAAAAACACAAATTAAACGTGGAGGGTGACGATTATATGATGTTTGGTAGATTTACAGAGCGCGCACAAAAAGTATTAGCTTTAGCACAGGAAGAAGCACTACGCCTAGGTCACAACAACATTGGAACAGAGCATATTTTATTAGGTATCGTTCGTGAAGGTGAAGGAATTGCAGCAAAAGCTCTTTCTGCTCTAGGCCTAAGCACTGAAAAAATTCAAAAAGAAGTGGAAGCATTAATTGGCAGAGGCCAAGAATTAACGCAGACCATTCATTATACACCTCGAGCGAAAAAAGTCATTGAACTTTCAATGGACGAAGCCCGAAAGCTTGGTCATTCTTATGTAGGAACAGAACATATCTTACTAGGCTTAATTCGTGAAGGTGAAGGCGTTGCAGCACGCGTTTTAAATAATTTAGGTGTCAGCCTAAATAAAGCTCGTCAGCAAGTGCTTCATTTATTAGGTAGCAATGAAGCTGCTTCAAGCCATCAAGGCGGAGGCTCTTCAAATGCCAATACACCTACGCTAGACAGCTTAGCACGCGATTTAACAGTTGTAGCGCGCGAAGGAAGCTTAGACCCTGTTATCGGACGTGGGAAAGAAATTCAGCGTGTTATTGAAGTGTTAAGCCGACGTACAAAAAACAATCCTGTATTAATTGGGGAGCCAGGTGTCGGTAAAACGGCAATCGCTGAAGGTTTGGCTCAGCAAATCGTCAACAATGAAGTTCCAGAAATTTTACGTGACAAACGCGTTATGACTTTGGATATGGGAACGGTCGTTGCTGGTACAAAATACCGCGGAGAATTTGAAGATCGCCTGAAGAAAGTAATGGATGAAATTCGTCAAGCAGGTAATATCATTCTCTTTATCGATGAGTTACACACATTAATTGGCGCTGGTGGCGCAGAAGGAGCTATCGATGCTTCTAATATTTTAAAACCTTCTCTTGCTCGTGGAGAACTTCAGTGTATCGGTGCCACCACTTTAGATGAATACAGAAAGTACATTGAAAAAGATGCAGCGTTAGAGCGTCGCTTCCAGCCAATTCAAGTGGATGAACCAACGTTGGAAGAGTCTATTCAAATCTTAAAAGGGCTTCGTGACCGTTATGAAGCGCATCACCGAGTATCTATTTCTGATGAGGCAATCGAGCAAGCGGTGAAACTATCAGATCGCTACATTTCCGATCGTTTCTTACCGGATAAAGCAATCGATTTAATTGATGAAGCTGGTTCAAAAGTGCGTTTACGTTCATTTACAACGCCGCCAAATTTAAAGGAATTAGAGCAAAAATTAGAATCAGTACGCAATGAAAAAGATGCGTCTGTTCAAAGTCAAGAATTTGAAAAAGCAGCATCTTTACGCGATACAGAGCAACGCCTACGCGAAGAATTAGAAGACACAAAGAAAATTTGGAAAGAGCAGCAAGGTAAAGAAAACTCAGCTGTAACCGTAGAAGATATTGCGATGGTGGTATCTAGCTGGACGGGTGTACCGGTCTCTAAACTGGCACAGGAAGAGACAGAAAGACTGCTGAACATGGAAGAGATTCTTCACTCTCGTGTAATTGGGCAAGAAGAAGCGGTAAAAGCAGTTGCAAAAGCTGTGCGCCGTGCTAGAGCAGGCTTGAAAGATCCAAAACGTCCAATTGGTTCATTCATTTTCTTAGGACCAACAGGGGTTGGTAAAACAGAGCTTGCACGTGCATTAGCGGAGTCAATCTTCGGCGATGAAGATGCAATGATTCGTATCGATATGTCTGAGTACATGGAGAAACATTCTACTTCACGCTTAGTAGGTTCACCTCCAGGGTATGTTGGATACGAAGAAGGCGGTCAGTTAACGGAAAAAGTAAGAAGAAAACCTTACTCAGTTGTTCTTTTAGACGAAATTGAAAAAGCGCATCCGGATGTATTTAACATTTTATTACAAGTGTTAGAAGATGGACGCTTAACAGATTCAAAAGGCCGTACAGTTGATTTCCGTAATACGATTTTAATTATGACATCAAACGTAGGTGCTGATACATTAAAACGAAGCAAGCACTTAGGGTTCACAGTAGAAGCAGAAGGGCAAGACTACAAAGATATGAAAGGAAAAGTAATGGCGGAAATGAAGCGCGCGTTCCGTCCGGAGTTCCTAAACCGTATCGATGAAATTATCGTCTTCCATTCATTAGAGAAACCTCACTTAGCTGAAATCGTTAAATTAATGGCGGATCAGTTAACAAAACGCTTAAAAGAGCAAGAAATTGATCTTGAATTAACAAAAGAGGCAATTGATAAAATTGCAGAGGAAGGTTTTGATCCAGAATACGGTGCTCGTCCACTTCGTAGAGCAATTCAAAAACATATTGAAGACCGTTTATCTGAAGAGCTGCTAAAAGGGGTTGTTCAAAAAGGTCAGAAAGTGACGCTAGATGTAGACAAAGGAGAATTTGTTGTTAAATCCTCCGCTCCAAGCAGCATCAGCTAAATTTACTCAAACCAAGACGAGGCATACGAAAAAACACGTATGCCTCCCTTTTTATTTTAGCTTAGGAAATAGTGTACAATAGAGATAGAAATCGATTGAATGAACGGAGAGATTGATAACATAATGGCGAAACGAAAAACAAAATTTGCATGTCAGCATTGCGGATATGAATCAGCAAAATGGATGGGGAAATGTCCCGGATGCGGAAGCTGGAATTCTATGGTAGAAGAAATGGAAGAAACGAAATCATCACGCCGAGGAGCTTTTTCCGGAGCTACTGCTTCTAAAGTTCAAAAACCTCAGTCAATTACAGCGATTGAATCTACAACAGAACCACGAATTTTTACACCTTCTGCAGAGTTAAATCGTGTATTAGGAGGAGGCATTGTGAGAGGGTCACTCGTTTTAATAGGGGGAGATCCGGGTATCGGAAAGTCTACTTTACTTTTGCAAACCTCTGCGCAGTTAGCAATGAAACAAAATAAAGTACTATATATTTCGGGAGAGGAATCAACCAAACAAACGAAGTTAAGAGCGGACAGGCTAGGTGTAAAAGCTGAAGAGCTTTATGTTCACGCAGAAACAAACTTAGAATTAATACTAGAGGCCATCTCAAGCATGCAGCCTGATTTTGTGGTGATTGATTCAATTCAAACCATTTACCATGCTGATGTGACATCAGCGCCAGGAAGCGTCTCACAGGTGCGAGAGTGTACGGCTGAACTAATGCGTGTTGCTAAAACGAATGGAATTGCCATCTTTATTGTGGGTCATGTAACGAAAGAAGGGGCCATTGCAGGTCCAAGACTTCTTGAACATATGGTGGATACGGTTCTTTATTTTGAAGGAGAGCGCCATCATACGTATCGTATATTAAGAGCGGTTAAGAACCGGTTTGGATCTACAAATGAAATGGGCATTTTTGAAATGAAAGAAAGTGGGCTAGAAGAAGTATTGAATCCATCTGAAATCTTTCTAGAAGAACGATCTCAGGGAGCAGCAGGATCGGTTGTTGTCGCTTCAATGGAAGGGACAAGACCCGTATTAGTAGAGCTGCAGGCGCTAATCAGTCCAACGAGCTTTGGAAACCCTAGAAGAATGGCGACGGGAGTAGATCATAATCGCGTTTCGCTTATCATGGCTGTCTTAGAAAAGCGTGTAGGAATGCTGCTGCAGAATCAAGATGCTTATTTAAAAGTAGCAGGTGGAGTGAAATTAGATGAACCAGCAATCGATTTAGCTGTAGCCGTTAGCATTGCTTCAAGCTTCAGAGATGCTGCTTCTAGCGCTACAGATGTTATTGTAGGAGAGGTAGGATTAACAGGTGAAGTACGCCGAGTGTCTAGAATTGAACAGCGCGTTCAAGAAGCGGTAAAATTAGGGTTCCAACGAATTATTATCCCGGAGAAAAATTTAGGAGGATGGAAAGTCCCAGATGGTATTGATGTGATTGGGGTATCAACAGTAGCGGAGGCTCTGCAATATACATTAGGAGGATAAGCAGTGGAAGGAGAAAAAACAACAGTTAGTCAAAAACAAATATCAGAAATTCTGCAGTTTGTAGCACCAGGAACCCCTATTCGTGACGGTATCGATAACGTCTTGCGGGCAAAGACGGGCGGCTTAATTGTTATGGGCTACAATGAACAAGTCAAAAAGATGGTAGATGGAGGATTTTCGATTAATTGTGCATTTACACCTGCGCATTTATACGAGTTAGCCAAAATGGATGGAGCGCTTATTTTAAACGACAGCGGAAGCAAGATATTATTTGCTAATGCTCAGCTCATGCCAGATCCCTCTACTCCTTCTTCACAGACAGGAATGCGTCACCGTACAGCAGAGCGCGTAGCTAAGCAGTCAGGTGTATTGGTGATAGCCATTTCACAAAGACGAAATGTGATTACGCTTTACAAAGGGTCTCTGCAGTATGTATTGAAAGACATTAGTGTTATTTTAGCAAAAGCGAATCAAGCGCTTGGGACACTTGAAAAGTACAAGGCGGTATTAGACGAATCGATTACAAGTCTCAGTGCATTAGAGTTTGAAGAGCAAGTAACTCATACAGATGTGCTGCAGTCGCTTCATCGTACAGAAATGGTTCTGCGTATTAAAAATGAAATTTTGAGCTATATTAGCGAGTTAGGAACAGAAGGAAGACTAATCCGTCTCCAAATGAATGAACTACTTTCCCACTTAGAGGAAGAAGCAACTTTATTAATCAAAGATTATATGTATGATCTCAGCTTTGACCCTTACCGAGTAATTGAACGCATGCAGCAGCCGTCAAATAATGTTCTTCTCGATGACCAAACGCTCCTTCGCTTAATGGGATATCCTATGTATACAAGCTTTGAAGACAGCGTTATTCCTAGAGGGTATCGAATGCTTCATAAAATTCCAAGACTTCCATCGATTATTATTGAAAATCTCATTGATGAATTAGGGGATTTAAAAACGATAGCAGATGCGTCGGTAGAAGAATTGGATGAGGTAGAAGGCATCGGTGAAATTCGAGCAAGGAAAATCAGAGAAGGCCTAAAAAGACTAAAAGAGCAGCATCTTACAAACCGTCAGCTATAGGATATTAATTGACATTAAATGTTTGATTCATTAAGATATTGTGAAAATACAAAAAAAGTGACAGTTTGTTTACAAATTCTGTTTTTTGGTTAAATAACAGGTTTCAATCATTGTAAACTGTTTATAATGATAAAGGGAGGTGAAGGCGTGTTAAAACGTTTTGTACAGTTATTTTTTATTATTACAGGTGGTACATTGGGCGTCTTTTTTATACCTGAACTTATTCAATTATTAAATCTGCAAGATGTAGCATTTCTAGAAAAGCCTTACGTCGATGCAATACTGGGAGCCATTTTGTTTTTCCTTGTCACGTTTTGGATTGTTGATTATATAGTTGAATTAATTCGCCGAGTGGAAGAGGCGTTACTGAAGGCGCCTGTAACGGATGTGCTTTTCGGGAGCTTAGGATTGATTTTAGGGCTTATTGTGGCCTACTTGGTCGGAGCTTTTTTAGGTAGAATTCAACTTCAAGTAGTAAGTACCATTTTACCAATCTTTCTAAGTATTCTTTTAGGTTACTTAGGGTTTCAAGTCGGGTTTAAAAAACGTGATGAACTTGTAAGCGTGTTTTCGATGCCGGCTCGAATTGGGAAGAAAAAAGGACAAGAAGAAGAAACAGATAACGAAGAATCATTAAAGTCTCTTAAGATTTTAGATACAAGCGTTATTATTGACGGCCGTATCGCAGATATTTGTCAAACAGGATTTTTAGACGGAACGATTGTTATTCCGCGCTTTGTGCTTGAGGAACTTCAGCATATTGCTGATTCGTCGGATGTTCTAAAACGAAACAGAGGTAGACGAGGTCTAGATATTCTAAACCGTATTCAAAAAGAACTGGCAATGAAGGTAGAAATTTATGAAGGCGATTTCGAAGACATTCAAGAAGTAGACAGCAAGCTGGTTAAATTGGCAAAGCTGACTTCCGGTTTGGTCGTGACAAACGATTTTAATTTAAATAAAGTATGTGAACTTCAAAATGTTGGCGTTTTAAATATCAATGACTTAGCAAATGCCGTCAAGCCAATTGTACTTCCAGGAGAAGAAATGAACGTATTGGTTATAAAAGACGGTAAAGAGCACAATCAAGGTATTGCCTATCTTGATGACGGTACAATGATCGTGGTAGAAGAAGGAAGAAATTATATTGGAAAGCAAATTGATGTACTGGTGACGAGCGTACTCCAAACCTCAGCAGGCCGTATGATTTTTGCGAAACCCAAGTTATTAGAAAAAGCACTGTGACGTAACAGGTAAAGGGAGTATACCTATGAAGTATGAAATTATCGTGTTAGCTGCAGGTCAGGGGAAGCGAATGAAAGCGGGGCGGAACAAACAATTTTTAACTATTCAAAACGTTCCGCTTATCATTCATACGCTGCAAAAATTCGAACAAGATCCTTGGTGCAGTGGAATTGTACTAGTCGTAAACGAAAAAGAAGTGGAGATTTTTGAAGAGTTATTAATCGAATATCCAATTCAAAAGGTTCAATCATTGACAGTTGGGGGCGATGAACGTCAACATAGCGTTTATAACGGTCTTAAAAGTTTAAAGCAGGCTCAGATGGTATTAATTCATGATGGCGCTCGTCCATTTGTTCAACAAAACACAATCCATGAGTTAGTAGAAAAAGCTGCTAGTGATAAGGCTGCTGTGCTGGCTGTTCCAGTAAAAGACACAATTAAGCGTGTGGAACAGGGTACTGTCATTGAAACAGTTGAGCGCTCTAGCTTGTGGGCTATTCAAACGCCGCAGGCTTTTCTTTTTGATGTAGTAATGAATGCACACGAAAAAGCAAAAACAAATGAATACTTAGGCACCGATGATGCAAGCTTAGTAGAAAGAGCGGGGCAAAAAGTATCGATTGTAGAGGGAAATTACGATAATATAAAACTAACAACACCAGAAGATTTGTTATATGCAGAAGCTATATTAACAAAGCTAAACAGGACTGAAGGAGTGGAAAAATGAACATTCGAGTAGGACAAGGTTTCGACGTACATGAATTTGCAGAAGGAAGACCTTTAATCATCGGCGGTTTAGAAATTCCGTATGAAAAAGGACTATTAGGCCATTCAGATGCAGATGTGCTGTTGCATACAATCGCAGATGCCTTATTAGGAGCGGCGGCTAAAGGAGATATCGGAAAGCATTTTCCGGATACAGACCCTGAATTTAAAGATGCTGATTCAGCAAAGCTTCTTCAACACGTATGGAAACTACTAAAAGATGAAGGTTATGAATTAAGCAATGTAGATTGCACAATTATCGCGCAAAAACCTAAAATGGCTCCTTACATTGAACCAATGAGAGAGCGTATTGCGCAGCTGTTAGAAGCAAGCATTTCTCAAATTAACGTCAAGGCAACAACAACAGAAAAGTTAGGTTTTACGGGACGTGAAGAAGGAATTGCCGCCCAAGCAGCCGTTTTAGTTTATCAAAAATAAAAACAGTTGACTTTGACAGATACCTATTTGGTGATAAAATTAGAACATGTCTAAAATATCTAAATACATACTATAAGTAATATTAAATTGGAGGTCATCTTAGTTATGTCAAGCGAAGTAAGAGTTCGTTATGCCCCGAGTCCAACTGGACATCTTCATATAGGGAATGCAAGAACAGCACTATTTAATTATTTATTTGCACGAAATCAAAACGGTAAATTTATTATCCGTATTGAAGATACAGATCAAAAGCGTAATATCGAAGGCGGAGAAGAAAGTCAGCTGCGCTATTTAAAATGGTTAGGTATTGAATGGGATGAGAGTATCGACGTAGGCGGCGAGTACGGTCCTTACCGCCAGTCTGAACGTACGGAAATCTATCAAAAATATACGGAAGAACTTCTTGAAAAAGGATTAGCTTATCACTGTTACTGTACGTCAGAAGAGCTTGAAAAAGAGCGTGAAGAACAGCAGGCAAACAGTCAAATGCCGCGCTATTCAGGGAAGTGCCGTAACTTAACAGCTGAACAGCGTGCTGAACTAGAAGCAGAAGGCCGTGAGCCAAGCATTCGCTTCCGTGTTCCTAGTAACAAAGAAATTAAATGGAATGATATTGTCAAAGATGAAGTGTCATTTGAGTCTGAAGGCATTGGTGACTTCGTTATTGTGAAAAAAGACGGTACACCAACATATAATTACGCTGTAGCCATTGATGATTATCTAATGAAGATGACACATGTTCTACGCGGAGATGACCATATTTCTAATACACCGAAGCAAATTCTTGTGTATGAAGCTTTAGGCTGGACGCCTCCTGTATTTGGTCATATGACATTGATCGTAAATGAAAATCGCCGTAAGCTAAGTAAACGTGATGAGTCAATCATTCAGTTTATTGAGCAATATAAAGAATTAGGCTACTTGCCGGAAGCACTGTTTAATTTTATTACAATGCTTGGCTGGTCACCTGTGGGAGAAGAAGAAATCTTCTCTAAAGAACAGTTCATTGAAATTTTTGACCCAGCTCGTTTATCAAAATCTCCAGCACTATTTGATACAAGCAAATTACGTTGGATGAACAACCAATACATGAAACAATTGGATTTAGACGAGGTAGTAGCTTTATCAGTTCCTCACTTAGTGAAAGCTGGAAAAGTTGAAGAAACGCGTGATGCAGAAACAGAACAATGGGTACGTGACCTAGTCGCTCTATACCAAGAACAAATGAGCTTTGGCGCCGAGATTGTTGAACTTACTGAAATGTTCTTTAAGAAAGAAATTGATTACAGTGAAGAAGCAAAAGCAGTGCTTGCTGAAGAGCAAGTACCGGAAGTGTTAAAAGCATTTGCTGAAGAGATTTCTTCCTTAGAAGAATTCAGCGCTGATGAAATTAAGGCAGCAACAAAGGCTGTACAAAAAGCAACAGGTCAAAAAGGTAAAAAACTATTTATGCCAATTCGTGTAGCAACAACAGGCGAAACACACGGTCCTGAGCTTCCAAAAGCTATTTCTCTTTTAGGGAAAGAAACAGTTTTAGCTCGTTTAGAAAGCATTTATAGTTAACAAATTTCTATTTTGCCCATATGATAAAATAATCAAATATGGATATCGTTGAGAAGGAAGAGTAGGCAAGTTCATTGCATATCAGAGAGGGTTATCACCGGCTGAAAGTAACCTATGACAAAACTTGTTGAAGTGCGCCTTTGAGTCTTTTGTTGAATGCTACTAAGTAAGTAGGCAAAAGCGGGTACTTTCACGTTATGAGAGAAGAGTTGGGATCGTTTGTTGATCCAAACAGAGTGGAACCGCGTATATACGTCTCTGTGTCATTTGACATAGGGGCGTTTTTTTATACAATCAATGAGTAGAGTAGATAGAGGAATAGCGGAATTGGGGTGAGATGATGCTAAAGTTGTTAAAGGAAGACATTGAGGCCATATTTGAACAAGATCCTGCAGCAAGAAGTTATATTGAAGTGATATTAACCTATTCGGGGTTGCATGCTATTTGGGCACATAGATTAGCTCACGGGCTTTTTAAAAGAAAGTGGTTTTTTCTGGCACGTGTAATCTCACAAATTAGCCGATTCTTCACAGGGATTGAAATTCATCCGGGTGCGAAAATTGGCCGCCGATTTTTTATTGACCACGGAATGGGAATTGTTATTGGGGAAACGTGCGAAATTGGAGATAATGTAACAGTATATCAAGGAGTAACACTCGGAGGAACAGGGAAAGAAAAAGGAAAGCGTCACCCGACGATCGAAGACAATGTCTTAATTGCAACAGGTGCTAAAGTACTAGGGTCGATTACGATTCATGCGCACTCCAAAATTGGAGCGGGCTCAGTTGTGTTAAATGACGTCCCAGAAAACTCAACGGTTGTTGGCATCCCTGGCCGAGTCGTCATTCAAAATGGCGTCCGGATTCCAAAAGATTTGAATCATCAAGATTTACCAGATCCAGATGCAGAGCGTTTCAAACAGCTAGAGAAAGAAATTTTACACCTGCAAAATCAATTAAAGGAATTAAAAGAAGGGAAGATTCACCATGGCAATTAAGCTATATAACACGTTAACACGTCAAAAAGAGACGTTTGTACCGCTAGAAGAAAACAAAGTCAAAATGTACGTGTGCGGACCGACCGTGTATAACTATATTCATATTGGAAATGCGCGTCCTGCGATCGTATTTGATACGGTGCGCCGCTATTTAGAATTTAGAGGCTACGATGTGGAGTATGTCTCAAACTTCACAGATGTGGATGATAAATTAATTAAGGCAGCAAAAGAGTTAGGAGAAGATGTTCCAACGATCGCAAACCGCTTTATCGATGCCTACTTTGAAGATACGTCAGCTCTTGGATGCAAGCATGCCGATGTGCATCCACGCGTAACTGAAAATATGGATATCATTATTGAGTTCATCGATGAACTGGTGAAAAAAGGATATGCATATGAGTCAGAGGGTGATGTATACTATCGTACACGTAAGTTTGAAGGATACGGAAAATTATCACATCAGTCTATTGATGAATTGCAATCCGGTGCTCGTATCGAAGTTGGAGAAAAGAAAGAAGATCCATTAGACTTTACTCTTTGGAAAGCAACCAAAGATGGAGAGATCGCATGGGATAGCCCTTGGGGTCAAGGAAGACCAGGCTGGCATATCGAGTGCTCTGCGATGGCACGCAAGTATTTAGGTGATACAATTGATATCCACGCAGGCGGCCAGGATTTAGCTTTCCCTCATCACGAAAATGAAATTGCCCAATCAGAAGCGCTCACTGGGAAATCGTTTGCGAAATACTGGCTTCATAACGGATATATCAATATTGATAATGAAAAGATGTCTAAATCACTAGGGAACTTCGTGTTAGTTCATGACATTATTAAAAAGCATGATCCTTCCCTACTTCGATTCTTTATTTTATCTGTTCACTATCGTCACCCAATTAACTATAACGAAGAAATTTTAGAGAATACGCGCAAAGGGTTTGATCGTCTGCAAACAGCTTACGGCAACTTAACTCACCGTCTAGAGGCAGCAACAAATCTTCAAGAAGATGCTTCAGAATGGTTCGAAAAGCTAAAAGAGCTTCGCGAAACGTTTGTTGAAGAGATGGATGATGATTTTAATACGGCAAATGCCATTTCTGTTCTGTTCGAGCTAGCAAAGCAAGCTAACTTGTATTTGTTAGAACAAACAACGTCTACAGATGTAATTGAAGCCTTTATTAAAGAGTTTAAAGAATTAGGTGCTGCAATAGGCATTACGTTTGGAGAAGCTGAACTTCTAGACGAAGAAATTGATCAATTGATCCAAGGTCGTATTCAGGCTCGTAAAGATCGTAATTTCCAATTAGCAGATCAAATTCGAGATGAATTAAAGGCTAAAAATATTATTTTAGAAGATACGGCGCAAGGAACAAGATGGAAAAGAGGATAATAGTGTTATGAGCAGCAGTAAATTAGATGTAAAACAGCTAAATAGCTTAGCTCTTGCTTATATGGGTGATGCGGTGTTTGATTTACATGTTCGCCGCCACCTGCTGGTGTTAGGGACAGTGCGCCCTAACCAGCTTCATAATAAAGCTAAAAAATATGTATCAGCAAAAGCACAAGCGCAAATCGTATATTATTTTAAAAATGAAAACTTTTTTACTGAAGAAGAAGAAGGTGTACTGCGCCGAGGACGCAATGCAAAGTCCGGTACAGTCCCTAAAAACACAGATGTGCAAACGTATCGCTACAGTACGGCATTTGAAGCGGTCGTAGGCTATTTGTATCTTTTAGGTGAAGAAGAAAGAATGATGGAACTTATTACTAAAGCTATCTCTTTCGTCGATGAAGGAGAGGGAGGAATGAATCATGGAACATGAATTTATCATTGGACGTAATCCGGTCCTAGAAGCCCTAAAGTCTGGGCGCGACATTAACAAACTATGGATTGCCGAAGGATCGCAAGGCGGTTCTATGGGGCAAATCACGCAGTTAGCAAAACGTAATGGTGTATTGGTGCAGTTTGTACCGAAAAAGAAAATTGAGCAAATGGTAGACGGTATTCATCAAGGAGTAGCTGCACAAGTTGCTGCTTATCAGTATGCAGAGTTAGATGATTTATTTAACTTAGCGGAAAAACGTAATGAAAGTCCGTTTTTTCTTCTGTTAGATGAGCTTGAAGATCCCCATAATTTAGGTTCTATTATGCGAACAGCTGATGCCGTTGGCGCACACGGTATTATTATTCCAAAGCGCCGTTCAGTTGGATTAACCGCCACTGTAGCTAAGGCCTCTACAGGAGCAATTGAACATGTTCCCGTAGCAAGGGTAACAAACCTATCAAGGACGATTGATGAATTAAAAGATCGAGGCGTATGGATTGTTGGAACAGATGCGAAAGAAAGCGATGATTACCGCAACTTAGATGGAGGTATGCCGCTTACGTTAGTGATTGGAAGCGAAGGAAAAGGCATGAGTCGTTTGATTCGTGAAAAATGCGACTTCCTTGTACAGCTTCCAATGGTTGGGCATGTTACATCGTTAAATGCATCTGTAGCAGCTAGTCTTCTCATGTATGAGGTTTACCGAAAACGCCATCCTCTAGGTGAATAAGAATGGATATTCTACTGGTGGATGGTTATAACATGATAGGTGCGTGGCCCGACCTAAGAAAGCTTAGAGATAATGATTTAGCCGGTGCTCGAGACCTGTTAATCGAAAAGATGGCAGAGTATCAAGCATATATGGGTTATCGTGTCATTATTGTCTTCGATGCTCATATGGTCGAAGGAATTGAAAAGAAGGCAAAAAATCATAAGGTTGACGTTGTATTTACAAGAGAAAATGAAACAGCGGATGAGTACATTGAAAAGCTGGCTCAAGAGCTAAACAATGTAAAGACACAGATTCATGTTGCTACATCTGATTTTACGGAGCAGTGGGCAATCTTTGGACAAGGTGCGCTTAGAATTTCTGCTCGAGAATTGTACAACGAAATTGAGCAAATTGAGAAACATATTAATCTTGATGTGAAGTCTATTCAAAATCAAAAGCCAGCGGCACGCATTCAACTTTCCAATCAAGTAGCCGAAATTTTCGAAAAATGGCGCCGGGGACAGCGGTGAGGTTATTGACGGTACGGAATTAGCTACTGTATAATATTTCTATCTACTGTGCGGTCGGGGGGATCGATATGGGCGATAATTATGGGAGAAAACTGCATGCTCATTTCGAACAACAAGAGGATGAAACAGTTGTCGATCTTGTGCATAAAGGCGATATTGACGCATTAGAGTATTTGATTCATAAATACAAAAACTTTGTGCGAGCAAAGGCGCGGTCATATTTTTTAATTGGGGCAGACCGTGAAGATATTGTACAAGAAGGTATGATAGGGTTATATAAGGCAATTAGAGATTTTAGAGAAGATAAGCTAACTTCGTTTAAAGCTTTTGCTGAACTTTGCATTACGAGGCAAATTATTACCGCTATTAAAACCGCAACAAGGCAAAAACATATTCCATTAAACTCTTATGTATCATTGGACAAGCCAATATATGATGAAGAGTCCGACCGAACCTTAATGGATGTTATTTCGGGGACAAAAGTAGCAAATCCAGAAGAGTTGCTCATTAATCGAGAGAAGTTTGATGATATTGAATTAAAGATGGCTGAACTGTTAAGTGATCTTGAGCGAAAAGTTCTCGTTCTTTATTTAGATGGTCAATCTTATCAAGAGATTTCAGAAGAGTTAAACCGCCACGTCAAATCCATCGATAATGCACTTCAGCGTGTGAAGAGGAAATTAGAGCGCTACCTCGAGATTCGTGAAATCACAATGTAGCCTTCTATCCTCATATTGACATGCTAAGAAAGTCTGTGATACTTTTTTATAGACATTATCACTCTATAGGTGGTTGACATTATGCGTAAAAAAGTTGTACTTGCGTGTGTGCAATGCGCTAGTCGTAACTATACGACTATGAAAAACACACAGCAAAACGAAGATCGTTTAGAAATGAAGAAGTTTTGCAAAACGTGTAACGCACATACGATTCATCGTGAAACAAAGTAGATCAATAATCTGCACAGACTAATACCCCTTTTAATTTATTGGAGGTTACAAACATGAACCGTGTAGGAAATTTCTTGCGTGATGTTGGGCGTGAGATGAAGAAGGTAAGTTGGCCTAAAAAAAATGAGCTAACTCGTTATACAATTACTGTTATTTCTACAGTTGTATTTATGACACTCTTTTTTGTAGTAGTTGATTACGGAATTTCGTCACTTATTCGTTTAATCCCTTGAATAAATTGACTTAAATCATGGTATAATAAAGCTAAATTATGTTTTTTTCAGAAAAGCCCGGAGACGGGTTTTTTAATTTGCTTTAAGAATGATTGTGCTAGGAGTCAACTATTTTCCTAGTGCGTTGTCTGTGCAATAGATTAGGACATCTTATTTTATAGTGAGCTGGGAGGGAAGGACGTATAGTCCTCAGAAATGGAGAAAAATTGGTATGTAGTCCATACTTATTCTGGATATGAAAATAAAGTAAAAACAAATTTAGAAAAGCGCGTAGAAACAATGGGTATGCAAGATAAAATTTTCCGCGTTGTTGTTCCTGAAGAAGAAGAAAGAGAAATTAAGAACAACAAAGAAAAGATTACAAAGAAAAAAGTATTTCCAGGGTACGTGTTAGTTGAAATCATCATGACGGATGATTCATGGTATGTAGTTCGTAATACACCTGGCGTTACGGGCTTTGTAGGTTCAGCAGGTTCTGGATCAAAGCCAACTGCTCTTCTACCAGAAGAAGTAGAAATGATCTTAAAACAAATGGGCATGGACGAGAAGCATGCTGACTTTGACTTTGAACTAAAAGAAACAGTATTAGTTCAAGAAGGTCCGTTTGCAAACTTCGAAGGTACCATTGAAGAAATCGATACAGATAAACGTAAAGTTAAGGTTCATGTGGATATGTTCGGAAGACAAACGCCAGTAGAGCTAGACTTTACACAAATTGAAAAAATATAATCTGTAAGACCTTGCAATTCATGAAGTTTAATGTTAATATTTCATAAGTCAGTATGTCTCAAAACTAGAGACTAAAACAACTATTTCTTTATTTTATATATAAAGAACATTGAGTGGGAGGGCATCGCCCTATTACCACATCACGGACTTAAGGAGGTGTGTCTCGTGGCTAAAAAAGTAATTAAACTTGTTAAGTTACAAATTCCTGCAGGTAAAGCAAATCCAGCGCCACCAGTTGGTCCTGCATTAGGTCAAGCCGGTGTTAATATCATGGGTTTCTGTAAGGAGTTTAACGCTCGCACAGCTGATCAAGCTGGTCTTATCATTCCTGTTGAAATCACGGTATTTGAAGACCGTTCATTTACATTTATTACGAAAACTCCACCTGCTGCTGTACTACTTAAGAAAGCGGCTGGTATTGAGTCTGGTTCTGGTGAACCAAACCGTAATAAAGTTGCAACAGTCAAGCGTGACAAAGTGCGTGAGATTGCTGAAACTAAAATGCCTGACTTAAACGCTGCTAGCGTTGAATCTGCAATGCGCATGGTAGAAGGTACAGCGCGCAGTATGGGAATCGTAGTTGAAGACTAATTCCATTTGATTGGGTGTTAGAAGGTTGCGAGAAATGGAAGTTTTCCTATGCTCGCAACCTTTATTAGTGGGAGGTTATTCCGTTAAAACCACATAAGGAGGAAACAAAAATGGCTAAAAAAGGTAAAAAGTACGTTGAAGCTGCTAAGCTTGTAGATCGTACACAAACTTATTCAGTACAAGAAGCGATTGAATTAGTAAAGAAAACAAACACAACTAAATTTGATGCAACTGTAGAAGTAGCATTCCGTTTAGGAGTTGACCCTAAGAAAGCTGACCAACAAATTCGTGGTGCAGTAGTACTACCAAACGGTACAGGTAAAACTCAACGTGTATTAGTATTCGCTAAAGGCGAAAAAGCTAAAGAAGCTGAAGCTGCAGGCGCTGACTACGTTGGCGATGCTGACTACATCAACAAAATCCAACAAGGTTGGTTCGAGTTCGATGTAATCGTAGCTACTCCAGACATGATGGGTGAAGTTGGTAAACTTGGTCGTGTATTAGGACCTAAAGGTTTAATGCCAAACCCTAAAACTGGTACAGTAACATTTGATGTTCAAAAAGCAGTTAACGAAATCAAAGCTGGTAAAGTAGAATACCGCGTTGATAAAGCTGGTAACATCCACGTACCAATTGGTAAAGTATCTTTCGAAGAGAGCAAGTTAGTTGAAAACTTCACTACAATCTTCGAAACTATGGTAAAAGCTAAGCCGGCAGCAGCAAAAGGCACATACATGAAGAACGTAGCTGTTACTTCAACAATGGGCCCTGGTATCAAAGTTGATACTGCTTCATTCTCTGCTTAATAAATTTGGAAATAAATCGGTGTTGACTTTTTGAAAGTCCCTGATTATAATAGATAATGTTGTTAAAAAGAATAACATTTGTACCGTAGACAGTAGGTGCTGCAAAGCTTAATTTCCTACCGAGGTGTGTGAGATAAATTAGTGAAACGTTATGGTTCGCTTACTACACCTCCATGTCTTTATTGTCATGGAGGTTTTTTATTGCACCTTGTCTGAGTGTACGGAAGGAAATCTACAGGAGGTGTAAAGATGAGCAACGTAATTGAACAAAAGAAACAAGTCGTAGACGAAATTGCTGAAAAACTTCAAGCGAGTAACTCAATAGTTGTCGTTGACTACCGTGGTTTGAATGTTGCTGAAGTTACTGAACTTCGTAAGCAATTACGTGAAGCAGGCATTGAGTTCAAAGTTTACAAAAACACTTTAACTCGCCGTGCTGTAGAAAAACTTGAACTAACAGATCTTAATGATGCGTTAGTAGGTCCAAATGCAATCGCATTTGGTGGAGAAGATGTTGTTGCTCCAGCTAAAATTCTAAACAACTTCGCGAAAGAACACGAAGCGTTAGAAATCAAAGCTGGTGTAATTGAAGGTAATGTTGCATCTGTTGAAGAAATTAAAGCACTTGCAGAACTACCATCTCGCGAAGGCTTACTTTCTATGTTGCTTAGCGTGCTTCAAGCTCCAATTCGCAACCTTGCTCTTGCTACAAAAGCTGTGGCAGATCAAAAAGAAGAACAAGGTGCATAATCTAGTCTGTTATATATAACACAATCACAAGGAGGAAATTAACAATGACTCAAGAACAAATCATTGAAGCAGTTAAAAATATGACTGTTTTAGAACTTAACGATTTAGTAAAAGCAATCGAAGAAGAATTTGGCGTAACTGCTGCTGCTCCTGTAGCTGTAGCTGGCGGTGCTGCTGGTGAAGCTGCTGCTGAGAAAACTGAATTTGACCTAGTACTTGAAAGTGCTGGCGGACAAAAAATCAAAGTTATCAAAGTAGTACGTGAAATCACTGGTCTTGGCTTAAAAGAAGCTAAAGAAATCGTTGATAACGCTCCAAAAGCTCTTAAAGAAGGTATTTCTAAAGAAGAAGCTGAAGAAGCAAAAGCTAAACTTGAAGAAGTTGGCGCTTCTGTAGAAGTTAAGTAATTATTGCTTAACAACTGATATAAAAAAGCTCGCTTGTACAAGCGAGCTTTTTTGCTTCTGTCATCCTTTTCATTTATAGTAAAGAAGAACATATTGATTAGGAGGTTCTATTTTGACAGAACATTATTTTTCTAATACACCATCGTCTGCAAGTAATGAAGAGCGCTTTTCATTTGAATTGAGAGGAACCTCTTTTTCATTTACGAGTGACCGCGGTGTTTTTTCAAAAAAAGAGGTCGATTTTGGATCGCGCCTGTTAATTGAAACGTTTCAAATGCCCGAGAGTCCCGGCCCGCTTCTGGATGTTGGATGCGGATATGGTCCAATTGGGTTGGCACTTGCAAAAGAGGACAGCCAAAGAAACGTTCATATGGTTGATGTTAATGAACGTGCATTAGCACTAGCTCAAAAAAATGCTGAAGTTAATTCAGTATCAAATGTTTCAATCTATCAAAGCTCTTGCTATGAAAATGTGAAGGAAACGAATTTTGCAGCTATTCTTAGTAATCCGCCGATCCGTGCGGGTAAAAAAGTTGTTCATGAAATTCTAGAAAAATCATTAGATCACCTTGCTGACCAAGGCGAGCTTTGGATTGTGATTCAGAAAAAGCAAGGAGCGCCATCTGCTCTTGCGAAATTAGAATCTCTATTTAATGAAGTAGAAGTAGTAGAAAAGAAAAAAGGGTATTATATCATATGTGCTAAAAAATGTTGACTAATATTTTTTAGTATGTTAGCATTATAAAATGCCAATATATAAATATTCCATATAAGCTCGGGTTATACATAAAATAAAAGGTATAATTTTGAATTATATGGGAAAAACTAATAAAATCAATAGTACGTTTTTATGAAATTGTGGTTTTCTATTTAAAGAGACCATTTTTCTTTTGTTCAATAATAAACATATGGTTTATTATATATTTTGAATAATAACGCTTGATTTGAGGGGTGAATCAGTTGACAGGTCAACTAGTTCAGTATGGACGCCACCGCCAACGCAGAAGTTATGCTCGTATTAGTGAAGTTTTAGAGTTACCGAACTTAATCGAGATTCAAACGGCTTCATACCAATGGTTTTTAGATGAAGGTTTACGAGAAATGTTCCAAGATATTTCTCCAATTGATGATTTTACAGGTAACTTATCACTAGAATTTATTGATTACAGCTTAGGTGAGCCAAAGTATTCAGTAGGAGAGTCTAAAGAACGTGATGTAACTTATGCAGCACCTCTTCGTGTTAAGGTGCGGTTAATTAATAAAGAAACAGGTGAAGTAAAAGACCAAGATGTGTTCATGGGAGATTTCCCATTGATGACCGAAACAGGTACCTTTGTAATTAACGGTGCTGAGCGTGTTATCGTATCACAGTTGGTTCGTTCACCAAGTGTTTACTATAGTGGAAAGCTTGATAAAAACGGTAAAAAAGGATATACAGCAACTGTTATCCCTAACCGTGGTGCATGGCTAGAATATGAAACTGATGCAAAAGATGTAGTATACGTGCGTATTGATCGTACTCGTAAACTGCCAGTAACAGTGCTGTTACGCGCGCTAGGTTTCGGTTCTGACCAAGAGATTATCGATTTAATCGGTGATAATGAATACATCCGTAATACGCTTGAAAAAGATAATACGGAAACAACGGAAAAAGCGCTATTAGAAATCTATGAGCGTTTACGTCCGGGTGAACCACCGACAGTTGAGAATGCGAAGTCTCTATTAGTATCTCGCTTCTTTGATCCAAAACGATATGACTTAGCGAACGTAGGTCGCTATAAAATTAATAAAAAGCTTCATATCAAACATCGCTTATTTAATCAAAAGCTAGCTGAAACATTAGTTGATCCTGAAACAGGTGAAATTATTGCAGAAAAAGGCGCAATGATTGACCGCCGTCTGCTAGATCGCTTGATTCCGATGCTTGAAGGTGGAGTAAACTTCAAAACTTATAGTCCGGTTGGTGGAGTAGTAGAAGACGATGTTACATTACAATCTATTAAGATTTATGCGCCAAATGATCCAGAAGGTGAAAAAATCATCACTGTATCAGGTAACGCATATGTAACAGAAGAAGTTAAAAATATCACACCTGCTGATATTTTAGCATCAATCAGTTACTTCTTTAACTTGCTTCATCAAGTAGGAGACACAGATGATATCGACCACTTAGGTAACCGTCGTCTGCGTTCTGTAGGTGAATTGTTACAAAACCAATTCCGTATCGGTTTATCCCGTATGGAACGTGTTGTTCGTGAAAGAATGTCAATTCAAGACACGAATACAATCACACCTCAACAATTAATTAATATTCGCCCAGTTATTGCGGCGATTAAAGAGTTCTTTGGAAGTTCTCAATTATCACAGTTCATGGATCAAACGAATCCATTAGGCGAATTGACGCACAAACGTCGTCTTTCAGCTCTAGGACCTGGTGGTTTAACGCGTGAGCGCGCTGGTTTCGAAGTGCGTGACGTTCACTACTCCCACTATGGCCGTATGTGTCCGATTGAAACACCAGAGGGTCCGAATATCGGGTTAATCAACTCACTATCTTCTTATGCAAAAGTAAACAAATTCGGTTTCATCGAAACACCTTACCGTCGTATCGATCCTGAAACAGGTAAAGTGACAGAGCGAATTGACTACTTAACAGCTGATGAAGAAGATAACTATGTTGTAGCCCAAGCGAACGCTCGTCTAGGTGATGATGGTTCATTCTTAGATGAAAATGTCGTTGCACGTTTCCGTGGAGAAAACACGGTCATCCGTCGCGATCGTTTAGACTATATGGATGTATCACCAAAACAAGTTGTATCTGCCGCTACAGCATGTATCCCATTCTTAGAGAACGATGACTCTAACCGTGCATTAATGGGTGCGAACATGCAACGTCAAGCAGTACCTTTATTAAATCCTGAAGCACCAATCGTAGGTACAGGTATGGAATACGTATCTGGTAAAGACTCTGGTGCAGCCGTGATTTGTAAATATCCTGGCGTTGTAGAGCGCGTAGAAGCAAAACAAATTTTTGTTCGCCGCTATGAAGAAGTAGACGGACAAAAAGTTAAAGGTAACTTAGATCAATACAAATTATTAAAATTTGTTCGTTCTAACCAAGGTACTTGTTACAACCAGCGTCCAATTGTTTCAGTTGGCGACGAAGTAGTAAAAGGTGAGATCTTAGCCGACGGTCCTTCAATGGAAAAAGGTGAGCTTGCTTTAGGACGAAACGTAATGGTTGGTTTCATGACATGGGATGGTTACAACTATGAGGATGCCATCATCATGAGTGAACGCCTTGTGAAAGACGATGTATATACGTCTGTTCATATTGAAGAATATGAATCTGAGTCTCGTGATACGAAGCTTGGGCCTGAAGAAATTACGCGTGACATTCCAAACGTAGGTGAAGATGCGCTTCGCAACTTAGATGAGCGTGGAATCATCCGCATTGGTGCAGAAGTAAAAGACGGAGATCTTTTAGTTGGTAAAGTAACGCCAAAAGGTGTAACAGAACTAACAGCTGAAGAACGTCTTCTACACGCTATTTTCGGTGAAAAAGCGCGTGAAGTTCGTGATACTTCTCTTCGTGTACCGCACGGCGGCGGTGGAATCATTCTTGATGTTAAAGTCTTCAACCGTGAAGATGGCGACGAATTACCACCAGGTGTAAACCAATTAGTCCGTGTATATATTGTTCAGAAGCGTAAAATTTCTGAAGGTGACAAAATGGCCGGTCGTCACGGTAACAAAGGTGTAATTTCACGTATTTTACCTGAAGAAGATATGCCTTACCTACCAGACGGTACGCCAATTGACATCATGTTAAACCCATTAGGGGTACCATCTCGTATGAACATCGGTCAGGTGCTAGAGCTTCATTTAGGTATGGCTGCTCGTAAGCTTGGCATTCACGTTGCGTCTCCAGTATTTGATGGTGCGCGTGAGGAAGATGTTTGGGCAACAATCGAAGAAGCTGGCATGTCTCGTGATGCTAAAACAGTTCTATATGATGGTCGAACAGGTGAACCATTCGATAACCGTGTATCAGTAGGAATCATGTACATGATCAAACTTGCTCACATGGTAGACGATAAACTTCACGCTCGTTCTACTGGACCATACTCACTTGTTACACAACAACCACTTGGTGGTAAAGCGCAGTTCGGTGGACAGCGTTTTGGTGAGATGGAGGTATGGGCACTTGAAGCATACGGTGCTGCTTACACATTACAAGAGATCTTAACAGTGAAATCAGATGACGTAGTAGGTCGTGTGAAAACATACGAAGCAATTGTTAAAGGTGAAAACATTCCAGAACCTGGCATACCTGAATCGTTCAAAGTATTAATTAAAGAACTACAAAGTTTAGGTATGGATGTGAAGATGCTTTCTGCTGACGAGCAAGAAATTGATATCATGGACTCAGAAGAGGACCATGAGCAACCAACAGAATCAATTATTGCAGATAACGAAGAAAGTCTTTCTGAAGGACAAAAAGATCCTGTCACAAAAGAGTAAGGAATTACTTTCATATAAACGTTAAGGGAAAAAACCTGTAGATTAAAAGGGAGGTAGGCTCCTTGCTAGATGTAAATAACTTTGAGTATATGAAAATCGGTCTAGCTTCGCCAGATAAAATTCGTTCTTGGTCGTACGGTGAGGTAAAAAAACCTGAAACGATCAACTATCGTACGTTAAAACCTGAAAAAGACGGCTTATTCTGTGAGCGTATTTTTGGTCCACAAAAGGACTGGGAATGTCACTGCGGAAAATATAAGCGCGTTCGTTATAAAGGTGTTGTATGTGATCGTTGTGGCGTAGAAGTTACGCGCGCAAAAGTTCGTCGTGAACGCATGGGTCACATCGAGCTAGCTGCACCTGTTTCTCATATTTGGTACTTTAAAGGTATTCCTAGCCGCATGGGACTTGTCTTAGACATGTCCCCTCGTGCGCTAGAGGAAATCATTTATTTTGCTTCTTATGTAGTAACAGATGCTGGTGATACACCACTTGAAAAGAAACAGCTTTTATCAGAGAAAGAATACCGTGCGTATCGTGAGAAGTACGGACAAACTTTCCATGCAGCAATGGGTGCTGAAGCTGTTAAAAAATTATTGCATGACATCGATCTTGATAAAGAAGTAGATGCTTTGAAAGAAGAATTGAAAACTGCTCAAGGTCAACGTCGTACACGTGCTATTAAACGTTTAGAAGTACTAGAGGCTTTCCGTCATTCTGGTAACGAACCTTCTTGGATGATTTTAGACGTTCTACCGGTTATTCCGCCAGAACTTCGTCCAATGGTTCAATTAGATGGTGGACGCTTTGCTACGTCTGATCTAAATGATTTATATCGCCGTGTAATTAACCGTAACAACCGCTTAAAGCGTTTATTAGACCTTGGAGCTCCTAGCATTATCGTTCAAAACGAAAAGCGTATGCTTCAAGAAGCTGTAGATGCATTAATCGATAATGGTCGTCGCGGCCGTCCGGTAACAGGACCAGGTAACCGTCCATTAAAATCTCTTTCTCACATGTTAAAAGGTAAGCAAGGTCGCTTCCGTCAAAACTTATTAGGTAAACGTGTTGACTACTCTGGCCGTTCGGTAATCGTTGTAGGTCCGAACTTAAAGATGTATCAATGTGGTCTTCCAAAAGAAATGGCGTTAGAGCTTTTCAAACCTTTCGTAATGAAAGAGCTTGTTGAACGCGGTTTAGCTCATAACATCAAGAGTGCAAAACGTAAAATTGAACGTGTGCAACCTGAAGTATGGGACGTATTAGAATCGGTTATTAAAGAGCATCCAGTTCTTTTAAACCGTGCACCAACGCTACACAGACTAGGTATTCAAGCATTTGAACCTACGCTTGTAGAAGGTCGCGCTATCCGTCTTCACCCGCTTGTATGTACAGCATATAACGCTGACTTTGACGGTGACCAAATGGCGGTTCACGTTCCATTATCTGCAGAAGCACAAGCAGAAGCACGTATCTTAATGCTTGCTGCTCAAAATATCTTGAACCCTAAAGATGGTAAACCAGTTGTTACACCTTCACAGGATATGGTATTAGGTAACTACTACTTAACACTTGAGCGTGAAGAGGCAGTTGGAGAAGGTATGGTGTTCAAAGATACCAACGAAGCACTATTAGCGTACCAAAACGGTTATGTGCATCTTCATACACGTGTAGCTGTGTATGCAGGTTCTTTAAACAACGAAACGTTTACAGAAGCACAAAATCAACAATTGCTTGTTACAACGGTTGGTAAATTAGTTTTCAACGAAATTTTACCAAAATCGTTCCCATACATTAACGAACCAACAAGAGAAAACTTAGAAGTGAAAACTCCTGAGAAGTACTTTGTTGAAAAAGGTGCAGATGTGAAGGAATTCATCAAGAATCAACCGGCTATCGCACCGTTCAAGAAAAAAATCTTAGGTAATATCATCGCTGAAGTATTTAAACGTTTCAAAATTACTGAGACTTCTAAAATGCTTGACCGTATGAAAGACCTAGGTTTCAAATATTCTACTAAAGCTGGTATTACAGTTGGTGTAGCTGATATCGTGGTTTTAGGAGAAAAAGAAGTTATCTTAACAGAAGCGCAAGCTAAAGTAGATAACGTACTAAAACAATTCCGTCGCGGTTTAATTACTGAAGATGAGCGTTATGATCGTGTTATCTCTGTATGGAGCAGTGCGAAAGACGTTATCCAAGGTAAATTAATGGCATCATTAGACAAACGCAACCCAATCTTCATGATGAGTGACTCTGGTGCCCGTGGTAACGCATCTAACTTCACTCAGCTTGCAGGTATGCGTGGACTAATGGCCAACCCGTCTGGTCGTATCATTGAGTTACCAATCAAATCTAGTTTCCGTGAAGGTTTAACAGTATTAGAGTACTTTATCTCTACCCATGGTGCACGTAAAGGTCTTGCTGATACGGCTCTTAAAACAGCTGACTCAGGTTACCTTACTCGTCGTCTGGTTGACGTGGCACAAGACGTTATCGTACGTGATGACGACTGTGGTACAGACCGCGGTATTTTGGCTGTTGCAATCAAAGAAGGAACAGAAGAAATTGAGAAACTTGATGAGCGTCTAATTGGACGTTATGCAAGAAAAACAGTACTTCACCCAGGAACAAACGAAGTGTTAGTGAAAGAAAACGAACTAATTACAGAAGACCTAGCTGAAACAATTGTGGATGCTGGTGTTGAAGAAGTATGGATTCGTTCTGCATTCACTTGTAACACTCGCCACGGTGTATGTAAAAAATGTTACGGTCGTAACCTTGCAACTGGTTCAGAAGTTGAAGTGGGTGAAGCAGTTGGTATCATCGCTGCTCAATCTATCGGTGAGCCAGGTACACAGTTAACGATGCGTACATTCCATACAGGTGGGGTTGCTGGAGACGATATCACTCAAGGTTTACCGCGTATCCAAGAGATCTTCGAAGCGCGTAACCCTAAAGGTCAAGCCGTTATTTCTGAAATTGAAGGTACAATTGCCGGCATTTCTGAAGGACGCGATCGTCAACATGAAATTACTGTTCAAGGAGAGATTGAAACTCGTTCTTACACAGCTCCGTACAGTGCACGTCTGAAAGTTATTGAAGGACAGCGCATTGCACGTGGTCAAGAATTAACAGAAGGTTCAATTGATCCTAAAGAATTACTAAAAGTAAAAGACATCACGGCTGTACAAGAGTACTTGCTTCGTGAGGTGCAAAAAGTATACCGTATGCAAGGGGTAGAAATTGGAGATAAACACGTAGAGGTAATGGTTCGCCAAATGCTTCGTAAAGTGCGCGTAATGGATTCAGGAGATACAGATGTATTACCAGGTTCATTACTTGATATTCACCAATTCACTGATGCAAATGAAAAAGTATTACTTGAAGGCAATCGTCCAGCGACAGGCCGTCCTGTATTACTTGGTATTACAAAAGCATCTCTTGAAACTGATTCCTTCTTATCTGCTGCATCATTCCAAGAAACAACGCGTGTTCTTACGGATGCTGCAATCAAAGGAAAACGTGATGAGTTGCTTGGACTTAAAGAGAATGTTATCATTGGTAAGCTAGTTCCGGCTGGTACAGGTATGACGAGATATCGTAATGCTGAACCTATCAAAAACCAAGCTGAAGAAACGGTAACAATCGACTAATTATAAAATCATTACTCTAGAATGGATGTTTTTTAAAAAAACTACAAAACGTTAGTTGACATCCATTCTAGGGAATGATACTATATCAAAGGTGCTCCTATAAACTACCTGTTACTTTGGAGGATATGATAATGTCTTATGAAAAAGTATTACAGGCTGATCATATTATTGTAGGAACAAAGCAGACGGTGAAAGCATTAAAAAAAGGTACAGTAAAGGAAGTCATCATTGCTGAAGACGCTGATTTTTATGTCACATCTATTGTGGCAAAAACGGCACAGCGAGAAAACGTTCCGTATACGTATGTCCCTTCTATGCGAAAGCTTGGTCAAGCTTGTAGGATAGAAGTTAACGCTGCAACTGTTGCAATTATTAGTTAACACGTTTTTGAACTTTTAGTTTCAAAGACTTTGTTTTTTGCTAAAAAATGAACCACCTGGATGTGTGGTCTTACAAAAGGCGAAAGGAGGAAAATTTAAATGCCTACTATTAACCAATTAATCCGTAATGGTCGTGTGAGTAAAGGTAAAAAATCTGACTCACCTGCTTTAAACAGAGGTTACAACAGCTTCAAAAAAGCTCAAACTAACCAATCTTCTCCACAAAAACGTGGTGTATGTACACGTGTGGGTACTATGACACCGAAGAAACCGAACTCGGCTCTTCGTAAATATGCTCGTGTACGTTTAACAAACGGTATCGAGGTAACAGCTTATATCCCAGGTATTGGTCACAACTTACAAGAACACAGCGTGGTACTTATCCGCGGTGGACGTGTAAAAGATTTACCAGGGGTACGTTACCATATCGTACGTGGTGCACTTGATACTGCTGGTGTGGATGGCCGTATGCAAGGTCGTTCTAAATATGGTACTAAGCGACCAAAAGCAGCTAAAAAATAATAGCTTAACAATTAATAGATAAACTTTTAAAAGTGAAAGGAGGAAGTAGAATGCCACGTAAGGGACCTGTTGCAAAAAGAGACGTATTACCAGATCCGATTTACAATTCTAAGCTTGTATCTCGCTTAATCAACAAAATGATGCTTGATGGAAAGCGCGGTAAGTCACAAGCTATTCTTTATAGAGCATTCGATTTAGTACAAGAGCGCAGTGGTAAAGAAGCTATGGAAGTATTCGACCAAGCTCTTAAAAACATCATGCCTGTACTAGAAGTTAGAGCACGCCGTGTAGGGGGTTCTAACTACCAAGTTCCTGTAGAAGTACGTCCAGAGCGTCGTACTACTCTAGGTCTTCGTTGGTTAGTAAACTATGCTCGTCTTCGTGGAGAAAAAACGATGGAAGAGCGTTTAGCTAACGAAATCCTTGATGCAGCTAACAACACTGGTGCTGCAGTTAAGAAACGTGAAGATACTCACAAAATGGCAGAAGCTAACAAAGCATTTGCTCATTACCGTTGGTAATCTTTTAACGAAACTTTTTAAAAAACAAATCATAATATGGAAGGAGAAATACCTAAGATGGCAAGAGAGTTCTCCTTAGAAAACACTCGTAATATTGGGATCATGGCTCACATTGATGCTGGTAAAACAACAACAACTGAGCGTGTTCTTTATTATACTGGCCGTATCCATAAAATTGGTGAAACTCATGAAGGAGCTTCACAAATGGACTGGATGGAGCAAGAGCAAGAACGTGGTATCACTATCACGTCTGCTGCGACAACTGCTTCTTGGAAAGGTCACCGCGTTAACATCATCGATACTCCTGGACACGTAGACTTCACTGTTGAAGTTGAGCGTTCATTACGTGTACTTGATGGCGCTGTGGCAGTTCTTGATGCTCAATCTGGTGTTGAGCCTCAAACAGAAACAGTATGGCGTCAAGCGACTACGTACGGTGTTCCCCGTGTCGT
The DNA here is from genome assembly GCF_053667915.1 of Priestia sp. JNUCC 25. Taxonomy (NCBI): domain Bacteria; kingdom Bacillati; phylum Bacillota; class Bacilli; order Caryophanales; family Bacillaceae; genus Priestia; species Priestia sp. JNUCC 25. The sequence goes on from NZ_CM132211.1 coordinate 126,432, forward strand.
ATTCGTTAACAAAATGGACAAAATTGGTGCTGACTTCTTGTACTCTGTAAAAACGATCCACGATCGTTTAGGTGCAAATGCTCACCCAATTCAGTTACCAATTGGTGCTGAAGATGAGTTCGAAGCAATCATTGACCTAGTGGAAATGAAAGCATACTTCTACGAAGATGACTTAGGTACTCGTTCAGAGTCTCGTGAAATTCCTGAGGAATACAAAGAGCAAGCTGAAGAATACCGTGCAAGCTTAGTAGAAGCTGTTGCAGAACTTGATGAAGAATTAATGATGAAGTACTTAGACGAAGGCGAGCTTACAGTTGAAGAACTAAAAGCTGGTATCCGTAAAGGTACTTGTGACGTTGAATTCTACCCAGTTATCTGTGGTTCAGCATTCAAAAACAAAGGTGTACAATTAATGCTAGATGCAGTAATTGACTACCTACCATCTCCAGTAGATGTACCATCAATCCAAGGTATCGTACCTGACACAGAAGAAGAAGTTACGCGTGAGTCTAGCGACAACGCTCCTTTCTCAGCACTAGCGTTCAAAGTTATGACGGACCCTTATGTTGGTAAATTAACGTTCTTCCGTGTGTACTCTGGTGTACTAAGCTCTGGTTCATACATCAAAAACTCTACAAAAGGTAAGCGTGAGCGTGTAGGTCGTATCCTACAAATGCATGCTAACTCTCGTGAAGAGATTTCTGAAGTATACGCTGGAGATATCGCGGCAGCTGTAGGATTAAAAGATACTTCTACTGGTGATACTCTATGTGACGAAAAGAGTCTTGTAATTCTTGAGTCTATGGAATTCCCAGAGCCAGTTATCTCTTTATCTGTTGAGCCAAAATCAAAAGCTGACCAAGATAAAATGACTACAGCTCTTCAAAAGTTACAAGAAGAAGATCCAACTTTCCGTGCGGAAACTAATACAGAGACTGGTCAAATCATCATCTCTGGTATGGGTGAGCTTCACCTTGACATCATCGTTGACCGTATGCGTCGCGAATTCAAAGTAGAAGCAAACGTTGGTGCTCCTCAAGTAGCTTACCGTGAAACTTTCCGCGCTGGTGCGAAAGTTGAAGGTAAATTCGCTCGTCAATCTGGTGGTCGTGGACAATTCGGTCACGTTTGGATTGAGTTCGAACCTAACGAAGAAGGAAAAGGCTTTGAATTTGAGAACAAAATCGTTGGTGGTGTAGTTCCACGTGAATACATCCCTGCAGTTCAAGCTGGTCTTGAAGATGCATTACAAAACGGTGTTCTTGCTGGTTATCCATTAATCGATATCAAAGCTGCTTTAGTTGATGGATCTTACCATGACGTTGACTCAAGTGAGATGGCGTTTAAAATTGCCGCTTCTATGGCTCTTAAAAACGCAGTATCAAAATGTAACCCAGCTATCCTTGAACCAATGATGAAGGTTGAAGTTGTTATCCCTGACGAATACTTAGGAGATATCATGGGTGACATTACGTCTCGTCGTGGACGTGTAGAAGGTATGGAAGCACGCGGTAACGCTCAAGTTGTACGTGCATTCGTTCCACTTTCTGAAATGTTTGGTTATGCAACTGCATTACGTTCAAACACTCAAGGTCGCGGAACATATTCTATGCACTTCGATCACTACGAAGAAGTTCCTAAATCAATTTCAGAAGAAATTATTAAAAAAAATAAAGGTGAATAATTGATTTTCACTCTTTATTGAAGTATAACTACTTATGTACGCTGTGAAAGTGGAGCTCATTCCCTTTCACGGCCTCATAAAACATAAACTACATGAATTTTAAGGAGGATTTTCGAATGGCTAAGGAAAAATTCGACCGTTCAAAAACACATGCCAATATCGGTACAATTGGTCACGTTGACCATGGTAAAACAACTTTAACAGCTGCTATCACTACTGTTCTTGCTAAGAAAAGTGGTAAAGGTGCAGCAATGGCTTACGACATGATCGACGCTGCTCCAGAAGAGCGCGAGCGTGGAATCACAATCTCAACTGCACACGTTGAGTATGAAACTGACACTCGTCACTATGCACACGTTGACTGCCCAGGACATGCTGACTATGTTAAAAACATGATCACTGGTGCTGCTCAAATGGATGGCGGTATCTTAGTAGTATCTGCTGCTGATGGTCCAATGCCACAAACTCGTGAGCACATCCTTCTTTCTCGTCAAGTAGGTGTACCTTACCTAGTTGTATTCTTAAACAAATGTGACATGGTAGACGACGAAGAGCTACTTGAATTAGTAGAAATGGAAGTACGTGACCTTCTTTCTGAATACGACTTCCCTGGTGACGATGTACCAGTAATCAAAGGTTCTGCTCTTAAAGCTCTTGAAGGCGACGCTGATTGGGAAGCTAAAATCATCGAGCTTATGGACGCTGTTGATGAGTACATCCCAACTCCAGAACGTGACACTGAAAAACCATTCATGATGCCAGTTGAGGACGTATTCTCAATCACTGGTCGTGGTACAGTTGCTACAGGTCGTGTAGAGCGTGGACAAGTTAAAGTTGGTGACGTTATCGACATCATCGGTTTAACTGAAGAGCCAAAATCTACTACTGTAACAGGTGTAGAAATGTTCCGTAAGCTTCTTGACTATGCTGAAGCTGGCGACAACATCGGTGCTTTACTTCGTGGTGTAGCACGTGAAGAAATCCAACGTGGACAAGTATTAGCTAAACCAGGCTCAATCACTCCACACACTAAATTTACTGCTGAAGTATACGTTCTTTCTAAAGACGAAGGTGGACGTCACACTCCATTCTTCACAAACTACCGTCCACAGTTCTACTTCCGTACAACTGATGTAACTGGTATTTGTAACTTACCTGAAGGCGTAGAAATGGTAATGCCTGGCGACAACATCGAAATGACTGTTGAACTTATCGCTCCAATCGCGATTGAAGAAGGTACTAAATTCTCAATCCGTGAAGGTGGACGTACAGTAGGCGCTGGCGTTGTAGCTAAAATCAGCGAGTAATTTCTCGTTTCAGTAAAGGGAGTAGGGTAACCTACTCCTTTTTTATTTGGTGATAAAAGGTAAAGATAGTTTTTACTATTACACTTGCAAAATGATCTCCTTTTATATATAATGAAAAAAGTGTGCGACACATGAAAAAGTTTTTTAACTTTATTGTTGCAATATGAACCCATTTTTAGTATAATAAAAATGTTGGTCTTTGACTGCGATGATGCGGAAGGTTGCCGACACACCCGGCCGCTTTGCCATGGCGAGTGTGGGGAAATTTCCGCGGAGAATGTCTATTGTAAAATAGGCGAAAAAGGAGGGAAAATAATGGCAAAAGAAAAAATTCGCATTCGTTTAAAAGCATATGATCACAGAATTCTTGATCAATCTGCTGAGAAAATCGTAGAAACTGCAAAACGTTCTGGTGCGGCTGTATCTGGTCCGATTCCATTACCGACTGAAAAATCAATTTATACAATTCTACGTGCAGTACACAAATATAAAGATTCTCGTGAGCAGTTCGAAATGCGCACGCATAAACGCTTAATTGATATCGTGAATCCAACACCACAAACTGTTGATTCATTAATGCGTTTAGACTTACCATCTGGTGTAGATATCGAAATTAAACTTTAATTTAAAATAAAGAATGAAAAGATACTTAGGAGGTGTGACTAATGGCCAAAGGAATCTTAGGAAGAAAGATCGGTATGACTCAAGTATTTGCTGAAAATGGTGACTTGATCCCAGTAACAGTAATTGAAGCTTCTGCTAACGTAGTTCTTCAAGTTAAAAACGCTGAGACAGACGGTTACGAAGCAATCCAATTAGGTTTCGAAGATATCCGTGAAAAACTATCTAACAAACCTGCAAAAGGACATGCTACTAAAGCTAATACTGCTCCTAAGCGCTTCATCCGTGAGTTACGCGGTGTGGACGCTTCAGCATATGAAGTTGGTCAAGAAGTCAAGGTTGATATTTTCGCAGAAGGCGATGTAATTGATGTAACAGGAATCTCAAAAGGTAAAGGTTTCCAAGGTGCTATTAAACGCCACGGACAATCTCGCGGACCTATGTCTCATGGTTCTCGCTACCACCGTCGCCCAGGTTCAATGGGTCCTGTAGCTCCAAACCGCGTATTCAAAGGTAAATTATTACCAGGACGCATGGGTGGAGAGCGCATCACTGTGCAAAACTTATCAATCGTTAAAGTTGACGCAGAACGCAATCTTTTATTAGTAAAAGGTAACGTGCCAGGAGCTAGAAAATCTCTAGTTACTGTTAAATCTGCAGTTAAATCTAAATAATAATTCTTCGAGAAAGGAGGAATAACCAATGCCAAAAGTAGCATTGTTTAACCAAAACGGTGAAAACGTTGGAGAAATCGAACTTCAAGATGCCGTTTTCGGTATCGAACCAAACAACAAAGTACTTTTCGACGCGATCGTAATGCAACGCGCATCTCAACGTCAAGGTACTTCTAAAGTTAAAAATCGTTCTGAAGTAAGAGGCGGTGGCCGTAAGCCATGGCGTCAAAAAGGTACTGGTCGTGCTCGTCAAGGATCTATCCGTTCTCCACAATGGCGTGGTGGTGGCGTAGTATTTGGTCCAGTTCCAAGAAGCTATAGCTACAAATTACCTAAAAAAGTTCGTCGTTTAGCAATTAAGTCTGCATTATCAACTAAAGTTCAAGATAACAGCATCGTTGTTCTTGAAGCTCTTTCTTTTGATGCTCCAAAAACAAAAGAAATGGTAGCAGTTCTTAAAAACCTAACAGTAGAACGCAAAGCATTAGTAGTAACTGCTGATCTTAACGAAAACGTTGCACTTTCAGCACGTAATATTCCTGGTGTAACAGTTGTTGCAGCTAATGGTTTAAGCGTATTAGACGTTATGAACCATGATAAGCTTGTAATCACTAAAGACGCAGTTGAAAAAGTAGAGGAGGTGCTTGCATAATGAAAGATCCTCGTGATATTATTAAGCGCCCCGTAATTACAGAACGTTCAACAGACTTAATGGCTGAGAAAAAATATACGTTTGATGTTGATGTAAGAGCTAATAAAACTGAGGTTAAAGATGCTATCGAAAAAATCTTTGACGTAAAAGTTGAAAAAGTAAACATCATGAACTACAAAGGTAAATTCAAGCGTGTAGGTCGCTACAGTGGTCTTACTAACCGTCGTCGTAAAGCGGTAGTAACACTAACTCAAGAGAGCAACGAAATCGAATTCTTCGAAGCTTAAGATTACTAGAGAAGGAGGGAAATTGAGATGGCGATTAAAAAGTATAAACCAACCTCAAATGGTCGTCGTGGCATGTCAGTTTCTGATTTCGCTGAAATTACTACTGACAAACCAGAAAAATCGTTACTTGCACCTGTCAAGAGAAAAGGTGGTCGTAACAACCAAGGTAAATTGACTGTTCGTCACCAAGGTGGTGGGCACAAGCGTCAATACCGTATCATCGATTTTAAACGCGATAAAGATGGAATACCTGGACGCGTTGCTACAATCGAATATGATCCAAACCGTTCAGCTAACATCGCATTAATTCATTATGCTGATGGTGAAAAACGTTACATCCTTGCTCCTAAAAACCTAAAAGTAGGTTTAGAAGTTATGTCAGGTCCTGAAGCTGACATTAAAGTAGGTAACGCGCTTCCTTTAGCTAACATTCCTGTTGGTACAGTAGTACACAACATCGAATTGAAACCTGGTAAAGGTGGACAATTAGTTCGTTCTGCAGGTACATCTGCTCAAGTACTTGGTAAAGAAGGTAAATACGTATTAGTACGTTTAACTTCTGGTGAAGTACGCATGATTCTTGCAACTTGTCGTGCAACTGTAGGTCAAGTTGGTAACGAACAACACGAGTTAATCAACATCGGTAAAGCCGGTCGTTCTCGTTGGTTAGGTATCCGTCCAACTGTACGTGGTTCTGTAATGAACCCTAACGATCACCCACACGGTGGTGGTGAAGGACGTGCTCCAATCGGACGTAAGTCTCCAATGAGTCCATGGGGTAAACCAACACTTGGTTACAAAACTCGTAAGAAGAAAAACAAATCCGATAAATTTATCGTTCGTCGTCGTAAAAAATAACGGGATTGAGCTACGGTTCAAACGAACCGTAGGACAATCACGAAGGGAGGTTCATTTATGGGTCGCAGCTTAAAGAAAGGACCTTTTGTAGATGACCATTTAATCAACAAAATTGAGAAGTTAAACGAAACTGACAGCAAGCAAGTAGTAAAAACTTGGTCTCGTCGTTCAACTATCTTCCCTCAGTTCATTGGTCATACAATTGCTGTATATGACGGTCGTAAACATGTACCAGTTTATGTTACTGAAGACATGGTAGGTCACAAACTTGGTGAATTCGCACCATCTCGTACTTACAAAGGTCACGCAAGTGATGATAAGAAAACAAGACGCTAATATGAGAGGAGGCTTTTAAATGCAAGCTAAAGCTGTCGCGAGAACAGTACGTATTGCTCCTCGTAAAGTTCGTTTAGTTGTAGATTTAATTCGAGGTAAGCAAGTGGGTGAAGCGCTAGCAGTGCTACTTCACACGCCAAAGGCTGCTTCTCCAGTCGTTGAGAAAGTATTAAAATCTGCTATTGCCAATGCAGAACACAATTATGAAATGGACGCTAACAATTTAGTTATTACTGACGCTTTTGTTAACGAAGGTCCAACTTTAAAACGTTTCCGTCCACGCGCTATGGGACGTGCAAGCCAAATCAACAAGCGCACAAGCCACATCACAATCGTGGTATCAGAAAAGAAGGAGGGATAATTCATGGGTCAAAAGGTAAATCCGGTCGGTCTTCGCGTCGGTGTCATCCGTGATTGGGAATCAAGATGGTTCGCTGGCAAAGACTACGCTGACTTATTACATGAAGACTTAAAAGTACGTGAATATATCGCTAAACGTTTAAACGATGCAGCTGTTTCTAAAGTTGAAATCGAACGCGCTGCTAACCGCTTAAACGTAACGATCCACACTGCAAAACCTGGTATGGTAATTGGTAAAGGTGGTACTGAAGTAGAATCACTTCGTAAAGCTCTTAACCAATTAACAGGCAAGCGTGTACACATTAACATCCTTGAAATTAAACGAGCAGATTTAGATGCTAAACTAGTAGCTGAAAACATCGCTCGCCAACTTGAGAACCGTGTATCATTCCGTCGTGCTCAAAAGCAAGCTATTCAACGTAGTATGCGTGCTGGCGCACAAGGTATCAAAACAATGGTATCTGGTCGTTTAGGCGGAGCTGATATTGCTCGTTCTGAATATTACAGTGAAGGTACAGTTCCACTTCATACACTTCGCGCTGATATTGACTATGCTCACGCTGAAGCAGATACTACTTATGGTAAACTTGGTGTGAAAGTATGGATCTATCGTGGAGAGGTTCTTCCTACTAAAAAGAAAACTGAGGAAGGAGGAAAATAATTATGTTATTACCAAAACGCGTTAAATATCGTCGCGAACACCGCGGAAAAATGCGTGGACGCGCTAAAGGTGGTACGGAAGTACATTTCGGTGAATTCGGTTTACAAGCTACTGAAGCTTCTTGGATTACAAACCGTCAAATCGAAGCTGCTCGTATCGCAATGACTCGTTACATGAAACGTGGCGGTAAAGTATGGATTAAAATTTTCCCTTCTAAACCTTATACTGCTAAGCCTCTAGAAGTCCGAATGGGTTCTGGTAAAGGTGCTCCTGAAGGTTGGGTAGCAGTTGTTAAACCTGGAAAAGTAATGTTTGAAATTTCAGGTGTATCTGAAGAGGTTGCACGTGAAGCTTTACGTTTAGCTGCACACAAGCTACCTGTAAAATGTAAGTTTGTAAAACGTGAAGAAATTGGTGGTGATTCTAATGAAAGCTAATGAAATTCGTGACCTTACCACTGCTGAAATTGAACAAAAAGTTAAGGCTTTAAAAGAAGAGTTGTTTAACCTTCGTTTCCAATTAGCGACTGGACAATTAGAGAATACTACTCGTATTCGCGAAGTGCGCAAATCGATCGCTCGTATGAAAACTGTAGTTCGTGAAAGAGAGATTGCTGCTAATAAATAATTAAGTCTGAGAGGAGGCTTTCAGAATGAGTGAACGCAACCAACGTAAAGTTTACACTGGCCGCGTAGTTTCTGACAAAATGGATAAGACTGTTACTGTTCTTGTTGAAACTTACAAAAAGCATTCGCTTTATGGCAAGCGTGTAAAATACTCAAAGAAATTCAAAGCTCACGATGAAAACAATACAGCTCAACTAGGCGATATCGTGAAGATCATGGAAACTCGTCCGTTATCAGCTACTAAACGTTTCCGTCTAGTAGAAGTTGTAGAAAAAGCTGTTATCATCTAATAGTTAAGATAGATCGGATAAGAATGATTCATCCGAAGGGAGGTTTCGTACATGATTCAACAAGAATCTCGTTTAAAAGTTGCAGACAACTCTGGTGCACGTGAGGTACTTACTATTAAAGTACTTGGTGGTTCAGGTCGCAAGACAGCAAACATTGGTGATGTTATCGTTTGTACGGTGAAACAAGCAACACCAGGAGGCGTTGTTAAAAAAGGTGACGTTGTTAAAGCTGTTGTTGTACGTACAAAAAGTGGTGTTCGCCGTACTGACGGTTCTTACATCCGTTTCGACGAAAATGCTTGCGTAATCATCCGTGACGACAAAGGACCACGTGGTACTCGTATCTTCGGACCAGTTGCTCGTGAATTACGTGATAACAACTTCATGAAGATCGTATCATTAGCTCCAGAAGTTATCTAATTGATATATAGAACAAATACAAAATGCCTTTTAAGGAGGTGCGAATAGGATGCATGTTAAAAAGGGCGACAAAGTAGTGGTTATCTCTGGTAAAGACAAAGGTAAGCAAGGTGAAGTACTTGCAGCTTTCCCAAAGAAAGACCGTGTACTTGTTGAAGGCGTGAACGTTGTTAAAAAACACTCTAAACCTTCTCAAGTAAATCCACAAGGTGGAATCGTTAGCCAAGAGGCACCTATCCACGTATCAAACGTAATGCCGTTGGATCCTAAATCTGGTGAGCCAACTCGTGTTGGGTACCAAGTTATCGATGGCAAAAAGGTACGTGTAGCAAAAAAATCTGGTGAAACTTTAGATAAATAATTAATGAAATGTGAAGGGAGGTTTAGTTCACATGAACCGTCTTAAAGAGAAATTTACAAAAGAGATTACTCCTGCTCTAGTTAGCAAGTTTAATTATGAATCTGTAATGCAAGTGCCAAAAATCGACAAGATCGTAATCAACATGGGTATCGGTGATGCTGTTTCTAACTCAAAAGCTTTAGATAACGCTGTTGAAGAACTAGCTGAAATCACTGGTCAAAAACCTGTTGTAACTCGTGCGAAAAAATCTATCGCTGGTTTCCGTCTTCGTGAAGGTATGCCAATCGGTGCGAAAGTTACTTTACGCGGCGAGCGTATGTACGAATTCTTCGATAAACTAGTATCAGTATCACTTCCACGTGTGCGTGATTTCCGTGGTGTATCTAAAAAAGCATTTGATGGTCGTGGAAACTACACGTTAGGTGTTAAAGAACAATTGATCTTCCCAGAGATCGATTATGATAAAGTAACTAAAGTTCGTGGTATGGATATCGTTATTGTTACAACAGCAAACACTGATGAAGAAGCTCGTGAGCTTTTAACTCAGTTCGGTATGCCATTCCAGAAGTAATAACTGCCAACGTTAAGCAGAGGAGGCGAAAATGTGGCTAAAAAATCAATGATTGCGAAGCAAAAACGCCAGCAAAAATTCCAAGTACAAGAGTATACACGTTGCGAACGTTGTGGACGTCCACACTCAGTACTACGTAAATTCAAGCTTTGCCGTATTTGTTTCCGTGAGCTTGCTTATAAAGGTCAAATTCCTGGTGTTAAAAAAGCTAGTTGGTAAAACCCAAGTTTGGGAAGGAGGTAAATTAATATGGTAATGACTGATCCTATTGCAGATTTACTAACTCGTATCCGCAATGCGAACATGGTTCGTCATGAGAAAATTGAAGTTCCTGCTTCTAACATTAAGAAGCAAATTGCAGAAATCCTTAAGCGTGAGGGTTTCGTACGTGATGTAGAATACATCGAAGACAACAAACAAGGTATTATCCGTATCTTCTTAAAATACGGTTCAAATAACGAACGTGTAATTACAGGCTTAAAACGTATCAGTAAACCTGGTCTACGTGTTTATGCAAAAACTAACGAAGTACCACGTGTACTTAACGGTTTAGGTATCGCAATCGTTTCTACTTCTCAAGGTGTTTTAACTGACAAAGAAGCTCGTCAAAAGCAAACTGGTGGAGAAGTATTAGCGTACGTTTGGTAATAAGTTTTAAATGTGAATGGAGGTGTAACTATGTCACGTGTTGGTAAAAAGCCTTTAGAACTTCCAGCAGGTGTTACAGTTACGAACGAGAGCAACACTGTAACTGTAAAAGGACCAAAGGGTGAATTAACTCGTACATTCCACCCTGAAATCGAAATTAAAGTTGAAGACAACGTACTAGTTGTTAATCGTCCTAGCGACAATAAAGAGCACCGCGCTCTTCACGGAACTACTCGTAGCCTTTTAGGTAACATGGTTGAAGGTGTTACTAAAGGATTCGAACGTGGTTTAGAATTAGTCGGTGTAGGTTACCGTGCACAAAAATCTGGTAGCAAATTAGTATTGAGCGTTGGATACTCTCACCCAGTTGAGATTACTCCTGAAACAGGAATCGAAATCGAAGTTCCTTCTCAAACTAAGATCGTTATTAAAGGTATTGATAAAGAACGCGTAGGTGCATTAGCTGCAAATATTCGTGACGTTCGTCCACCAGAGCCTTACAAAGGTAAAGGTATTCGTTACGAAGGCGAATATGTACGTCGTAAAGAAGGTAAAACTGCTAAGAAGTAATGCCGGTTAGGTAAAAGAAAGGAGTGCCCGAAATGATCACGAAGCTTGATAAAAACAAAGTTCGTAAAAAAAGACATGCTCGTGTTCGTGCGAAGTTATCTGGAACTGCAACTCGTCCGCGTTTAAACGTGTTCCGTTCTAATCAACATATTTACGCACAAGTTATCGACGATTTAAATTCAGTAACAATCGCAAGTGCTTCAACGTTAGATAAAGACCTGACTTTAGAAAGCACTGGTAACACTGAAGCTGCTATCAAAGTTGGCGAATTAGTCGCTAAACGCGCAGTAGAAAAAGGTGTAAACGAAGTAGTATTCGACCGTGGCGGTTATTTATATCATGGCCGTGTTAAAGCATTAGCTGACGCTGCTCGTGAAGCTGGATTACAATTCTAATTGTAAAAGGAGGGAAAATCATGCGTCGTATTGATCCAAATAAATTAGAGCTTGAAGAACGTGTTGTTACCGTTAACCGCGTAGCTAAAGTTGTGAAAGGTGGACGTCGTTTCCGCTTCGCTGCATTAGTTGTAGTTGGTGACAAAAACGGTCACGTTGGATTCGGTACTGGTAAAGCACAAGAGGTACCAGATGCAATCCGTAAAGCTATTGAAGATGCGAAGAAAAACTTAATTACTGTACCTATGGTTGGTACAACTATTCCACACGAAATCCTTGGACAATTTGGTGCAGGTCAAATTTTCTTAAAACCTGCTTCTGAAGGTACAGGAGTTATCGCTGGTGGCCCAGTTCGTGCGGTACTAGAATTGGGTGGAGTAAGTGATATTCTATCTAAATCTTTAGGTTCAAACACTCCAATCAACATGGTACGTGCAACTCTTAACGGTTTAGCTAACCTAAAACGTGCTGAAGATGTTGCAAAACTACGTGGCAAGACTGTAGAAGAACTGTTAGGATAAGGGAGGGATATAGAATGGCAAACAAACTAGCAATTACCCTTACTCGTAGCGTAATTGGTCGTCCAGAAGATCAACGTGTAACTGTTCGTACACTTGGCCTACGTAAGTTAAATCAAACTGTCGTTCAAGACGATAATCCTGCAATTCGCGGAATGATTAACAAAGTAGCTCACCTTGTTACAGTAAAAGAGCAATAAGTATAAATTGTCACTCTAAGGAGGTGCTCCGGAATGAAACTTCATGAATTGAAACCAGCTGAAGGTTCACGTAAAGTACGTAACCGTGTAGGTCGTGGTACTGGTTCAGGTAACGGAAAGACTTCAGGTAAAGGTCACAAAGGGCAAAACGCTCGCTCTGGCGGTGGCGTAAGACCTGGCTTCGAAGGTGGTCAAACTCCTTTATTCCGTCGTCTTCCAAAACGTGGGTTCACTAATATCAATCGCAAAGAATACGCGATCGTTAATTTAGAAGCTCTTAACCGTTTTGAAGATGGAACTGAAGTAACACCAGAATTATTAATCGAAACTGGTTTAGTAAGCAAAGCAAAAGCTGGCGTTAAAGTACTAGGAAACGGTACATTAAACTCTAAGCTAACTGTTAAAGCTGCTAAATTCTCTTCAACTGCTAAAGAAGCTATCGAAGCTGCTGGCGGTACAGTTGAGGTGATCTAATGTTTCAAACAATCTCCAATTTAATGCGCGTGCGTGAAATAAGACAAAAAATCTTTTTCACTTTGTTAATGTTAATTGTCTTCCGAATTGGTACATTTATTCCTGTACCAAGTGTTAATACGGATGTACTAAAATTGCAAGATGGGTTAAATGTATTCGGAGTTCTGAATACATTTGGCGGCGGCGCGTTAAAAAACTTCTCCATTCTTGCTATGGGCATTATGCCTTATATTACAGCATCCATCATCGTCCAATTATTGCAGATGGATGTTGTACCTAAGTTTACAGAATGGTCAAAGCAGGGAGATGTTGGGCGCCGTAAATTAGCTCAAGTAACTCGTTATGGAACAATTGTGCTTGGATTTATCCAGGCTTTAGGTATGTCTATAGGATTCAACAATATTTCGGGCGGACAATTGATCGCTAATCCAGGAATTTCTACGTATCTTCTAATTGCTACAGTGTTAACGGCAGGTACTGCCTTCTTAATGTGGTTAGGAGAGCAGATTACTGCAAAAGGCGTAGGTAATGGTATTTCTATCATTATCTTTGCTGGGATTGCAGCTGGTATTCCGACAACATTAAATCAAATTTATGCACAGCAATTTGAAGACGTTGGGGATCAATTATTCATTCGTATCGTAACGGTAGTTTTAATTGCAATTGCAGTTTTAGCTATTATTGTTGGGGTTATTTATTTCCAACAAGCGCTACGAAAAATTCCTATTCAATATGCAAAGGGTTCAGCTGGTCGTAATCCTGTTGGAGGTCAATCCACTCATTTACCGTTAAAAGTAAATGCTGCTGGGGTTATTCCTGTTATCTTTGCAGTTTCATTTATTATTACACCACCAACAATTGCATCATTTTTCGGTCCAAATGATGTAACGACGTGGATTCAGAATACATTTGACTATACTAAGCCAATTGGTATGATAGTGTATGTAGCGTTAATCATTGCTTTTTGTTACTTCTATACATTTGTTCAAGTTAACCCTGAACAAGTAGCAGAGAACTTGAAAAAGCAAGGTGGCTACATCCCAGGCATCCGTCCTGGTAAAAGCACACAAGCTTATTTAACGAAAGTGTTATATCGTCTGACATTAATCGGCTCGATATTCCTTGCGTTAATTGCTGTGTTGCCGGTTCTGTTCATCAAAATTGCAAACTTACCATCATCTGCTCAGATCGGCGGTACTAGTTTGTTAATTGTTGTCGGTGTAGCTCTTGAGACAATGAAACAGCTTGAGAGTCAATTAGTGAAACGCCATTATAAGGGATTTATTAAGTAAAGCTGTTTAGTGGGAAGCAAGCTGCTTTCCCATTAAACGGATAAGATACTGAGGGGGAAGCAAGAAATGAATTTAGTGTTAATGGGCCTTCCTGGTGCTGGGAAAGGTACTCAAGCAGAAAAAATCGTTGAGCATTACGATATCCCTCATATCTCAACAGGAGATATGTTCCGAGCTGCAATTAAAGAAGGAACGCAACTAGGTTTAAAAGCTAAATCATTTATGGATCAAGGTAACCTTGTTCCTGATGAAGTAACAATTGGAATTGTGCGCGAGCGTTTAAACAAACAAGATTGTGAAAACGGCTTTTTACTTGATGGCTTCCCAAGAACAGTAGCCCAAGCAGAAGCTCTTGAAACAATTACAAAAGAACTAAACAAGCAAATTGATTATGTGATTAATATTGATGTAGATCAAAGCATTTTAATGGAGCGTCTTACTGGACGCCGCATTTGTAAAGATTGCGGAGCTACTTACCACTTAGTATTCAATCCTCCTGCGAAAGAAGGAGTTTGTGACAAATGTGGCGGAGAGCTTTACCAACGTGCAGATGACAATGCTGAGACGGTTTCAACTAGACTTTCAGTTAATGTTAAACAATCTCAACCTCTACTTGATTTCTATCAAGAAAAAGGTTATCTACGCAATATTAATGGTAATCAAGATATTAACATTGTGTTTGAGGATGTTCGTCAATTACTTGCTGGGGTTAAGCAATGATCATTTGCAAGACACCAGAGGAAATTGAGGTCATGCGTGAAGCTGGACGAATCGTGGCTTTAACTCATCAAGAGTTAAAAAAGCATATCGCTCCAGGTATTACGACTATAGAATTGGATGCAATTGCTGAAAATTTTATTCGTCAACATGATGCAATTCCGTCTTTTAAAGGGTATAATGGTTTTCGCGGCAGTGTATGTGCTTCTGTGAATGAAGAATTAGTTCATGGTATTCCGGGTGAACGCAAGCTTAATGAAGGGGATATCATCAGTTTAGACATCGGAGCTAAATTCGGTGGCTATCACGGTGATTCAGCTTGGACATATGGAGTAGGAAAGATTTCATTAGAAAATCAAGAGCTGCTTGATGTGACTGAGCAATCTCTCTACAAAGGATTAGCAGAAGCTAAGCCGGGTGAGCGTTTGTCGAATATTTCACATGCTATTCAACAGTACGCAGAATCACGTAACTTTTCGATTGTAAGAGAATATGTTGGCCATGGGGTCGGCAAAGACTTACATGAAGATCCGCAAGTACCTCATTATGGTCCACCGAATAAAGGACCGCGTCTACGTCCAGGCATGGTATTGGCAGTTGAGCCAATGGTGAATGCTGGTATGCGATATGTAAAAACATTACCTGATAACTGGACAGTTGTCACAGTAGATGGTAAAATGTGTGCGCACTTCGAACATACTATTGCAATTACTGAGACGGGATATGAAATTCTGACAGCATTGTAATGTTAAAGGATGTTATCTCTATCCATTCCTCGCTAGATGCACTGGACAGTAAACAGTAATTATCTAAATTCACGATGATCGTTTTTCGTCTGAATTGCTGTTAAAATGGTAAAGATGTATATTAGCGTCAATCATCTTGAATTTAATGATTACGATCTCCGGATGTTCAGAACAGGTTCTTTTTAAGTCGTTTAATGATAGCTTGTTACTGTTTCAAAGAAAGGAGAGCACTTTAATGGCAAAAGACGATGTAATTGAAGTTGAAGGTACAGTTGCTGAGACTTTACCTAACGCTATGTTCAAGGTAGAATTAGAAAATGGTCATACAGTACTTGCTCACGTATCAGGAAAAATTCGCATGCATTTCATTCGAATCTTACCTGGTGATAAAGTAACTGTAGAATTGTCACCATACGATTTAACTCGCGGTAGAATTACGTACCGTTTCAAATAAAACCTATGCACTCCGTACTATCAAGGAGGTATGAAACATGAAAGTCAGACCATCAGTTAAACCAATCTGCGAAAAATGTAAAGTTATCCGTAGAAAAGGTAAAGTAATGGTAATTTGTGAAAACCCTAAGCATAAACAAAAACAAGGTTAATCAATAAGGAGGTGCACTATTCATATGGCACGTATTGCTGGTGTTGATATTCCTCGTGACAAGCGTGTAGTAATTTCATTAACATACATTTTCGGTATTGGTCGTCCAACTGCTGAAAAAGTTCTAGCTGAAGCTGGAGTTTCTGAAGATACTCGCGTTCGTGACTTAACAGAAGAAGAATTAGGTAAAATTCGTGATATTTTAGATAGCTATAAAGTAGAAGGCGATCTTCGTCGTGAAGTTTCTTTAAACATCAAACGTTTAATTGAGATTGGTTCATACCGTGGTATCCGCCACCGTCGTAGTTTACCAGTTCGTGGTCAAAACAGTAAAAACAATGCTCGTACACGTAAAGGCCCACGCCGTACTGTAGCGAACAAGAAGAAATAATTAGTAAGGGAGGTCATTAACAGATGGCACGTAAAACTAATACACGTAAACGTCGCGTGAAAAAGAATATTGAAGCTGGTGTAGCTCATATTCGCTCAACGTTTAACAACACTATTGTAACAATTACAGATGTTCACGGTAATGCGATTGCTTGGTCTAGTGCAGGCGCACTTGGCTTCAGAGGTTCTCGTAAATCTACTCCATTTGCTGCGCAAATGGCTGCTGAAACTGCTGCTAAAGTTTCTATGGATAACGGAATGAAAACTCTTGAAGTTACAGTTAAAGGCCCTGGTGCTGGTCGTGAAGCAGCTATCCGTGCTCTTCAAGCTGCAGGTTTAGAAGTAACAGCTATTAAAGATGTTACTCCTGTACCTCACAACGGATGCCGCCCACCAAAACGTCGTCGTGTATAATTAATATGTATAGATTCTATTTCGTTGTCTATAATGATGATGGTGTAGAATTTATTCATGCAACGAAATGTTTTCCATTTGTTGTGCACATTCGGGAACTGTCTAATAGGGAATTTCGGTTAGGCATTTGAGAAATCAGCCGTCTAGCCGAGGTTTCGACGTTTTGAAGGAGGGTTTATATTGATAGAGATTGAAAAGCCAAAAATCGAAACGGTAGAAATCAGCGATGATAGAAAGTACGGTAAATTCGTCGTCGAACCACTTGAGCGTGGATATGGTACTACTTTGGGTAACTCCTTACGTCGTATCCTATTATCCTCACTCCCTGGTGCAGCTGTAACATCTATTCAAATTGAAGGTGTATTACATGAATTTTCAACAGTTCCTGGAGTTGTTGAAGATGTAACAAACATCATTTTAAACGTTAAAAAGTTAGCGTTAAAGATTTACTCTGATGAAGAGAAAACACTTGAGATCGATGTTAAAGGTCCTGGTACAGTAACGGCTGCTGACATTCAAGCAGACAGCGATATCGAAGTTCTAAATCCGGATCTTCATATTGCAACACTTGAGTCAGATGCTCATTTCCGTATGAGACTTACTGCTCGCACAGGTCGAGGTTATAATCCTGCCGATGCTAACAAGCGTGAAGACCAACCAATTGGTGTACTTCCAATTGATTCAATCTATACGCCTGTTACTCGCGTATCGTATTATGTAGAGAATACTCGTGTTGGTCAAATGACAAATTACGATAAGTTAACGTTGGATGTTTGGACTGACGGTAGCATCGAGCCAGAAAAAGCTGTTGCTTTAGGTGCAAAGATTCTAACGGAACACTTAAATATCTTCGTTAACTTAACAGATGAAGCTCAAAAAGCAGAGATTATGGTAGAAAAAGAAGAAGACCAGAAAGAAAAAGTTCTAGAGATGACGATCGAGGAACTGGATTTATCTGTTCGTTCTTACAACTGCTTAAAACGAGCAGGCATCAATACTGTACAAGAGCTTGCTAATAAAACAGAAGAAGATATGATGAAAGTTCGTAACTTAGGCCGTAAATCTTTAGAAGAAGTTAAAGCTAAACTTGAAGAATTAGGTTTGGGTCTACGTAAGGACGACTGATTATATCTACCTGTTTAACTACTTAACAAAGGAGGGGACCTCACATGTCTTACCGTAAATTAGGTCGTACAAGCGCACAACGCAAGGCGCTTCTTCGTGATTTAACAACTGATTTAATCATCAGTGAACGCATTGAGACAACTGAAGCTCGTGCAAAAGAATTACGTTCAACTGTTGAAAAAATGATTACTTTAGGTAAACGTGGAGATCTACACGCTCGTCGTCAAGCTGCATCTTACATCCGTAATGAAGTAGCTAACGAAGAAGCTGGTCAAAGCGCTTTACAAAAACTATTCAGCGATATCGCTACTCGCTACGAAGATCGCCAAGGCGGTTACACTCGTATCTTAAAAGTTGGACCTCGCCGTGGTGACGGTGCTCCAATGGTTATCATTGAATTAGTTTAATATTTTTAATACAGATAGAAAAGGGCGAGACAGTGTGTAACTAGTCGTTGCCCTTTTTTTATACCTAAAACCGGGTAAATAGTGTAAAAAATCAATGTAGGCAATGCTGCAATAGAAAAAGCTGAGAGGAAGATAGCGTTGAAAGAAATGTCTTTAGAGGTAAAAGATTTATGCTTTCGATACGATCCTGAAGCAGACCTAACATTAGATCACCTTTCTCTCTCTGCTTATAAAGGTGAATGGTTAGCGATAGCTGGACATAATGGATCTGGTAAGTCGACGCTGGCACGAATTCTAAACGGCCTTTTGCTACCTGAAAAAGGAACGGTTCGAGTGGGCGATACTCTTTTATCTGAAGAAACAATATGGGATGTGCGCAAGCAGATTGGAATGGTGTTTCAAAATCCAGATAATCAATTTGTTGGCTCAACCGTTCAAGACGATATTGCGTTTGGGCTTGAAAACAACGGGATTCCATTTGAGATTATGGAAAAACGTATACCTGAAGCAATCGAAATGGTCAATATGAGTGCTTTTCTGGATCAAGAGCCTCATCAGCTATCAGGTGGACAAAAACAGCGTGTGGCCATTGCGGGTATAATTGCCGTACAGCCATCTGTCATCATTCTAGATGAAGCAACATCTATGTTAGATCCTATTGGGCGAACTGAAGTGCTTGAAACTGTTAGAAAATTAAAAGAAGAAAAACAACTGACGGTTATTTCAATTACTCACGATTTAGATGAAGTAGCAATGGCTGACAGAGTCGTTGTGATGAACAAAGGGAAGATATATGCAACAGGTACTCCACGCGAAGTATTTGCATTAGGTTCCAAGTTAACGGATATTGGACTAGACTTGCCGTTTTCCGTTAAACTAAGCCATCGTTTTGCTTCCGTAGGAATTCCTTTATCAAAAATTCATTTAACAGATGAGGACTTGGTGGACGAACTATGGACATTATATTCAAAGAAGTAGAGCATCGTTATCAAGTTAATACACCATTTGAACGAATTGCTCTACATGACTTAAATTTAAACATTCAATCAGGTACATTTTTGGCTGTTATTGGCCATACTGGTTCTGGGAAATCAACAATCATACAGCATCTGAATGCCTTATTGAAGCCAACTGCTGGTGAAATTCAAATCGGTGAGCGCACCATTAAAGCCAATCGAAAAGAAAAGAATTTAAAAGCTATTCGTCAGCAAGTAGGCGTGGTGTTTCAATTTCCAGAACATCAGCTTTTTGAAGAAACGGTGGAAAAAGATATAGCTTTTGGACCAATGAATTATGGCGTTTCGGAAGAAGAAGCAAAGCAAAAAGCAAGAGAGCTTATCAAGTTAGTAGGGTTGCCAGAAGACATTCTCACCAGATCTCCTTTTGATTTGAGCGGTGGACAAATGCGTCGTGTAGCGATAGCAGGTATTTTAGCGATGAATCCTAATGTGCTAATTTTAGATGAACCAACTGCTGGATTGGACCCTAGAGGGCGTCAAGAAATTATGAATATGATTTATCGTCTTCATAAAGAAAAAGGCTTGACGACGATTCTCGTGACTCACAGCATGGAAGATGCAGCTATGTACGCTGATGAGCTAATTGTGATGAATAAGGGAACGGTTGCGATGAAAGGGTCACCTAGAGAAGTGTTTGGTCAGCATACGCAGCTAAAAGAATATGGATTGGATGTTCCAGAATCGCTTCGCTTTATGCTGAAGCTGCAAGAGAAATTTCAGCTTGAAGCATCGGATACGGTAATTACCTTTTCTGAAGTGGTAGAGAAAGTGCAGCACCTTATGCAGCAAGGTGAACGATTATGATGAACTCAATCATTATTGGTAAGTATGTGCCGGGTCAATCGGTTGTCCATCGAATGGATCCTCGGGCCAAGCTGCTTCTTGTGTTTGCGTATGTATTAATTGTGTTTTTAGCAAATAACCCTATCGGCTATGCTTTTTTAGGTGTGTATACCCTTATGATAGTGGCCATGAGTAAAGTGCCCCTTTCGTTTATTTTAAGAGGGTTAAAGCCCGTTATGTTTATTATTATCATCACGTTTCTTTTGCACATTTTTATGACAAAGGAAGGTCCTCTTTTATTTGAATGGGGATGGTTTTCTGTCTATAAAGGCGGCCTTATTCAAGGTGTTTTAATTTCCTTGCGCTTCTTGTTCTTAATTTTAATTACGACGATGCTAACTTTAACGACTACGCCTATTGAAGTAACAGATGGAATGGAAAGCTTGCTGAATCCATTTAAAAAGCTCAAGCTTCCCGTACACGAATTAGCTTTAATGATGTCCATTTCTCTTCGCTTTATTCCTACATTGATGGAAGAGACAGATAAAATTATTAAAGCGCAGACAGCACGAGGAGTGGACTTTAGCAGCGGTCCCGTTACGGATCGTTTGAAAGCTGTCGTTCCTTTACTTGTTCCTCTATTTATAGGTTCATTTAAGCGTGCTGAAGAGCTAGCTATTGCCATGGAGGCAAGGGGTTATAAAGGCGGAGAAGGGCGTACAAAGTATCGTCAATTGAAATGGGGAAGCATAGATACAATTATGCTTTTACTTCTGCTGGCAGTAGCAGTTGTTTTAGTGCTGATTAGAACGTAAAGATTGTTTGGTGAAAAGATGAAACGTTTAAAATGTATAGTTGCATACGACGGCACACACTTTTCAGGTTATCAAGTTCAGCCCAATAAGCGAACTGTTCAACTGGAGATTGAAGCCGTTTTAGAGAAAATGCATAACAAAAAAGTGCCGATTTACGCCTCTGGACGAACGGACACAAATGTTCATGCACAGGGGCAAGTCATTCATTTTGATACAAACCTAAATATTCCATGTGATAAGTGGAAAAAAGCATTGAATTCAATGCTACCAGATGATATTGTAATGAAGAATGTATGTGAAGTTGATGCACATTTTCACGCCCGGTATGACGTTACTTCAAAAGAGTATCGCTATCATATTTTGCGCGGCGAAGATCGAAATCCTTTCACTCGTTCTTATGCATACCATTACCCTTATCCATTAGACTACTCAAAAATGAAAAAAGCCATCACATATTTACTCGGTACACACGACTTTACAAGCTTTTGTTCAGCGAGAACAGAAGTGGAAGATAAGATTCGTACGATTTACAAGATTGATATGTATGAAGAGAATAGTCAGCTTGTGTTTAGATTCGTTGGAAGTGGCTTTCTGTATAATATGGTTCGTATTCTTGTTGGAACGCTTTTAGAAGTAGGACAAGGCCGTATTGAACCAGATGCTATAAAAGATATTCTAGAAAGCAAATCACGTCCTCGTGCAGGGAAAACTGCGCCTTCGCAAGGACTATATTTATGGCGCGTTTTCTATGACAACTAAACCTGGTGTAACATTTTCTTGACATTAGTAGCTTAAAGATATAATATATCATATGGTATGTATTTTAACCCCACGGTTAGCCCCGGAAATTAATCGTGTTGAAATAGAAGGTTGAAATAATTTTATAATTGATGATGAAAATTAGGAGGGAAACTCATGCGTACAACTTTCATGGCGAAAGCAAACGAAGTAGAGCGTAAATGGTATGTTGTCGATGCTGAAGGTAAAACTTTAGGTCGTTTAGCAAGTGAAGTAGCATCAATCTTACGCGGTAAACATAAACCAACTTTTACACCACATGTTGATACTGGTGATCACGTGATCCTTATCAATGCGTCAAAAATCGAACTAACAGGTAAAAAATTAACTGATAAAATTTATTACCGTCACAGCATGCACCCAGGTGGTTTGAAACAACGTACAGCATTAGAAATGCGTACTAACTACTCTGAGAAAATGCTTGAATTAGGAATCAAAGGCATGCTTCCAAAAGGTAGCCTAGGCCGTCAAATGTTCAAAAAATTACATGTGTATGCTGGTGAAACACATCCACATGAAGCACAAAAACCAGAAGTTTACGAACTTCGCGGATAATTAATAAGAGGAGGTTATTATCTTGGCACAGGTACAATATTACGGAACTGGTCGTCGTAAAAGCTCTGTTGCTCGTGTACGTTTAGTACCAGGTAACGGTCGCGTAACAATCAACGGTCGTGAAATCGAAGAATACATTCCATTTGCTGCACTACGTGAAGTAGTAAAACAACCACTTGCTTTAACTGAAACTGTAGGTAACTATGACGTATTTGTAAACGTTAATGGTGGAGGTTATGCAGGTCAAGCTGGCGCTATTCGTCACGGAATCTCTCGTGCTTTATTAGAAGCAGACCCTGAATACCGTGGAACATTAAAACGTGCTGGTCTATTAACTCGTGACGCTCGTGCGAAAGAACGTAAAAAATACGGTCTTAAAGGCGCTCGTCGTGCACCACAATTCTCAAAACGTTAATTTTATATTACGTTTCAAGCCTTGGTCTTTGGACCAGGGCTTTTTTTATTTGTTGTTTGCGTATGAGACGAAGGCTTGTGCAGACAATATGTAAAAAAGGGAGGCGTTATCGTGAATGAGGTTACATATTTAAAAGAAAAACGTTATGAAAAAGAAATGAAATATGAACGCAAAGTCCTAAGGGAACTGTCGTTTGATTTGCTTCAAGAGAGGCTGCGCCGTTATTTTCATCCAATGTTTCAGTGGAATATGCTAGGAGACGAACATGTGGAGGAGTACTGTCTTGATATTGCCATCGAATCATTTTTATTAGGTGCCCGGGTGAGTAAACGTGGTAAAGGCTACGAAGACTTTCAGAAGCACAGTAAGCAAGAAGAGTCTCTTTTAATTGATACATTGTACGGAGCCGTCAGCATGTCTGTAACAGATCTTTATCAAGATGGTCTGTATTATTTGTGTCAAGGATATGTGCAAGACTGGTGGAAAGAAGGTTATCGAACCGCAGAAAAAAGACGTCGGTTACGTTTGCATTAAAAAGTACTCATAATTCCCGTTCTTGTCCCATATAGAAATAAATAGGTGAGGCAAGAAGGGAAGGGATAAAATGTCTAAAGTAAAAATAATGAGCACAATTATAGCGCTTCTCGTTCTTTTTGTCATTGTACAATATCAGATAGATCATAGAACATCATCCGGTTCGCTTTCACTTCCTCTTAGCGGGAAAGTTATTGTACTAGATCCTGGACACGGCGGTGTTGATGGAGGAGCCGTAGGAGGGGATGAAGTGCTTGAAAAAGAAATAACTCTTAAAATTTCGTTAATGCTTCGGGACTATCTGCAAGAGCAAGGGGCACTTGTTATTATGACAAGAGAAAAAGACGAAGACCTAGCGGCCAAAGACACAAGAGGATACAGTCGCAGAAAAGTAGAAGACTTAAAAAATCGCTTAACGATGATTAATAAATCCAATGCTGATTTGTACTTAAGTATTCACTTGAATGCTATTCCATCCTCTGCGTGGAGAGGGGCTCAAACTTTCTATTACGGGTCCCTAAAAGAAAACGAGCAAGTGGCCAAACTCATTCAACAAGAGCTAAGAAATAATCTGGATAATACGAGTCGTGAAGCAAAAGCTATTCAAACGCTTTACCTTCTTAAGCATTCCAAGCCACCAGGTGCTTTGGTTGAAGTAGGATTCTTATCAAATCCTACAGAACGTAAAATGCTTCAATCGAAACGCTATCAAAAAAAGTTAGCTGAATCCATTTATGAAGGAGTCAGCCGGTATTTTACTGGAGAAAAGCCCAAATAAAAAGCATAGCATCCTTCTATTCAGAAAAATCTAATATGTATGATATACTTGATAGTATAAATAAATAGATTTTAACATGGTGGTGGGAGTATGCTAACGGAAAAGCAAGTAAAAGAAGTAGTAGGGGAAATTACGGATCCATTTTTAAATAAAAAACTATCAGAAACAGATGCGATTAAAGAAATAACAATCAAAGCTGAAAAACAGCATATAAGCCTGAAGATTGCTGTTGCAAAAACAGGTACTAGTGAACAGCTGAGCCTTCAAGGCACGATTGTAGAAGAATTAAAAAAAGCAGGTGTACAGTCGGTTGGACTGCGATTTGTTGAGTTTACGCCTGAAGAACTTCAGCAGTACCGCGCTGAGCAACCGAATACTGGCAACTTACTAACTAGTCCGAATGCACCTGAATTTATTGCTATTGCCAGCGGTAAAGGAGGCGTTGGTAAATCAACAGTCTCTGTTAACTTGGCCGTTTCTCTAGCTCGTTTAGGAAAGAAAGTTGGTTTAATTGATGCTGACATCTATGGATTCAGCGTCCCAGATATGATGGGAATCACACAGCGTCCTGTAGTAGAAGGTGAAAAGATTATTCCAGTTGACCGTTTCGGAGTAAAAGTTATTTCCATGGGCTTCTTTGTAGAAGATAATTCACCCGTTATTTGGCGAGGACCTATGCTTGGAAAAATGTTGACGAGCTTTTTTACAGAAGTTGAATGGGGAGAATTAGATTATCTTTTACTAGACTTACCTCCCGGAACAGGTGATGTCGCATTAGACGTTCACTCCATGCTTCCTGCTTGTAAAGAAGTCATTATTACGACACCACATCCTACAGCCGCATTTGTTGCAGCTAGAGCGGGTGCTATGGCTTTGAAAACTGATCATGAGGTAATTGGAGTTGTAGAAAATATGGCCTACTTTGAAAGCCAGCTAACAGGGGAAAAAGAGTATGTATTTGGTAAAGGCGGAGGTCCAAAACTTGCTGAGGAACTTCAGACAGAGCTTTTAGGACAGCTTCCGTTAAGTCAGCCCGACTGGAATGAAGAAGATTTTGCACCTTCCATTTACGATGAATCGCATCGTTTAGGTAAAATATATGGAGAGATTGCAAGCAAGATTGCATTTATTTGCGAAAATGAAAAAGCAGCAACAGGAAAATAACAAAAAGCACGCGCTGTTCGAGCGCGTGCTTTTTGTTATTATACAGAGAGTTCAATCTGCGCCTTTTTTAAATCAAATGCAAGGTTTTGTTTTAAGAGAGCTAAAAATGTTTTTCCAGCTGTACTTACGGTGTGAGACTGGTGCTTTAAAATGCCGATTGCAGGCCCGTCATGCAAGTCATGAATTGTTTTAACCACCACTTGATCTGGCGGAAGAGTTGCGCTTATTTGTGGAACAACGGCTATTCCTAAGTTTTCTTTTACAAAATGCTGAAGTGTGCTAATAGTGCCTAACTGGACTTTAGCAGGCAGCTGGCCTGTTCGCTCAAAGAGTAGCTGCTCAATTTTCTTTTGAACGGAAGATTGCCCAGCTGTAATCAGCGTTTCGTGTATTAAATCTTTTGCAAAGATTGTTTTTCTTTTTGTTAGAGCATGATTGAATGGTAGTAGCAGCACAAGTTTTTCCGTTAGTAATGCCTCAAATTCTATATCTCTGAACGATTCTGAGACAGTGCCAATCGCGAAATCAATTTCTTGATTGCGTATATGTTGATGAAGGTGCTTTTCGTCTGCAACGAGTAAGCTAATTTCTGTGTTGGGATATCTTTTTTTAAATAATGAGAGAATGGAAGGCAGTCGACTGCTTGCTGTAGGTTCCGCAGCACCTATACGGATCGTGCCAGCTTCGCCTGTTGAATAATCCTTTAAGGTGTTATTTAGATATTCATATTCCTTTAGTAAAATATTTGCCCGCTCGTAAAAGATTTTACCTGCTTCAGTAAGTTTAATGCTTTTTCCTCGTTCTAAAAGCTTAAATCCTAGTTCGGATTCTAACTTTTGAATGTGCAGTGTAATGGTAGGCTGAGAGTACTTTAAATATTCAGCGGCTAATTGAAAGCTTCCTAAACGAACAATGGTTTGAAACGTTTTAATAACGCGAAATTCCATCAAATTCCCTCCTTTTGCTATAAAACGATTGTGTTAATTTCTAATATTTTACCATAAAGCTAAGAATTAAAGTTTACAATTCCAATAAAAATACTAAGTATTAAAAAATATAAAGAAGTCATTTAGGTTTTTTAATAAAAATAAATGACATAATTAAATACGCACCTCATATGAGATGCGTATTTAATCACTGCTGTTGCTGTTCTCCCCCTGAATTAGATCCAGAGGAAGAAGAACCACCGTCGTCGCTGCTTTGTTTTTGTCCACCTTGTGTTTCTTCAGCAGCTTTCAAAAGAATGTCTTGAATTTTAGATTGATAAAGAGGGCTATCAAACGTTTCGGTCATAATCTTTTGTAAATAAGTGCGATATTCTTTACTCTTTAAAACAGTCAGTACTTCTTTTTCCATAGCCGGATCCTTTAAAACATCTTGAAGCATTCCTTGATATTCAGGATCTTTCATCAGTTGTTTGATGACCGTCTTATTTTCTTTTTCCAAACTTTTAGCAAAGCTTTCAGCAAACTTCGGATCATCCATGGCTTTTTTCCAAAATTCCACGCCTTTATCTGATACTAGGGTTTGAGAAATTGTATCTTTTATCGCGTTTTGATCCATTAAAATATCTTGTCTAACAGAAGGGTCTTTCATAATTGCCTCGACTGCTTTTTTTCCTTCATCTGTTTTTAAAATATCAACAACCATTTTCTTTGTTTGATCATAATCCATACCATTGTTCTCTTCATCTTGCGGTGCACAGGCTGTAGCTAAAAGCATACACATTCCTATATAAATGAGGAGCATGAGTCGCTTTTTCATAGTAATGAGCTCCTTTCCTAATATGCTTACGCTTAATATGAGATAATCAAGGTTTTTTATTCATAAAAGAGCTCTAGATTTTTCAAAACGTGATTGGTACAATTTATGAAAAGGTACAATTTTGTAACTTATGGGGGAGATGGAAGTGAATAGTCGAAATTGGGTTCGTCTATTTCTAACCACGTTAGCTGTCGGGGGTATAAGTACAGCTGTTGTTGGGTTTGCGGTGCGCTGGGGGGAATACGGTCACTTATTTCAACAAGGAAAGATAGGAGAAATTGTTGCTGTTTTAACATGGCTCGTAGGCGTAGGGTTTATTTTTAGTTTAATTAGCCAAATGGGTTTTTTTGCATATTTAACTATTCACCGATTTGGGTTGGGAATTTTTAAATCTGCATCACTTTGGAAATCGGTTCAAATTGTATTTGTTTTATTTGTATTATTTGACGTTGCTTATTTTCGATATAAGTTCTTTCAACAACCGGGAGAAGGCATAGGCAAGTATATTTTGTTAAGCGTTTTCTTGTTAGCGGTGGGGTTATTAGTGGCGTATGCAAAGAAAAAGCAGACGAATAAAGAGGCTTTTGTACCAGCGCTGTTTTTTATGATTGTTGTAACGACAATTGAATGGTTCCCAGCGCTGCGAACGAACGAAGAAAGCTGGCTTTACCTTATGTTGTTTCCACTTCTAATTTGTAATATGTATCAACTTCTTATTTTGCCCAAACTTCTTACGCACGCAAGAATAGCAAAAGCAGACAAATAGCATATTTGTCTGCTTTTGCTTTCCATATGCAGTGGAAATAGATCTTAGCGGATATCTTTTACTTGGGTTTTTGAATTTGAAATTAATGTTGAAACACTTACGTTTGAGACTTTTTTATTTTGTAATGAATTCTTGATATATGGAATAGCCTTTGCTGTTTGTTGAGCGGAGTCAGACGCGTGCAGCAATATAATATCCCCCCCGTCTAAAGGCTTTGTAACATTCGAGACAATTTTTTCAACCCCTGGATTTGTCCAGTCTTTAGAATCAATGCTCCAGTGAACAGTAGTATATCCTATATCTGCCGTTAATTTTAAGATGTCTTTATTAAATTGCCCGTTAGGAGGACGAAGAAGGTGAACATCTTTAAGGCCTAGTGAATCAAAGACTTTCTTTGATTTTGCAAGATCCTGTCTAATCTCATTAGGTTCTAGGCTTGTGTAAGAAGTATAGTCATAGCCCATTGTGCCAATTTCGTGACCTTCTTTCTTAATGCGCTCTACAATATCTGGATGACGCTCAGCCCATGAAGCAGATAAAAAGAAAGTAGCATGTTCAATATGCTGTCTTTTTAGTTCATTCAGAATGGGAATAGCTCTTTCATCTCCCCAGCTGATGTTAAATGTAAGAGCAACTTCCGGATTTTTGTCATCCGCCTTATAAACAGCTCTTGGACCGTTATCTGTTGAAAACACGGGAAAGTGAAACGTCTGCTGAGCATAGAGAAAAAAGCTTGTAAAAAACGCAGCAACTACGATAAGCATTGTTTGTTTGATTCTTTTGGCTCGAATAGTATAAAACATATTCATTTTGTCACCTCATTTAATAAGTAGTACTTGTCTAATTTGTATGCGTTTTGTCTACAATTAATAACATGTAAGGAAAAGAAGAAGTGATTTTATTTTGATGTTTGAGAATCAATGTCGCAAAAAGCAGGTGAATCAATGAAAATTTGTTTATTTAATCAGGTGGAGTGTTTAGAGTTAGAAGCACTACTTAGAGAAGAAATGAAGAGAACAAACGTTGCTTTTCAACAAAGTTTGAATCATGTAGTTCTTGAACGAAACATTCAAGAGAAGTATCAAATCCTTTCAAAGATCTTGCTAAGGTTCGGTGAAAGCAGGGAAGTAAATAAGGTTTTTTGATGAAATGAAAAAAACTTTTCAAAAAGTGTTGACTTTATATAGTATAGATGTTAAATTATTAAATGTCGCTGATGAGTGATTGGAAAACAATCGCAATTCATCAGAAATAAAATATTAAAAAAGTTGTTGACAAATAAAAGACAACTTGTTAATATAAAAAAGTCGCTCAAGAGCGGCGGTTGAACTTTGAAAACTGAACAAAGCGACAAACGTCAACGTTAATTTTTATTTTTTAAATTGAGCAAGTCAAACATTTCTTCGGAGAGTTTGATCCTGGCTCAGGATGAACGCTGGCGGCGTGCCTAATACATGCAAGTCGAGCGAACTGATTAGAAGCTTGCTTCTATGACGTTAGCGGCGGACGGGTGAGTAACACGTGGGCAACCTGCCTGTAAGACTGGGATAACTTCGGGAAACCGAAGCTAATACCGGATAGGATCTTCTCCTTCATGGGAGATGATTGAAAGATGGTTTCGGCTATCACTTACAGATGGGCCCGCGGTGCATTAGCTAGTTGGTGAGGTAACGGCTCACCAAGGCAACGATGCATAGCCGACCTGAGAGGGTGATCGGCCACACTGGGACTGAGACACGGCCCAGACTCCTACGGGAGGCAGCAGTAGGGAATCTTCCGCAATGGACGAAAGTCTGACGGAGCAACGCCGCGTGAGTGATGAAGGCTTTCGGGTCGTAAAACTCTGTTGTTAGGGAAGAACAAGTACGAGAGTAACTGCTCGTACCTTGACGGTACCTAACCAGAAAGCCACGGCTAACTACGTGCCAGCAGCCGCGGTAATACGTAGGTGGCAAGCGTTATCCGGAATTATTGGGCGTAAAGCGCGCGCAGGCGGTTTCTTAAGTCTGATGTGAAAGCCCACGGCTCAACCGTGGAGGGTCATTGGAAACTGGGGAACTTGAGTGCAGAAGAGAAAAGCGGAATTCCACGTGTAGCGGTGAAATGCGTAGAGATGTGGAGGAACACCAGTGGCGAAGGCGGCTTTTTGGTCTGTAACTGACGCTGAGGCGCGAAAGCGTGGGGAGCAAACAGGATTAGATACCCTGGTAGTCCACGCCGTAAACGATGAGTGCTAAGTGTTAGAGGGTTTCCGCCCTTTAGTGCTGCAGCTAACGCATTAAGCACTCCGCCTGGGGAGTACGGTCGCAAGACTGAAACTCAAAGGAATTGACGGGGGCCCGCACAAGCGGTGGAGCATGTGGTTTAATTCGAAGCAACGCGAAGAACCTTACCAGGTCTTGACATCCTCTGACAACTCTAGAGATAGAGCGTTCCCCTTCGGGGGACAGAGTGACAGGTGGTGCATGGTTGTCGTCAGCTCGTGTCGTGAGATGTTGGGTTAAGTCCCGCAACGAGCGCAACCCTTGATCTTAGTTGCCAGCATTCAGTTGGGCACTCTAAGGTGACTGCCGGTGACAAACCGGAGGAAGGTGGGGATGACGTCAAATCATCATGCCCCTTATGACCTGGGCTACACACGTGCTACAATGGATGGTACAAAGGGCTGCAAGACCGCGAGGTCAAGCCAATCCCATAAAACCATTCTCAGTTCGGATTGTAGGCTGCAACTCGCCTACATGAAGCTGGAATCGCTAGTAATCGCGGATCAGCATGCCGCGGTGAATACGTTCCCGGGCCTTGTACACACCGCCCGTCACACCACGAGAGTTTGTAACACCCGAAGTCGGTGGAGTAACCGTAAGGAGCTAGCCGCCTAAGGTGGGACAGATGATTGGGGTGAAGTCGTAACAAGGTAGCCGTATCGGAAGGTGCGGCTGGATCACCTCCTTTCTAAGGATTTTTACATGACGTACGTTTTGACACTTTGTTCAGTTTTGAGAGTTCAATCTCTCAATTATAGAAAGCACACTACTTTCTTCTTATCTAAATAAGAAGAATTTTGGTTGCGATTGTTCTTTGAAAACTAGATAACAGTAATTGCTGAGGAAAAGTGAAACTTTTCTTTAATCAAATCAATAAATAACACAACATTATGTTGTACCATTTATTCGCTAATGGTTAAGTTAGAAAGGGCGCACGGTGAATGCCTTGGCACTAGGAGCCGATGAAGGACGGGACTAACACCGATATGCTTCGGGGAGCTGTAAGTGAGCTTTGATCCGGAGATTTCCGAATGGGGAAACCCACTGTTCGTAATGGAACAGTATCTTTATCTGAATACATAGGATATTGAAGGCAGACCCGGGGAACTGAAACATCTAAGTACCCGGAGGAAGAGAAAGCAAATGCGATTTCCTGAGTAGCGGCGAGCGAAACGGAATTAGCCCAAACCAAGAGGCTTGCCTCTTGGGGTTGTAGGACACTCTATACGGAGTTACAAAGGAACGAAGTAAATGAAGCGACCTGGAAAGGTCCGTCGAAGAAGGTAACAACCCTGTAGTTGAAACTTCGTTCCCTCTTGAGTGGATCCTGAGTACGGCGGAACACGTGAAATTCCGTCGGAAGCTGGGAGGACCATCTCCCAAGGCTAAATACTACCTAGTGACCGATAGTGAACCAGTACCGTGAGGGAAAGGTGAAAAGCACCCCGGAAGGGGAGTGAAAGAGATCCTGAAACCGTGTGCCTACAAGTAGTCAGAGCCCGTTAACGGGTGATGGCGTGCCTTTTGTAGAATGAACCGGCGAGTTACGATCCCATGCAAGGTTAAGCTGATAAGGCGGAGCCGTAGCGAAAGCGAGTCTGAATAGGGCGTTTAGTATGTGGTTGTAGACCCGAAACCAGGTGATCTACCCATGTCCAGGGTGAAGTTCAGGTAACACTGAATGGAGGCCCGAACCCACGCACGTTGAAAAGTGCGGGGATGAGGTGTGGGTAGCGGAGAAATTCCAATCGAACCTGGAGATAGCTGGTTCTCTCCGAAATAGCTTTAGGGCTAGCCTCATGTTGTGAGAGTCTTGGAGGTAGAGCACTGATTGGACTAGGGGCCCCCAACGGGTTACCGAATTCAGTCAAACTCCGAATGCCAAAGACTTATCCATGGGAGTCAGACTGCGAGTGATAAGATCCGTAGTCAAAAGGGAAACAGCCCAGACCACCAGCTAAGGTCCCCAAGTATACGTTAAGTGGAAAAGGATGTGGAGTTGCTTAGACAACCAGGATGTTGGCTTAGAAGCAGCCACCATTTAAAGAGTGCGTAATAGCTCACTGGTCGAGTGACTCTGCGCCGAAAATGTACCGGGGCTAAACGTATCACCGAAGCTGTGGATTGACATCTTAGATGTCAGTGGTAGGAGAGCGTTCTAAGTGCTGTGAAGTCAGACCGTAAGGACTGGTGGAGCGCTTAGAAGTGAGAATGCCGGTATGAGTAGCGAAAGACAAGTGAGAATCTTGTCCACCGAATGCCTAAGGTTTCCTGAGGAAGGCTCGTCCGCTCAGGGTTAGTCGGGACCTAAGCCGAGGCTGAAAAGCGTAGGCGATGGCCAACAGGTTGATATTCCTGTACCACCTCCCCGCCGTTTGAGTAATGGGGGGACGCAGTAGGATAGGGTAAGCGCGCTGCTGGATATGCGCGTTCAAGCAGTTAGGCTGATGAGTAGGCAAATCCGCTCATCATAAAGGCTGAGCTGTGATGACGAGGGAATTATAGTACCGAAGTTCCTGATTCCACACTGCCAAGAAAAGCCTCTAGCGAGGCGGGAGGTGCCCGTACCGCAAACCGACACAGGTAGGCGAGGAGAGAATCCTAAGGTGATCGAGAGAACTCTCGTTAAGGAACTCGGCAAAATGACCCCGTAACTTCGGGAGAAGGGGTGCTCTGGTAGGGTGTATAGCCCGAGAGAGCCGCAGTGAATAGGCCCAGGCGACTGTTTAGCAAAAACACAGGTCTCTGCGAAGCCGCAAGGCGAAGTATAGGGGCTGACGCCTGCCCGGTGCTGGAAGGTTAAGAGGAGGGGTTATCCTTTGGGAGAAGCTCTGAATCGAAGCCCCAGTAAACGGCGGCCGTAACTATAACGGTCCTAAGGTAGCGAAATTCCTTGTCGGGTAAGTTCCGACCCGCACGAAAGGCGTAACGATCTGGGCACTGTCTCAACGAGAGACTCGGTGAAATTATAGTACCTGTGAAGATGCAGGTTACCCGCGACAGGACGGAAAGACCCCGTGGAGCTTTACTGTAGCCTGATATTGAATTTTGGTACAGCTTGTACAGGATAGGTAGGAGCCTGAGAAGCCGGAGCGCTAGCTTCGGTGGAGGCGTCGGTGGGATACTACCCTGGCTGTATTGAAATTCTAACCCGCGGCCCTGATCGGGCCGGGAGACAGTGTCAGGTGGGCAGTTTGACTGGGGCGGTCGCCTCCTAAAATGTAACGGAGGCGCCCAAAGGTTCCCTCAGAATGGTTGGAAATCATTCGTAGAGTGTAAAGGCACAAGGGAGCTTGACTGCGAGACCTACAAGTCGAGCAGGGACGAAAGTCGGGCTTAGTGATCCGGTGGTTCCGCATGGAAGGGCCATCGCTCAACGGATAAAAGCTACCCCGGGGATAACAGGCTTATCTCCCCCAAGAGTCCACATCGACGGGGAGGTTTGGCACCTCGATGTCGGCTCATCGCATCCTGGGGCTGTAGTCGGTCCCAAGGGTTGGGCTGTTCGCCCATTAAAGCGGTACGCGAGCTGGGTTCAGAACGTCGTGAGACAGTTCGGTCCCTATCCGTCGTGGGCGTAGGAAATTTGAGAGGAGCTGTCCTTAGTACGAGAGGACCGGGATGGACACACCGCTGGTGTACCAGTTGTCTTGCCAAAGGCATCGCTGGGTAGCTATGTGTGGACGGGATAAGTGCTGAAAGCATCTAAGCATGAAGCCCCCCTCAAGATGAGATTTCCCATAGCGCAAGCTAGTAAGATCCCTGAAAGATGATCAGGTTGATAGGTCAGAGGTGGAAGCGTGGCGACATGTGTAGCTGACTGATACTAATCGATCGAGGACTTAACCAAACTTTTAAAAGCGTAAGCTTTACTCAGCAAACTGTTACCTAGTTTTGAGAGAACAAAACTTTTCCAAAAAAGTCTTGCTTTCTTTATCAAATCATGTATAATATAATATGTCTGGTGGCGATAGCGAAGAGGTCACACCCGTTCCCATACCGAACACGGAAGTTAAGCTCTTTAGCGCCAATGGTAGTTGGGACTTTGTCCCTGTGAGAGTAGGACGTTGCCAGGCTATTATTATTCCACAGTAGCTCAGTGGTAGAGCTATCGGCTGTTAACCGATCGGTCGTAGGTTCGAGTCCTACCTGTGGAGCCAACTGGCCCGTTGGTCAAGCGGTTAAGACACCGCCCTTTCACGGCGGTAACACGGGTTCGAATCCCGTACGGGTCACCATTTATTTTTATCTACATAATAGTGGAGGATTAGCTCAGCTGGGAGAGCACCTGCCTTACAAGCAGGGGGTCGGCGGTTCGATCCCGTCATCCTCCACCACCGTGCCGGTGTAGCTCAACTGGTAGAGCAACTGACTTGTAATCAGTAGGTTGGGGGTTCAAGTCCTCTTGCCGGCACCATTTATATTGGAGGGGTAGCGAAGTGGCTAAACGCGGCGGACTGTAAATCCGCTCCTTCGGGTTCGGCAGTTCGAATCTGCCCCCCTCCACCATTTTTATTGGGCTATCGCCAAGCGGTAAGGCAACGGATTTTGATTCCGTCATGCGTTGGTTCGAATCCAGCTAGCCCAGCCATAGAGAGCCATTAGCTCAGTTGGTAGAGCATCTGACTTTTAATCAGAGGGTCGAAGGTTCGAGTCCTTCATGGCTCATTTTAATAAGCGGAAGTAGTTCAGTGGTAGAACACCACCTTGCCAAGGTGGGGGTCGCGAGTTCGAACCTCGTCTTCCGCTCCATTTCTATATAAAAAAGATATTGGGGCCTTAGCTCAGCTGGGAGAGCGCCTGCCTTGCACGCAGGAGGTCAGCGGTTCGATCCCGCTAGGCTCCACCATACATATAAACATACAACCTTTAAGCAAATTGCTTAAAGGTTTTTTTATGTAGTTTCTACAAATTAGAATTGTATATATATTCAAAAAAGTGTCGAGTTGAGCCATCGCTCATTTAGCCGTTACAATAGGAGAGTAGCAACATTTGTGATGGGGGGACATATTATGAATAAGCTTTCAATTATTGGAGTACCAATGGATTTAGGTCAAACTCGCCGAGGGGTCGATATGGGGCCAAGTGCGATACGATATGCAGGTGTTATTGAACGCATCGAGAATATTGGATATAGTGTAGAAGATAAAGGGAATATTGAAATTGCCTTAGCTGAACGAGTACATAGTGATGAAAATACAAACTTAAAGAATTTAAAAGCTGTAGCAGATGCTAGCGAGAGGCTTGCTCAGACCGTAAGTGATGTTATTACAAATAAAAGGTTTCCTTTAGTACTGGGGGGAGATCACAGCATCGCTATCGGAACACTAGCAGGAGTAAGTCGTCATTATAAAAACTTGGGCGTGATTTGGTATGATGCACACGGAGATTTGAATACAGCAGATACGTCTCCTTCAGGAAATATTCACGGTATGCCATTGGCGGCAAGTATAGGTATAGGAGACGACGCATTGACTCGAATTGGTGGTTATACACCTAAAGTCAAGCCGGAAAATATTGTGATTATCGGAGCACGTTCTTTAGATGAAGGAGAAAAAGAGTTAATAAAGGAAAAAGGGATTAAAGTGTATACGATGCATGAGATAGATCGAATGGGTATGACAAAAGTAATGGAAGAAACAATTTTATATTTGCGTGATAAAACAGATGGCGTTCATCTATCACTCGATTTAGATGGATTGGATCCACATGATGCACCTGGAGTAGGAACGCCAGTTATCGGTGGAATAAGCTACAGAGAAAGTCATTTAGCTATGGAGATGTTAGCAGAATCTCAGCTAATCACTTCTGCTGAGTTTGTGGAAGTAAATCCTATTTTAGATGAACGGAATAAAACAGCTACCGTAGCTGTTGCATTAATGGGCTCACTTTTAGGAGAGAAATTAGTATAAAACATTAGTACCTACCAAAAGGTACATGAAATATATATGAAGATAAAAAAAAGAAGCTCTTAGTTCGGATTCGAGAGCTTCTTTATATAGAGAAAAACTTTTCATATTCATTTAATAAACCATCTAGCTCTGAACTTACTCTCACTACTGTTAGTGATGATAAAGGGTTTTCTGCTGCAAGAGTGACCATGTTATTTCTACATTCTTCAATTTGATTCAAAAGGTTCTCTTTTGTATGAGTCAAGCTTTCCACTCCTCTTCTTTTCATCTATACTAATTACATAACCTACGTACGATCTTTTTAAACGTATTTGACAAATTTTTGTTAAAATAATTAAGCATAAGTGAAACTTTATGATAAAGTACACGTATATATACTATCCCGCAATGGGCGGAGGTAACCGTTACATGGATTTATTATTAAAAAGAAAAATAAAAAAAGTAAAAAAAGGTGACCAGGATGCGTTTGCTGACATAGTAGAATATCACAAGGATAAACTTTTTCATCTATGTTATCGAATGTTAGGAAACCGGGAAGAAGCGCAAGACGCTGCCCAAGAAGCGTTTATTCGAGCCTATGTAAATATTCATAGCTATGACACGAGTAAAAAGTTTTCCACCTGGTTATATCGAATTGCTACAAATCTTTGTATTGATCGAATTCGTAAAAAAAAGCCAGACTATTATTTAGATGCAGAAGTAGCCGGGACCGACGGGTTAAATATGTACTCTCAAATAGCTGCCGATCAGGCCTTACCAGAAGAAGAACTAGAGCAAGTAGAATTGCAAGAATTCATTCAGTCGGAAATATTAAAGCTACCTGAGAAATATCGAACTGTCATTGTCCTAAAATATATAGATGAGCTGTCGTTAAAAGAAATCAGCGATATTTTAGACCTGCCTCTTGGTACGGTAAAGACTAGAATTCATAGAGGACGTGAAGCTTTAAGAAATCGACTTCGCCACTTGTAAGGAGTGAACTAAGAATGAAATGTCCAAAAATGTATGTAAATCTCATTCATGA
Source organism: Priestia sp. JNUCC 25 (assembly GCF_053667915.1). Classification (NCBI taxonomy): domain Bacteria; kingdom Bacillati; phylum Bacillota; class Bacilli; order Caryophanales; family Bacillaceae; genus Priestia; species Priestia sp. JNUCC 25. The sequence goes on from NZ_CM132211.1 coordinate 163,231, forward strand.
GCATTTAGATGGAGATATTACAAAAGAAAATGAACTGTTATTAAAAGAGCATTTGCATCAATGCAAAGATTGTCAGCAGCATATGCATCAGTTAAAAAGAACCATTGCATTTGTGCAAAGCACTTCTCATATAGAATTACCTATGAACTTTACAGCAGGTGTCATGGCTGGGTTACCACGTGAGAAGAATCGAATTCGAATGAATAGATGGTTTACAAACCACCCGATTCTTAGTGCAGCTGCTGTATTTGTGCTGTTAATGTCCGGCACCGTGTTTTCAGCTTGGGAAACGGATGAAGACTTTTCTGTTTCAAAGCAGTCGAACTTGGTCATTCACGATAAAACAGTCGTTGTACCAAAAGGTGAGACCGTCAAAGGTGATATTACTGTGAGAAATGGCGATATTAAAATTGAAGGAAAAGTAGATGGAAACGTTACTGTTATACATGGTGATAAGTATCTAGCTTCTGCAGGAGAAGTGACAGGCAATATTGAAGAGTTAGACAAGATTTTTGACTGGGTATGGTATAACGTCAAAACTCACGCCAAACAAGCTGTTGACTTTTAATAGTTGAAACATAAAATCGTCCGCTTATCTTGTTAGAGAGGAACAGTGGACGGTTTTATTTATATAAAAAGAAGGCTACATTATATAGGAACAAGGATTTAAAAATAAGATGTAATTTACAGTGTAATTTTGTTTTATGGTATAATAAAACGGTTATGTTATCTTTATTACATATATAGAGGAAGTGAGAAGATGCCTATTGGAGACCTGCCAATCCTCTCATATTTAGGAAAAATTGTTGATGTTCTCCTGGTATGGTTCGTCATATATAAATTAATTATGGTCATAAGAGGTACAAAAGCAGTACAGCTTTTAAAAGGAATCACGGTGATTTTAGTTGTTCGCTTTATAAGTAACTTCCTTGGACTAAATACGCTGCAATGGTTAATGGACCAAGCGTTAACGTATGGGTTTTTAGCTATCATTATTATCTTCCAGCCAGAGCTGCGCCGAGCGCTTGAACAGCTTGGGAGAGGACGTTTGTTTTCACGCAGTAATTTGCCTGAAGAAGATGAGCGTACCGTTACGATTGAGGCGATTATAAAAGCAACGCATTATATGGCTAAAAGACGCATAGGTGCATTGATCTCAATCGAAAGAGAGACGGGTATGGGTGATTATATTGAAACAGGTATACCGCTCAACTCGAATATTTCTTCTGAATTATTAATCAACTTATTTATACCAAATACACCACTTCATGATGGAGCGGTTATTTTACAGCGGGATCAAGTAGCCGCTGCAGCATGTTACTTACCTTTATCTGAAAGTCCTTTTATTTCAAAAGAATTAGGTACTCGCCATCGTGCTGCTGTAGGAATAAGTGAAGTAACAGATAGTGTGACTGTTATTGTATCTGAAGAAACTGGAGGCATTTCCGTTACCAAAAATGGTGAATTGTATCGTGAATTGACAATTGATACATTAAGAGAAATGCTAGAAAAAGAATTAGTCACAACTTCTAAAGCAACTTCTTCCACTCGTTGGCAATGGAGGTTGAAGAAGAATGGATAAATTGATGAATCGATCGTGGGTTATGAAAATTATCGCGTTGCTGTTAGCCTTCATGTTATATTTATCTGTTAATTTAGATGATGGTGCCAGTTCATCAAATAAGATTCTGAACCGAAGCAGTTCTGCCAACACTGGAGTAGAAACATTAACAGATGTTCCAGTTCAAGTATCCTATAATGAGAAGAACAGAATTGTAAGAGGTGTTCCGGATACGGTTATTATGACACTGGAAGGTCCTAAAAATATTTTGGCTCAAACAAAGTTACAAAAAGATTATCAAGCTTATATTGACCTTGATAATTTAAGCTTAGGGCAGCATAGAGTCAAGGTTCAGTATCGAAATATCTCTGATAATTTAAACGTAGTGGTTAAGCCTGATATTGTAAACGTAACAATTGAAGAACGCGATTCAAAACAGTTTTCAGTAGAGGCAAGCTATGATAAAAACAAGGTCAAGAATGGATATGAAGCAGGGGAAGCAAGCGTTAGTCCAAGAGCCGTCACGGTAACGGGCGCATCAAGTCAATTAGATCAAGTTGCTTATGTGAAAGCTATTATTGATTTAGATAATGCTTCAAAAACAGTGACGAAACAAGCAACTGTTGTCGCACTAGACAAGAATTTAAATAAATTGAATGTAACAGTTCAACCAGAAACGGTCAATGTAACAATCCCAGTGAGAAATATTAGTAAAAAAGTGCCGATCGATGTGATTCAAGAAGGCACGCCAGGCGACGGTGTCAACATTACGAAGCTAGAGCCTAAAACAGATACAGTGAAAATTATCGGTCCATCTGATTCTTTAGAAAAAATCGATAAAATTGATAATATTCCAGTCGATGTTACCGGTATTACGAAATCTAAAGATATTAAGGTGAACGTCCCTGTTCCAGACGGAATAGATAGTGTAAGTCCTAAACAAATTACCGTTCATGTGGAAGTAGACAAACAAGGTGATGAGAAAGACGCAGAAGAAACGGACGCAAGTGCAGCTGAGACTAAGTCATTTAAGAATTTACCGGTTTCTTTAACTGGTCAATCCTCAAAGTACACGTATGAACTGCTTTCTCCTACTTCAGTAGATGCGGATGTAAAAGGACCAAAATCTGATTTAGATAAGTTGACGAAAAGCGGCATTAGCTTGTCAGCGAATGTAGGGAATTTATCTGCCGGGGAGCACACGGTTCCTATTATAATAAATAGTCCCGACTCCGTTACATCAACTCTATCGACTAAACAGGCAAAAGTTCGTGTAACAGCGAAAAAACAATCAGGGACAAATGATGAGCAAACAGATGATAAAGAAACAAGTGGAAGTACGAGCGATAAAGAAACAAAGCCAGACACGGGAACTGGATCAGGAACAAATCCTGGGACGGGAAATTCAGGTGATTCAGCTGATAAACCAAGCGAAGAGACTGATACACCTGAAGACAATACAGATACACCAACAGATAGTACAGAAACTGGTGACGACAGTAGTAATCAAAGTGATGAAAATTCTACACCCGTAGATGGACAGACAGATAATACATCAGGAAACTAAATGTTTTGACATGAAGGAGAGAAAATTAATGGGTAAGTATTTTGGAACAGACGGAGTACGAGGAGTTGCCAATAGTGAATTAACTCCTGAGCTTGCTTTTAAAATTGGACGCTTAGGTGGTTACGTTCTAACAAAAGATTCAGAGCGACCAAAAGTATTAATCGGACGCGATACACGCGTTTCTGGTCATATGTTAGAAGGAGCGCTTGTTGCAGGATTGCTTTCAATTGGAGCAGAAGTTATGCGACTAGGCGTTATTTCAACTCCAGGGGTAGCGTATTTAACAAAAGCACTTGGCGCACAAGCAGGAGTCATGATCTCTGCTTCGCATAACCCAGTTCAAGATAACGGAATTAAATTCTTTGGTCCAGATGGATTTAAACTTTCAGATGCCCAAGAGAATGAAATTGAAGCGTTAATGGATAGTGACACAGATCAATTACCAAGACCTGTTGGGGGAGACTTAGGTCAGGTAAATGACTACTTCGAAGGTGGACAAAAATATCTTCAATACTTAAAACAAACGGTTGATGAAGACTTCTCAGGTATTCATGTGGCATTAGACTGTGCGCACGGGGCAACGTCATCTTTAGCAGCACATTTATTTGCAGATCTAGATGCAGATATTTCTACAATGGGGGCATCTCCAAACGGATTAAACATCAATGACGGTGTAGGATCTACACATCCGGAAGCATTAAGTGCCTTCTTAAAAGAAAAAGGAGCAGATGTTGGGTTAGCATTTGATGGAGACGGAGATCGTTTAATCGCAATCGATGAAAAAGGCGAGATTGTAGACGGTGATCAAATCATGTTCATTTGTGCAAAATACTTGTATGAACAAGGACGTTTAAAGAAAAACACGCTTGTTTCTACCGTTATGAGTAACTTAGGCTTCTATAAAGCACTAGAAGCTAGCGGGATTGAAAGTGCACAAACTGGTGTGGGCGACCGTTATGTAGTGGAAGAAATGAAAGCTAATCAATATAACCTAGGTGGAGAACAGTCAGGTCATATTATTTTCTTAGATTACAACACAACAGGTGACGGTATGCTTTCAGCTATTCAGCTTGTAAACATTATGCAAGCAACGAAAAAGCCTTTATCAGAATTAGCAGCTGAAATGAAGAAATATCCTCAGCTTCTTGTAAATGTAAAAGTAACAGATAAGCATCATGTTACAGATAACGAGAAGGTAAAAGTGGTTATTGAAGAAGTGGAAAAAGAAATGAACGGTAATGGCCGAGTACTTGTACGCCCTTCAGGAACAGAGCCGTTAGTGCGTGTGATGGTTGAAGCACAAACACAAGAAGAATGTGAAACTTATGTAACGCGTATCGTAGAAGTAGTAAAAGAAGAAATGGGCTTAGAGTAATTCATTAATTATATGCATAAGCGGTGACGTTTCAAGCCGTTTATGCATATTTTTATATTGTTGAGAAAAATTCTTGGAAATTATCTGATGCCAAAGGCTGTTTTTGCAGATAATAAAGAAGATAATTGACGTTTTCTCACTTCTTATTGTAATATTAAATCTGTTCGTCTCTTAATTTATGTAAAGGAGTGAACAATCTATTTTAAAAGTGAATACAAAGCGCCTGAACTAAGTAAAGGGACGGAAACGACTTAGTTGACGAGGAGGAGGTTTATCGAAGTATCGGCGGATGCCTCCCGGTTGTTGATTATCACGGCCGAAAACTTGATGTGAAAAACAATGAGGTGACTTATTGGACAAAAGCATTGAGATGATAATCATTGATGATGAAAAGAGACTCTCTTTTCATACATGAAGGAGGATTTTATCTATGTGCGGAATTGTAGGATATATTGGAACAGAAGATTCGAAAGAAATTTTATTACGTGGTCTTGAAAAGTTAGAATATCGTGGCTATGACTCAGCGGGTATTGCAGTTGTTAACAATGAAGGCGTACACGTATTCAAAGAAAAAGGCCGTATTGCAGAATTGCGTCAGGCAGTAGATAACAGTGTTGTAGCACCAGCAGGTATCGGTCATACGCGTTGGGCAACTCATGGTGTACCAAGCCAAGAAAATGCTCACCCGCATCAAAGTACATCTGGACGCTTCACACTTGTGCATAACGGTGTAATTGAAAACTATGCTATTTTGAAACGTGAATATTTACAAGATGTAACGTTCAAAAGCGAAACGGATACAGAAGTAATCGTTCAGTTAATTGAAAAAATCGCAGCAGAAGGCTTAGATGTAGAAGAAGCGTTCCGTAAGACAGTGAGCTTGCTTCACGGTTCTTATGCACTAGCTCTTGTTGATAACAAAGATAAAAATACAATCTACGTAGCTAAAAACAAAAGCCCGCTTCTTGTAGGTGTTGGCGAAGGATTTAACGTTGTAGCGAGCGATGCTATGGCAATGCTTCAAGTAACAGATCAATACGTAGAATTAATGGATAAAGAAACAGTAATTGTTACAAAAGAAGGCGTAACAATTAAAACGCTTGATGGTGAAGTGGTAGAAAGAGCACCTTATACAGCAGAGCTTGATGCAAGTGATATTGAAAAAGGTACGTACCCTCACTATATGTTAAAAGAAATTGATGAGCAGCCTTTAGTTGTTCGTAAAATCATTCAAGAGTATCAAAATGAGAACAATGAACTGCACATTGATGCAGACATTTTAGGAGCAATGGATGAAGCAGACCGCATCTATATCGTAGCATGTGGAACAAGCTATCATGCAGGCCTAGTAGGTAAACAATTCATTGAAACGTGGGCGAAGGTTCCAGTAGAAGTGCACGTAGCAAGTGAATTCTCTTATAACATGCCGCTTTTATCTGAAAAGCCATTGTTTATCTTTATCTCTCAAAGTGGAGAAACAGCTGACAGCCGTGCAGTATTAGTTCAAATTAAAGAACTAGGTTACAAAGCGTTAACAATCACAAACGTTCCGGGATCAACATTATCTCGTGAATCTGATTATACGTTATTACTTCATGCAGGTCCGGAAATTGCTGTAGCATCAACAAAAGCTTACACAGCTCAATTAGCAGTGCTATCAATTCTAGCGGCTGTAACAGCAAAAACACGCGGCATTGAATTAGAATTTGATTTAGTTCAAGAGTTAGCAATCGTAGCAAACACAATGGAAGTACTTTGCGACGACAAAGAAGAAATGGAAAGCATTGCTCTTCAATTCTTAGCAACAACTCGCAACGCATTCTTTATTGGACGTTCTGTCGATTATTATGTAGGTTTAGAAGGTGCGTTAAAACTAAAAGAAATCTCTTACATCCAAGCAGAAGGATTTGCTGGAGGAGAGCTTAAGCACGGAACAATCGCTTTAATTGAAAACAATACGCCAATTATTGCATTAGCAACACAAGAGCATGTAAACTTAAGCATCCGTGGTAACGTAAAAGAAGTAGTAGCACGTGGAGCTAATCCTTGTATCATTTCAATGAAAGGATTAGAAACAGAAGAAGATCGCTACGTGATTCCGAAAGTTCATGAAACACTTTCACCATTAGCAGCGGTTATTCCTTTACAATTAATCTCTTACTACGCTGCACTGCACCGCGATTGTGATGTAGATAAACCACGTAACTTAGCAAAATCAGTTACTGTAGAATAATAAGGTTCTAGACACCCTTCTACTATAGAAGGGTGTTTTTGTATATCCGAGAAAGAGAACAAACACTTGTTTTATCATAAGTCTCATTGAGCTAAAAAATATATTTGCTTGCTCCATTTATTTTATATAATGAAATAGGTAAAGGAACGAACCTCAGCTATTAAAAAGGATGTGGAAAGCATTAGTGGATTGGCTCAAAGTATAAAGTACGTGTTGAGAGGCATCTTTTTTGTCTTGTATTTTCCCTTTTATTTTGTATTTCAAGTCTTTTGTAAAATATGGATATATTTCATCGCTCAGCCCCTCATGTGGATAGGAAAAAGAATCATTCAACCTATCTTTTATTTCATTTGGATATACATCATACGTTTTCTGTTCGTCTACCCTATTTCTTGGCTATGGAATGAGATAATATATCCTTGTATTCTCTTTGTTTGGAAACGATGTTTTTTGCCTATAACTAGATTTATATGGAGGTATGCCGTATATCCTATATTGTATTTAGTTTGTTACCCTTGTTATCTTTTTTGGAAATACCTTGTGCTGCCTTTTTACAATGAAATTGTTCTTCCTGTGCTTTCATTCTGTCAGCGTATCTTTTTCTGTTTCTGGAAGGGATTTAAGTGGATCGGAATTCATATAATCTATTACCCTTTACGCTGGTTTTGGATGACATGTATATATAACCCCCTTAAAAAAGTGTATATCAAAATCATTCAGCCTGTTCTCAAATGGTTTTCTCATTTATTTAGTTAACGAAATATACCAAAAGATTGCTTTTCTTTTTTAAGTATTAAACTCGAAAGATAAGAGGGAATTGATGTATAATAAAAACGGATATATCATTGCCTATTTATTTTATTAGATTCAATTTTGAAAGAGAGTGAAACAATATGGGCCGTAAGTGGAACAATATTAAAGAAAAGAAAGCGTCAAAAGATGCTAATACAAGTCGTATATATGCCAAGTTTGGCCGTGAAATTTATGTGGCTGCGAAACAAGGCGAGCCAGATCCAGAATCAAACCAAGCGTTAAAAGTTGTATTAGAACGCGCGAAAACATACAATGTGCCAAAAGCAATTATTGATCGTGCGATTGAAAAAGCAAAAGGCGGATCAGAAGAAAATTACGATAATCTTCGTTACGAAGGTTTTGGACCAAATGGCTCAATGGTTATCGTAGATGCTCTTACGAATAACGTAAACAGAACAGCTTCAGACGTGCGTGCTGCTTTTGGTAAAAACGGCGGTAATATGGGAGTAAGCGGATCAGTAGCGTACATGTTTGATCCAACAGCTGTTATTGGTGTAGAAGGTAAGGATGAAGAAGAGACGCTAGAACTGTTAATGGAAGCAGATGTAGACGTGCGTGACATTTTAGAAGAAGAAGATTCTGTAATTGTTTATGCTGATCCGGATCAATTCCATGCGGTACAAAAAGCGTTCAACGATGCTGGTATTACGGAATTTACAGTAGCTGAGCAAACGATGCTTGCTCAAAATGATGTCACTCTTCCTGAAGATGCACAAGCTCAGTTTGAAAAAATGATTGATGCATTAAGAGGACTTAGAAGACGTGCAGCAAGTATATCACAACGTTGATTTAGGATAATAGTGAAAGAGGCAGACCTATCAAAGAGGTCTGTCTTTTTTTTATAGGCCGTGTGAAAAGCATCTATTGACCCTTTCTCTTCGTTTGGAATATGGTAAGATAATGAATTAAGAATAGAAAATAGTAGAATTTTATAAGAGATAAATGGAGGGAAAGCAGTTGAAAAAATTAATGGTGGGGATGGCGTTAACGGCTACACTTGCAACGGCTGTAACGCCTGGCTTTGGCTCAATTGGGGGAAATCAAGGAAAGGCATATGCAGCGACAGTTACATATAAAGTAACGGCAAGCAAGCTAAATGTGAGAAGCGGAGCGGGAACGAATTACGGGATTATCGGCAGCGTAGTGAAAGATCAAATGCTATCTGTGGTGAGTAAAAGCGGAAGCTGGTACAAAATTAACTATAACGGTCGCACGGGCTACGTAAGCAGTGATTATGTACAAGCATCAGGAACAACAACGCCGCCAGCAGAAAGCACAACGTACACAGTAACGGCAAGCACGCTGAATGTAAGAAGCGGAGCAGGCACTAGCTATGCGTCTATAGGAAGTGTGACAAAAGGCCAGAAGCTGTCTGTGGTGAGCAAAAGCGGAAGCTGGTACAAAATTAACTATAACGGTCGCACGGGCTACGTAAGCAGCGATTATGTACAAGCATCAGGAACAACAACGCCGCCAGCAGAAAGCACAACGTACACAGTAACGGCAAGCACGCTGAACGTAAGAAGCGGAGCGGGCACTAGCTATGCGTCTATAGGAAGTGTGACAAAAGGCCAGAAGCTGTCTGTAGTGAGCAAAAGCGGAAGCTGGTACAAAATTAATTACAACGGCCGCACAGGCTATGTAAGCAGTGACTATGTACAGGCTTCAGCTACAGCGTCTCCAAAGCTCGTAGTCGATTCTTTTAAAACGCTAGGTAACGCTCAGCAAGTCATCTTGGTTACAGCAGATAACTACGATACGAAGTCTGCTAAAATTCAAACGTTTGAAAAAGTTGATGGGAAATGGAAGCAAGTTTTAACTGCGAACGGTGTACTTGGGCAAAAAGGATTCACTTTATCGAAAAAAGAAGGAGATATGGAATCTCCGACAGGGAAATATACAATTGGCACAGCATTCGGACGCTATGAAAATCCTGGAACTAAGCTTCCATATCGAAAGATTACAGCAAATGATGTGTGGGTAGACGATTCAAAAAGTTCTCTATATAATACGTGGCAGCAAAAGCCGGCTAATGGCCGCTGGACGAGCGCTGAGAACATGGACATCCCGGCTTACGATTATGGGTTTGTCATTAATTATAATGAATCTAGAACGCCAGGAAATGGAAGTGCAATCTTCTTCCATGTAGGAACAAATTATACCGCAGGATGTACGGCTACTTCTAAAGAACAAGTTGTCTCTATTTTAAAATGGTTAAATCCAGAGAAAAATCCGGTTATTATTCAATCTCCTGTAAGTGAATTAGATAAATATTAAGTTAGAAAGCAGCTGAACTTTTACAGTTCAGCTGCTTTTTTATGTAATTAAAAGCTTTGTCTGTCTGTGGTACGACAAAGTTAGTTTTCCTATTCATTGAATGAAAGCGTTTAATCTCTTACGATTAAAGTATCATCACGTAGAGAAAGGAAGAGAGCAAATGGCTCAATCTAATATAAAAGTAGCTGTACAAAAGTTTGGGAACTTTCTAAGTTCAATGGTTATGCCAAATATCGGAGCATTTATTGCATGGGGACTTATTACTGCTTTATTTATTCCAACAGGCTTTTTTCCAAATGAAAGCCTTGCCAAACTAGTGGATCCAATGGTCAAGTATTTGCTTCCGCTGCTAATTGGCTATACAGGAGGAAAGCTTGTACACGATCAGCGCGGAGGCGTTGTAGGTGCTATCGCGACCATGGGCGTCATCGTTGGATCTGATATTCCGATGTTTCTAGGCGCTATGATTATGGGACCGCTTGGCGGTTATATCATCAAGAAGTTTGATCAGTTTATTGAAGGTAAAGTCAAAACAGGATTCGAGATGTTAATTAATAATTTCTCAGCAGGTATTCTTGGAGGAATTCTAGCAATTCTAGCCTTTTTAGGAGTTAGTCCAGCAGTGGACGGATTTACAGGTGCGCTTGTAGTGGGTGTAGATTGGATGGTTGCACATGGCCTTCTTCCACTTACAAGTATTCTAATTGAACCAGCTAAAATTTTATTCTTAAACAATGCTATTAATCACGGTATCTTATCTCCGATCGGAGCAGAACAAATTCGAACAAATGGACAGTCCATTCTATTGTTATTAGAAACAAACCCTGGTCCGGGGTTAGGAATTCTGTTAGCGTATTGCTTCTTTGGAAAAGGAACAGCAAAACAGTCAGCGCCGGGAGCGGCCATCATTCATTTTATTGGCGGAATTCACGAAATTTACTTCCCTTACGTTTTAATGCGTCCGCTTCTAATCATTGCGGCTATTTTAGGAGGAATGAGCGGCGTATTTACATTTGTTCTTTTAGGCGGAGGCTTACAAGCGGTTGCTTCACCAGGAAGTATCTTAGCTATTTTGGCTGCTACACCAGGTAATGCAGGCAGCTATGTTGCAAATATCTCAGGTGTTCTCGTTGCAGCCGTCGTATCGTTTATTGTAGGATCACTCATTTTAAAAACAGGTAAGCAGTCCGAAGATTTAGATGAAGCAGCTCGCAAAATGCAAGAGATGAAGGGCAAGAAGAGTTCTGTAGCAGGAAGCTTTACAAAACAGCAAGGCGAAGTACCAGCAAGCGTTCAGAAAATTGTTTTTGCCTGTGACGCAGGTATGGGATCGAGTGCGATGGGCGCCTCTCTTCTTCGCAAGAAAGTTAAACAAGCAGATTTAAATATTTCGGTAACGAATACAGCGATCAGTAATATTCCAAGTGATGCTCAAATCGTTATTACACAGGAAGAGCTAACGCCAAGAGCTCAAAACAAAGTTCCAGATGCGTATCATATCTCGGTTGATAATTTTCTATCTAGTCCGGAATATGACAAACTAATTGATCAACTAAAAAATGATCATACTACTTCTAAAGCGGAAGAAGAAAAGAGAGTATCTGCAGAAAATAATACAGATAGTAATGATGGTTTATTAAAAGAAGAAAACGTTTTCTTGAATCAGCACTTTTCTTCTAAGGAAGAAGCAATTCGATTTGCAGGAAGCGTGTTAGTAAAAGGCGGATATGTAGAAGAAAACTACGTTGAAGCGATGATTGATCGCGACAATATGACTTCTACTTATATGGGAAATGACGTAGCGATTCCGCACGGTACAGAAGAAGCGAAAAAGAACGTTTTAAGATCCGGTTTTACAGTGATTCAAGTGCCAGAAGGCGTTGATTTTGATGGTGAGAAAGTTCGTTTGATTTTTGGAATTGCCGGAAAAGACGGCACCCATTTAGAAATTTTATCTGGTATCGCGATTACATGTTCTGATATGGACAATATTGAAAAGATGGTTCATGCCAAATCAGCTAAAGAATTAATGGCTATTATTCAAAGTAACTAACGGGATAGAAAGGCATGAAGATGCCTTTTTATCCTTTGTTTATAAATAAGAAAAGAGTTGATGTTCTTGTTTATTACTTCAAGAGAAAAATCAATCATTGAGTTAATTATTAAAACGGCAGGAAAGCATACAGCACTTACACTTGCTACTTTTTTGAATGTAAGTGTAAGAACCGTTCACCGAGATTTGAAGGCAATTGAATCAATACTTAAAAAATTTGATTTGGAGCTGATTCGTACACAAGATGAAGGCCTAATGATTGAAGGTAAAAATGAACAAATTTTTCGTCTTATCCAAGAGCTGATGAAGATTAAAACGACGGATCAGTCTCCACAGGAAAGAAAATTAATTCTTTTAATTCTTCTTCTAGAAGAAGGAGATTCATTTAAATTACAAACGCTGGCCAAAGACTTAGAAGTAAGTATCACTACACTAACTGCTTATTTAGATGAATTAACAGAGTGGTTAACCACATTTGACGTTCTCCTTCATCGAAAAAGAGGGGTGGGAGTAGAGGTTCAAGCTACTGAAGCCAATAAACGGAAAGCATTAGCTAATTATTTTCTTGTTCACTTTAATGAAGAGTTAATTGAGTGCTTGTTTTTAGCAGAAGATCAGCAGCATACGGATGAAACAATTTTGCATTATTTTTATCCGGATTATTTGGCAGAAGTAGACCGAATTGTACATCAAGCGATTAATCAGCATCATTCTAAGCTGGCTGACAGCGATTATATAGGGCTCATTGTTCATATTTGCATTATGATACAGCGAACGAAAAAGCAAATGTATCTAGAAGACGACGGCGGCCAAACGGAAGAGCTGGTAAGTGAAATGTTCTTAATGAAGGATATTTGCCGCGAAATTGAAAGGGTATTTTCTCTTTCTTTTACAGAAAAAGATATTCATTTCTTAGCAGTGCGGCTACGTGCAGCAAAATTCCAAACTACTAGAGACGTATATTACGACAGCGTAGTGGTTGGGCAGATTATTAAGAATATGATTGCTCATGTTTCTGTTCAGCTTAACACCGACTTAACCGGTGATTTTTCCCTTTATCAAGGGTTACTTGCTCATATGGAACCGGCAATTTTTCGCCTTAAGCAAAAAATGGAGCTTTTTAATCCATTAACAGAAGAGATTAAGAAAAAGTATCCTGTTTTATTTATGGCTGTGAGAAACAGTATCGATCAAGAGCTGCCGGATTTAGTTTTTCCAGATGATGAAGTGGCATATCTTGTTTTGCATTTTGGTTCAACGCTAGTGCTAAAAGAAGAAGTCATGGAAATTCAGGCACTGATTGTATGTCCAACTGGAATTGGCACCTCGAAAATGTTAGCTAGCCGTATTCGTAAAGAGATTCCGGAGATTAATTCAGTTGTCATTAAATCGGTAAAAGAAATCAAAGAAGCCGCGCTTGAAGGGTATGACGTAGTGATTTCAACAGTAAGACTGCCTTTTTTAAATGTCGATTACATTTTAGTCAATCCACTCTTAACCGAAGAGGATATTCAATCCGTCCAGAATTTTTTACAGAAAAACATTCAAAAGTTAACCAAGGATAAGGACTATCGTTCGTTCCAATATAAAAATAAGACCGTTTCTACAAAAAAGCCGTCTTTTGAGGAAACGATGAAACAAATTAAAGATGTGCATGGAAGTATCGAATCAATTCTTCAAAACCTTAGAATGTATCGATTTTCGGATGCAGTGAGTCACGATCAAGTGATTTCGCACGTAGTACGCGCCGCTGAAAAAGAACGTTTAATAACCAATGCCAGCTGCGTTATTCATCAGCTTAAGGAACGAGAAAACAAGGGCGGTTTAGGCATTCCGCAAACGAGTATGGCACTGTTCCATTGCCGTGAACATCACGTGAAAGAGCTGATTTTTCAAGTTTCACATTTAGAACAGCCTTGCACAGTTAAAGGTATGGACGGAACAAACATGCAGGCGCGTAACCTTCTATTAATGCTCGCACCTGAAGAGTTAAGTGAAGCACAGCAAGAAATCTTAAGTTTAATTAGTACCAGTTTAATTGAAGACCATGAAGCAATGATGATTTTTTCGTCTTCGAACGAAGAGATAATTCGCAAAAAGCTAGAGGATACGTTTCATGAGTACCTTCGAAATAATTTGATAAAGGAATGATTTTTGTGAAGCAAGCAGTTCATTTTGGAGCAGGCAATATTGGTCGAGGATTCATTGGGGCATTGTTTTCTCAAAGCAACTATCACGTCACATTCGTAGATATTGCTGAAAAGGTTATTAATCAGTTAAACGCAGATAAAGGGTATAACGTAGTGACAGCTGCAGAGCACGCGGAGACATTAGCTGTTCAAAACGTATCTGGTTTAAATAATCTGACACAAGAACAAGCCGTCATTAAAGCGATTAAAGAAGCAACGTACATTACGACGGCCATCGGACCGAACGTTCTGCCGCGAATTGCTCCTTTAATTGCTAAAGGTTTGGCTGAACGTGTAAAAACAAGCGACGAAAATGTATATGTGATTGCATGTGAAAATCAAATCTCTGCGACAGATTTATTAAAAGGCTATATTTTTGACGCGCTGGATGAAGAGACAAAAGCTCATATGATAAATAAGGTCTTTTTCTTTAATTCAGCTGTAGATCGTATCGTGCCTATTCAGCATAACCAAGGTTCGCTTGATGTTTTAGTAGAATCCTATTATGAATGGGTAGTAGAGGCACCTGAAGATATTCCTTTTGTAGAAGGAATGACGATTGTGCCTGACCTTGCTCCTTTTATTGAAAGAAAGTTATTTACAGTGAATACGGGACACGCGGTAATTGCATATTTTGGTTATTTAAAAGGAAAAGAAACGATTGATCAAACGTTAAGAGATTCAGATATTTACGAACAAGTACAGCAAACGCTACAAGAAACAGGAAACTATCTAATTAAAAGATATGACTTAGATAGAGAGGAACACGAAGCCTATATTACTAAAATCATTGAACGCTTTAAAAATCCTCATTTAAATGATTCAGTTAAAAGGGTAGGAAGAGCGCCAATTCGCAAGCTTGGACCTCAGGATCGCTTGATTCGTCCAGCGCTAGAAGCAAAAAAAGTGGGCCTTTCTTACACCTACTTGGCAAAGGCTATCGCCGCTGCGCTTTTATTTAACCCGCAAGAAGATAAAGAGGCTATGAAGCTTCAAGCGAATATTCATGAGTATGGTATTGAGTACGTGTTAAAAGAGGTTAGTGGGTTAGAGGCAAGTGATGATTTAACAAAAGAAATCATTGCTCAATATAATGCTTTAAAGTCGTGAATGAATTTAGTGCGTGTAAACAGTCCATTTTAAATGGGCTGTTTTTCTTTTAGCAGAAAGGGAATGTTTGTGTATAGGAGGATGATAAAATGGTAGCTATTACACACGTTGGGTTAGCTGTGCCTGATGTAGAAGAAGCCGTGCAGTGGTATGAAAAAGTTTTAGGTTTTAAGCTGATTGCTGGTCCCTATACGTTTAATGCGGAGGAAGAACAAGCTGAAAATATGACTCAAGATTTACTGGGGTCTCATATCAAAAAAATGAAAAATGCTCACATGACAGCTGACAACCAGGTAGGCATTGAACTGTTTGAATTTAATAAGCCGCAAATGCCGCTTGTATTAAAAGACAGCGATGAGCAGTATCAAAGTTATTTTCACATGTGTTTAATAGCCGATGACGTGGAAAAATTAGCGGATAAAATTGAACAATCAGGCGGTAAAAAGCGCAGCCAAGTATGGAATACAAGACCTGAAAAACCTTATTACTTAATTTATTGCGAAGATCCGTTTGGGAATATTATTGAGCTATATTCACACAGTACGGAGCTCATGTATGGGAATAGAGAAGAATAAAAGCTTATCCAGATTTCTTGGATAAGCTTTTATTCTTTCATGGCTGCCCGTAGACGTATACCTTTGCCAGCTCTTCGAAGGTTTTTGATGAATAGGTAATAGTTACAGATGTTCCTACTGCCACTTTATCAAATAATTCTTCGATATCCGCATTATGCATTCGTACGCAGCCGTGGCTTACATATTTGCCGATGCTATCTTCTGAGTTATTGCCGTGAATAGCGTATGTGTCGCCGGTTGTGCCGTTTGCATTAAGCCCTAGCCAGCGAGAGCCAAGAGGATTATTAGGAGCGCCTCCTGCAATATGCCCTGTATAGTAAGGGCGATTTTTAATTTTGTTAACAATCTTGAAAAAGCCTACCGGCGTATCGCTCCATGTTTTTCCCGTAGCTACTGAATACGTCTTTTCTAACTTTCCATTATGAAAATAAGCAAGCTGATTTGTTTTTTTATTAATAATAATTAAATCTCCACTTGTTGCGTTTTCACTTGCATTCGCCGCACTTGCTGTATAAGAAATGCTGATAATAGCTGCGAGGCATAAAGCAGCTGCTCGCAGTATAATTTTTCTCACGTTCTAGCCATCTCCTCTATTGTTCGTTTACATATTTGATGAATTACATGCTATTAGTGTATAAAAGGAAAATGGACTGAATATGAACCTTTCCTGAAGGAAAACTGAAAGTGCATTTTATTTATAAGCGAATATAAAGTAAAAATCTGGGCAGAAATACAACTAAAGGTCTGGTATATATCTCATAAAAAAGAGAAAAGTGAAAATGCACCTTGTATGTTTAATTTAGGATGTATTATCATGAAAGTTTGAAATGAAGGGCAGGAGGTGGAAGAAACAGATGCTTAAAGAATTTAAAGAGTTTGCTTTGCGTGGAAATGTATTGGATTTAGCTGTCGGTGTTATTATTGGAGCGGCATTTGGAAAAATTGTAACGTCTCTTGTAAATGATATTATTATGCCGCTGATTGGTTTGTTGTTAGCAGGGATAGACTTTAAAGATTTATCCTTCACGGTTGGAAAAGCTACGGTATTATATGGATCTTTTATTCAAACAATTGTTGATTTCTTAATTGTCGCATTCTCGATTTTCTTATTTGTTCGTTTCTTTAATCGTTTTAAGAGAAAAGAAGAAGAGAAAGTAGAGGAGGAAATGGCTGTTCTGTCAAAAGAAGAAGAGATTTTAACAGAAATTCGTGATCTGCTAAAAGCAGAAGCAGTGAAAGAGCGTTCATAACAACAATTTTTACATATGTATAAAACGGCTAAGAGGCCCGTCTTTTCATAAGAAAAGCGGGCTTTTTTCGTGTGGAATTTCTCGGGAAATGTTAGTGGTATAATCATGGGAAAATTAGGCGTGAAAGTGAGAGAGATAGGAATGTTAAAATCATATTAAAAGTGTTAAGATATTGTAAATAGGAGGCTTAAGGTTATGTTTAAACATTTGTATCGTTCTTTGCCAATGCTGGCAGCGTATGGCCTGCTTAGCGTTTTTTTATACAGTGTTGTTATGTTTAATGTATCAAATGACACAAAAATGTTGTTTGACTGGGCCCAAATCCATACAGCTGGGTTCGTAGTATTAATAGGGGGATGCTCACTTGTCTTATGGGCGCTCACTTTCTATTTGCTACTTCGATTTAATCAGATAGAGAGAATACAAGGTTCGCAGTGGTATGCCATTTTTACGGCAATTGTGTTTTCAATTGCGGTAGCAGCGGTTTCTGCTATGGTTTTTGTTATATATCATATTGATATACATAATCCAGGCAAAACAATAGAGTGGATGCAAGCATATCCCGAACGCTATCTTTTTACGGTATTTTTACTTTCGCTGTTAACACTAGCGATCATTATGCTAGTAGGAGAAGCTTATTTAGGGGCTGGGATTACCTTTGTTCTGTATTTTATTTTAGCTCTTGTAAACTATTATAAAAAAATCTTTCGAAATGAACCATTGTTCCCGAACGATTTTATTCAGGCGAGTCAGTTAAAAGAAGTTATTCCGATGATTAAAGATTCGATTTCAATTCCTATTGTAATAGGAGTTATTGGATCCATTGTCGTACTGATCGCTCTTTGGTTTTTGTTGCCGAAAATTAAAATTCGATGGTTTCTTCGAATTATTATGATTCTGCCGCTCATCTTTTTAATGAAATCATTTTTATTCTTTGAACACTCGTTTGCTCAAAAATATTATGATCAATATGCTGCGCTGATGCCTTGGAATCAGCAAAATAATTATTACTATAATGGACCTGTTATTGGCATGATTTCAAATGTTAAAACAGATGTGCTGCAAGAGCCGGATGACTACTCACAAGAAGTAATGGCCAAAGTGGCAAAGCGGATTCAGTCAAAGGAAGAGAAAACACAAGAAAGCAATGCTGAAGTCAAACCAAACGTCGTGTTTGTGATGAACGAAACGTTTTGGGACCCAACAAAGCTTAGCGTGACGTTCTCTGAAGATCCAATGAAAAATACAAGAGAACTTCAAAAGAAATATCCTTCTGGGTGGTCTTTAAGTCCTTCATTTGGCGGGGAGACAGCTAATGTGGAATTTGAAGCGCTGACGAGCTACTCTTTGTCTTTCTTTAACCCTGGAGGCCTTCCTTATCAGCATGTATTGAGTAAAAAAGAATATCCGTCTTTTGTTTCTTATTTAGAAAAACAAGGCTATGCTACAACAGCTATGCATCCAAACAGCGGTATGCTTTATATGAGGCAAAATGTGTATCCAAATTTGGGATTTGATCAAGTGAAGTTTATTGATCAAATGAAGCATACGCAAAAAGATAACAAAGAATTTGTTTCTGATGAAGCGGTAGTTGATGAAGTACTCGATACGCTTCGTCAGTCGAAAAAGCCTGCATTTGTGCATGCTGTAACGATTGCAAATCATCTTCCTTATTCAGCGGATAAGTATAACGGTCAGGAAACCATTAAAGTAACCGGTAAAGGGTTATCACCGGAAATGCAAAAGGAAATTGAAATTTATGCTGAAGGAATTAAACGTTCAGATGCTGCTTTAAAACGATTGAACGATGAAATTCAAAAGCTGGACGAGCCAACCATTGTAGTATTTTGGGGAGATCATTTGCCAGCACTTGGACAAAACCTTCAAGCTTACAAAGAAACGGGTTTTGGAAACGAGAAAACACAGCAAACATCTCAAAAATTTTATGAGACGCCGCTCTTATTTTTATCTAATTACGATACGAAAATAGATAAAAATCTCGGTACGATGAGTCCTATTTATATTGCTCCGACGCTTGCTCAATCTCTTGGTTACAAAAGTAATCTGTTCTACGATCAGTTGAATCAAATGAAAACAGAAGTGCCGGCTTTTCGTTCAAATATGTATATAGATTCAAAAGGAAAGCTAGTGGATGATCCGGCAGCGCTATCTAAAAAAGCTGCAAAAGACCTTCAAGATTACCATGAAGTTGAGTTTGATACATTATCCGGGAAACAGTACGAAACGCATAAGTTGTATAAATAAAAATAAAAACTCCTTTTAAATAAAAGGAGTTTTTATTTTTTAAGTGTTTAAGGTTGTACTAAAAAATAATTCATGTATAATATTTTAAGGTTAAAAGTAAACTTTAAGTTAAGTAAAACAAAACTTGAGTTTGGAACAGCATGAACAATCATTCATGCTGTTTGCTAATTTTAAATACAGTTGAGGATCGAGAGTATGGAAATAGGAAAGAAAATTAAAAATTTACGATTAAAAAAAGGTTTAACACAAGAAGAGCTAGGAGAACGTACTGATTTAAGCAAAGGCTATATTTCGCAGCTAGAGCGCGATTTAAGTTCGCCGTCTTTAGAAACATTTTTTAGTATTTTGGAAGTGCTAGGATGCGAACCGAAAGAATTCTTCGAAATTGATACGCATGTTCAAAAGGTTGTATACAGAGAGGAAGACTACACGAGTTATTGCGAAGATGAAAAAGGTTACCATATTCAGTGGCTTGTGCATGAATCAAATGAAAAAGAAATGGAGCCAATTCGTCTTATTCTTCATGAAAAAGGTGCATTTAAGAGATTTGAGCCTTCCCTTTCAGAAACGTTTGGCTACATTTTGCGCGGGTGTGTGAAGGTGAAGCTTGGAGGCAGAATATATGAAGCCAAACAAGGAGAAACCATCTATTTTCAAGCTTCTGAAGAACATCAGATTTTAAATGCTCATGACGGAATAACAGAGTTAATTATCGTGGCGACAGAGTCTTATTTATAGAACAAAAGAGGTGAAGTGAAATGACATCTACGAATACAATTATTCAATTTGAAAATGTGACCAAGCAATATGATAATGATTCAGTTGTATTGGATCATGTAAGCTTTGAAATTGAAAAAGGGAAATTTTATACCCTCTTAGGTCCATCGGGATGTGGAAAGACAACGATTTTACGATTAATTGCAGGCTTTACGGAAGCCTCAAGCGGAACGATTTATTTTAATGGGAAAAGAATTAATGATGTTCCGGCTAACAAACGTCAGGTTAATACGGTTTTTCAAGACTACGCGCTTTTCCCCCATTTGAATGTATTTGAAAATGTAGCATTTGGTCTTCGAATCAAGAAGATGAAAAATGCTGATATTACAATAAAAGTTAAAGAAGCCCTTCGTTTTGTTAACTTAGAAGGATATGAAAACAGAGAAATAAAGGAAATGTCGGGCGGCCAAAGACAGCGCGTAGCAATTGCACGAGCAATTGTAAATCAGCCCGAAGTCATTTTGCTGGACGAGCCGCTTTCAGCTCTTGATCTAAAATTGCGTACGGAAATGCAATACGAGTTAAGAGAATTACAGCGTCGTCTAGGTATTACGTTCATTTTTGTTACGCACGATCAAGAAGAAGCGCTTGCGATGTCCGATGAAATCTTTGTTTTGAATAAAGGAAGAATTCAGCAGAGCGGGGAACCTACAGATATTTATGATGAGCCAATTAATCGTTTTGTTGCCGATTTTATTGGTGAATCAAATATTGTACCAGGTAAAATGATTGCTGACTTTTTAGTGGAGTTTGGCGGCCAGCAATTTGAATGTGTGGATCAAGGATTAAACCAAAATGAGCAGGTTGAAATTGTGATTCGTCCTGAAGATTTAGCCATTACAAGCTCCGATCAAGGAAAGCTGCAGGTTCGTGTAGATTCACAGCTGTTCAGAGGAGTCCATTATGAAATTTTAGGCTATGACCATGCAGGGAATGAGTGGCTCGTTCACTCTACGAAAAAGGCAACGGTTGGCGAAGAAATTGGTTTATATTTTGAACCTGAAGCTATTCATGTTATGCGATTTAATGAAACGGAAGAAGAATTCGATAAGCGACTCGAAGGTTATGAAGAGGATTACGATGCAAACTAAATCAAGAAATATTTACTTAGTCCCTTACGTGTTATGGATTTTGCTTTTTGTAGTTGCTCCCATTGTATTAGTTGTCTATTATTCTTTTTTCAGCATCGATAATGAGCTGACGCTTGAAAACTATAAGAAATTTTTTACCCCAGTTTATTTACAGATGACACTGAGTTCATTTTGGTATGCTTTTTTAATTACGTTATTTTCATTGGTTTTTTCTTATCCTACAGCTTATTTACTAACGAAGCTTAAGCACAAGCAGCTTTGGCTTCTACTGATTATTTTACCGACGTGGATTAACCTATTATTAAAAGCTTATGCTTTTTTAGGTATATTTGGCACGTATGGTACGGTTAATAAGTTTACTGAATTTCTGGGACTTGGTACTCATCAAATTTTATTTACTGACTTTAGTTTTGTATTTGTATCGGTGTATATTTTTATCCCCTTTATGATTTTGCCGATCTTTAACTCTTTAGAAGAACTTAATCCCTCGCTTATCTACGCTTCGCGAGACTTGGGGGCATCTTCATGGGTGACATTTAAGCGCGTGGTATTTCCGCTAACGCTAGAAGGGGTTAAATCAGGTTGTCAGGCTGTTTTTATTCCAGCACTATCACTCTTTATGATTACGCGTTTAATTGCTGGAAACCGCGTCATTACACTGGGAACAGCGATTGAACAACATTTTTTAGTGACGCAGGATTGGGGCATGGGCGCCACAATAGCCGTCTTTTTAATTATTGCGATGGCCGTTATGATGCTCATAACAGGCACTGGAAAGAGAGGTGTGTAAAATGAAGAGAAAGTGGAAGTTCAGCCACCTTTATTTATTTTTTGTGTTTTTCATTTTATACGCGCCCATTTTTTATTTAATGTATTACTCTTTTAACAGCGGAGGGAACATGCGTGAATTTGAAGGGTTTACGTTAGATTGGTACAAAGAAGTGTTTCAAGACACACGTTTGCTTATTATTGTCTTGAATACCCTTATTATTGCTCTATTGTCTTCGGTTATTTCAACTATTATTGGCGTGATAGGGGCACTTGCTATCGTATACGTGAAGCGCAGACGTGTTCAAAATACGCTGTTAACATTTAATAATGTGTTAATTGTGAGTCCAGATGTTATTATTGGAGCATCTTTTTTAATTCTATTTACCATTATCGGTGTAAAGCTCGGATTTATATCGGTATTATTAGCGCATATTGCATTCAGTGTACCGATTGTGGTCATCATGGTTCTGCCTAAGCTGCAGGAAATGAGTCCCACACTGCTCGATGCAGCCCGTGATTTGGGAGCAAGCCGCTTTGAAGTACTTTCGAAAGTGGTATTGCCATTTATTCGTCCTGGTATCTTTGCAGGCTTTTTTATGGCTTTAACTTACTCTTTGGATGACTTTGCGGTTACGTTCTTTGTGACCGGGAACGGTTTTTCCACGCTTTCAGTAGAAATTTACTCGTTAGCAAGAAGAGGGGTCTCGCTGAAAATCAATGCTCTTTCTACTCTTATTTTCATGTTTACCGTGCTGATTGTAATTGGTTATTACTTTATCAGTCAGCGATATAGCAATAAAGTGAAAGGGGTGGCGACTGGAAAATGAAGCAATTAGCAAAGCCGTTTATCTTCATCGTCATCCTTTCTTTCGTTCTTATGTATGTGGTTCATCATTTGAACAATGCCGAAGGATACTCTGGAGGAGATACGCTGACTGTCTATAATTGGGGAGATTATATTGATCCTGATTTAGTGAATCAGTTTGAAAAAGAAACCGGAATTAAAGTCATTTATCAGACTTTTGATTCGAATGAAGCAATGATGACCAAAATTGAACAAGGCGGTACGACATTTGATATTGCTGTGCCTTCTGAGTACGCGATTAGCAAGATGCGTGAAGAAAATTTACTATTGCCAATTGATCATTCGAAGCTGCCTAATCTAAAATACATTAATCCGCGTTTTTTAGACTTATCCTTTGATCCTGGCAATAAGTACTCTATTCCTTATTTTTGGGGAACTGTGGGTATTGTGTATAACTCTGATATGATTCATGGTAAGAAGATAAAAAGTTGGGATGATTTATGGGATCCTAAGCTGAAAAATCAAATTTTACTTGCAGATGGCGCTAGAGAAGTGATGGGAATGGGGCTAAACAGCTTAAATTATTCATTAAATGATACGAATAAAGCCCATCTTCAAGAAGCAAAAAGAAAGCTTGATACATTAACACCAAATGTTAAAGCCATTGTAGGAGACGAGATTAAGATGCTCCTAGCAAATGAAGAAGCGGCAATTGGCGTTGTTTGGTCAGGCGATGCTTCTGAAATTATGAGTGAAAACGATAAGCTGAATTACGTTGTTCCAGAAGAAGGTTCAAATTTATGGTTTGATAACATGGTTATTCCCAAAACGGCTAAAAACGTAGAAGGCGCACATAAATTCATGAATTTTATGTTAGATCCTAAACACGCTGCTCAAAACGCGGAATATGTAGGGTATTCTACGCCTAATAAACAAGCGTTAGATTATTTGCCGAAAGAAGTAGCGGAAGATGAACGTTTTTATCCAGAGGAAGAACTAACAAAAAAGCTTGAAGTATATAATAACTTAGGCAAACGAATGCTTGCTTATTACAATGAATTATTTTTAGAATTTAAAATGCACCGTAAATAAAAGGAACTTAATTAGGTCTTTATACTTAAGTTCTTTATTGTTTTTGTAAATTCAGTTGCGTGATAGAAAGAGGAAAGATAAAATACAAACGAGTAAAGCTAATAACATTTATTTTATGTTATTAGCTTTTTTATTTGTAAAACGGGAAAGATAAGAAAAAATTGAATGTTCTATTATTCATCTAGAATTTATATTTCACATTATATAGGAGAGAAAAAGTGAAGCAAAAACAAAAGCAGCATATTCAATCCATTTATTTTTTACGATTATTCGCTATGATGATGGTTGTGCTCGTACATGTAACAGCAGCATATGCAACGGTACTGCCATTTGCAAGCGAAGCTTATCAGAAATATCATTTTCTTAACCGAATTGTTCGAATTGAAGCAGGGATCTTTATTGTGATCACAGGTTTGGTTTTCTTTTATAGTTATATTAACAAGCCTTTAACAAAGACTTTATGGAAAACGTATTATGCTCGAAGAGTGACATATATTTTGGTTCCCTATATTATTTGGGCACTTATTTATGAATTTTATTCGTACTATGTAGGAGCAACAGAATTAAATGCAGCGGATATTGTGAAACGTATTTTACGCGGAGAGTCCTACTATCAGCTTCATTTTATCTTTTTAATTGTACAAGTTTATCTCGTGCTGCCTGTTTTTGTATGGCTAGCACAAAAAGTAACCATTTTTAAAAAATACATGTGGCTGTTTGGCATTATCATTCAGCTTGGTTATTTAATGCTTAACAATGCGTATCATATCACTTCATTTAATTTATTTTTAAATACAATGGCTACGTTTTTACTCGGCGGTTGGATTGGCATTTATTATCGTGAGCAAGTGGATAAAAAGTACAGTCGTTCGAATATTGTATTATTTCTAGTGACGCTCGGATCGGGAATAGCTATTTCACTGTTAAATTATCACTTGTACACAATGAAGACAATCCAAATTTCAGGCTTTACGTATGAGGCTGTTAATACGCTTTATTTGGTCGCTGGAAGTTATTTCTTCTTCCGAATTGCAGAGATATTAGCTGAAAAGCTTTCTGTGAAGTCTGTGACGATTGTTAAAAATATTGCCATGTACTCGTTTGGATTTTACTTGATTCACCCAATGGTTTTAAACTTTGTGGCAAAAGCATTACCAATACAAGGCAACTACATGTTTCACTTTGAAACCTTGGCACGCTATATTCTAACATTAGCGGGCTGTTACCTCATCATTTGGGGATGTCATCGTCTTTTACCGTTTGCTAGCTTTTTGTTTGGTAAACTGCCAAAAGAAGCGGTGTTCATTTACCGACGTCCGGATCATAAATAGCGTTTAGTTAAAAGTTATGTCTGCTTGCAGGCATAACTTTTTTTATAAAGTATAAGAGATGATAACACGCTAGTTTTAAAATATTTTTAAAAGTGACATGCTAAGATAATGCTTACTTAGATACTCACAAAAGGGGGAGTTTGATATGCGTGTACTTGTGGTAGAAGATGATGCTTCATTATTACACGGTATCGTAGAAGGCTTAAAAGAAGAAGGATATGAAGTTGATTGTGCGTCTGAAGGAGATGAAGGTTTGTTTTTAGCAGAGCAGAATATTTATGATGCCTTGATTTTAGATATTATGCTGCCGGGTATGACAGGGCTTGACATACTAAAAAGGCTAAGAAAACAAAAGGTGCTGACGAAAGTTATTTTTCTCACTGCAAAAGATAGTGTAGAAGATCGAGTGAAAGGGCTCGATTATGGAGCTGATGATTATTTGGTTAAGCCTTTTGCTATGGCTGAACTTTTTGCAAGGTTAAGGGTGATGCTCAGAGACTTGCAGGCAGAAGAAGGCATGATTTCATATGGTCCCATTTCTATACGAGAAGCCAATCATGAAGTTATGATAAATGGGAGTGCCCTAACGTTAACGATTAAAGAATTTCAGCTTTTGGAATACTTTATTCGAAATAAAGAACAAATCCTTATTCGAGATCAAATTTTTAATCGGGTATGGGGATTTACATCTGACGTAGGAGTGGGTGTAGTAGATGTCTATGTTCACCATTTAAGAAAGAAGCTTCAGCCTTTTAATTGTGACGGTTATGTACGTACAGTGAGAGGCGTAGGCTTTATGTTAAAAGGGGAAGAGCATGTTTAAAAAGACGAGAATCAGGCTTGTGTTATTTAACACAATCGTGCTGATGGTTATTTTGAGCATTTTTAGTTTAGTTTTATATGTTTATATGCAGCATGTTATTTTTTTAAATCCAGACAATCGGTTAAGTGAGATGAGCGAGCAAATTAAAAAAAGAAACTTACATGAAATTCAGGAAAACAATGAGAGAGAAACAGAAAGACGCGTTGCGTTTTTACTTTGGAGCAGTGATAAAAAACTAATCAAAATCACACCTAAAAAAGGTTTATATACAAACGATATTGACGACTTTAAGCCTGCGCTCTCAGAAGGAAAAAACCAAACGTCGCAAGAGGTAAACGGTCATGCTTATCGAGTGATGAATGTGAAAAACGAAGGATACATAAAAGACCAAGGCGTTTCAACGATTCAACTTGTCTTAAACGTAGATCCAGAAACTCAAACCTTAGAGCACCTTGCTTTTCTTCTTATCATTTCAGCGTTTATTGGACTGCTTCTTTCGCTTGTAGCTGGCTTGTTTTTAGCTAATCGAGCGCTTGTACCTATACAAAAGTCGTGGAACAAACAGGTCGAATTTATTGCAGATGCTTCCCATGAGTTAAGAACGCCTCTTTCCGTGATGCAAACGCATCTCGAGCTATTGTTTAGACGACCAAATCATACGATCGAGCAAGAAAGCGAAAATATTTATCAAAGCTTAAACGAAGTGAAGCGGATGACGAAGCTGGTGGGTAACTTACTAACACTGGCTAGATCTGATTCAAGTGCGCAGCTGCTAAACAAAACGGTCTTTAATATGGGCGAGCTGGTTGATAAAGTAGCTAATCAATTTGAGCCCATATTTGAACTAAAGGAGCTACACTTCACAAGGGAAATTGAATCGTTAATGTGCGGAGGAGATCAAGAACGACTTCATCAGCTATGTATGATTTTATTAGATAACGCTTTTAAATACACCCCATCTGGAGAAAGCATTCACATCTGTCTAAAGAAACACCATCACTCTATGACGTTAATCGTTAGGGACACAGGCGTTGGAATTGAAGCGAAAGACCTTCCATATGTGTTTGATCGCTTTTATCGAAGTGATAAGAGCCGAGCACGTGCCGAAGGAGGGTCAGGTTTAGGTCTCGCGATTGCCAAATGGATTGTACAAGCTCATGACGGAGAAATTAAGGTTTTTAGCCAAAAAAACGTGGGTACGAAATTTCATGTGAAAATTCCGCTATGAAAAAAGCTGCCTATTATCAGGCAGCTTTTTTCATCACTTTTTTGTTGGCAGTCTTCCACGCTTTCCATGCATTAGCAAGTAACAGGCCAATTAATAAATAGGCAAGGCCGCCAAAAACTAAGTAATCTACAGCGCTAATCGCCCCCGCAAGCAGTCCAAATTTTATTTGGTCTTTATACTTGGCAGGAGAAGTTGGCGGATCAGTCACCATGAAGAAGGCTAAAAATAAAGCGGAATTGACAAAAGGAGCTCGTAAAGCATCCGCTACATCGCCTACTCCTATTAATGACATAATCGTAAAAATAGCAAAATACACGCCCAAAAAAGCAAATACTTGAGGGAATTTATTTACCTTGCTGGTCACAAGGTACCCCGTCACAAACACGAATACAATGAGCCATACGGGTAGTAAAGATAAGCTTCCCCACCAGCTTTGGCCGTTTGAAAAGACAATAAGTGAAAAGAGAAGACCAAAAGCGGCAGGGTTAAAAATAGGCTTCTTTTTTACTTTTACTAAGTGCTTCGATAAAATCGCAACAGCTACAGTGCAAAATGTGACCCAAGCAGGTGTAGAGGTGCTGAGCACTAAGGCAATAATTAATCCAGTAATAATTCCGCCGTCAGGAAGCTGAATTTTCTTTTTATAGGCAAAAGAAAATCCTAAATCTAAGGCGGCTGCCGAGCATACGGCAAGCAGTAGGTGTCCTAATCCTTGAAAGGCAGAAGAGTTGAATTCACCTAATAAGGTTAAAAGCAGCAGCATAGCCATCACGTATCTTTTAGGTGTTTTAACTAGCTGCGCCCAAGGACTTATTTCTTTTGGTTTGTTTTTATCTACAATAATATAACCTTTTGGTGTACTAATATATTTAACACCGCTTCTTCGTTCAGAACGTGTGGTCATAATTCATTAATTCCTCCATATCTGATGTAAAAAAAGGAGTGAAACTAGAATCGAAGAGTACGCCGCCTATGTCGGCATCATTCAATAAATTTATTCCTTTTTCCGCTCCTAAAATAAAAGCTGACGTAGATAATGCATCGGCCAGCATGGCAGAAGGAGAAATAGCTGTACAACTCAGTAGACTGCTTCCAGTGGATGGAGATAAGGGATTAACCAAATGATGCATGAATGGTTGCGTCTTATTTTTTCTAGCATAATTTCCTGATGTGCAGACAGCCGTATCTGTTACACGTAAAGTCAGTAATGACTGCGTTTGAATTCCAGGGTGCTGAATCCCGACTTTCCATAACTCTCCGTGTTGATTGCGTCCTTTAACTAGGATGTCTCCTCCTGCATTAATCATAAAATGCTGATAAGGAAGGGAGCGGGCAGCCAAATCAATCGCCAACCCTTTGGCGACCGCTCCAAGATCTATAATCATCGGTTTTTGTAAACAAACCGTTTTTTTATGTGTATCCAATACGATATCTTTATAACTTCCAGAATCGACTGCTTCGTCCACTTGTACGGGCTTTCCATATAAGTAGTGTTCGTTAAAACCGCGGTTTTCTAATTGTTTTCCTACCGTTGGGTCAAAGATTCCATTTGTTTCATTTGCTACTAAGACAGCGAAATGAAGGGCTTCAAATAATAGAGCACTAACAGAAACGGGTTCTTTGACATGTCTAATTAGTTTCATAACTTCGCTTTTGGCATCAAATCGACTGCACGTCGTTTCAACGGTTTTAAAAATAGTAAATGCCTTTGAGATGTGGTGAAGGACATTTGCCTCATCTGATTGCGGAGCAATTACTTGAATGGACACGGTTGTTCCCATACATAAGACAGAGCGGCTATACGTTTTTATGGACATCATTCGTTTCTCCCTTATGCATTCATTGCTTGCTGAAGTGCGTCGTCCACGGCATTTTGAAAATCTTCTGTACTAAGCGTTGCTCCGCTCACGACGTCGACATCTGAGCTTTGTCTTTGTACGACTTGAGTCGGAAGGCCCTCAATGTAACTTTCCGAATAGTGAGTATCCACTTCTGTAATTTCAACGGTATCAATTCGGTCGTTTTTAATGGTCACGGATACGTAGACAGTTCCGATACGGTTGCTTCCTTGGCCAGAATACGTTCCATCTTTGTATTTTGTTTTAGGAGCAGAACTTTCGGCACTCGCTGATGACTGTTTCTTATGAGAGGAAGCAATATCTTCTCCCCAGCTGTCATTGACAATCGTTTGATTGTCTGTCTGATCTGTCGTTTTCTTCTGATGATGAGCAGGTGTGACTTGAACAGCTTGTGCATCAGATAGAGTGTTTATATAACCAGTTGCATAAATACTTCCAATGGCTACGCTGCATGCAGCAATCATCTTCTTTCCCATTTTACTCATGTTTGTTGAACCTCCTGATTTGTACCAGAACTATAGTTTCGATTATTGATGGTTGTCTTTAGCATAAATAAACTTTACAAATAAACTTTTAAAAAAGATTTAAAATCAAGAAAGTTTTTTCAAAAATAAATGGGCCAAAGGAAAAGATGATTCTAAATAATAAAGGTAGGCGATGGAATTTCTTTCACAAGCCTAGCTATTTTGACATACGTAATAATAGTTAATATTTCTGTTTACTATCTAAACGTGCATGATAAAATAGAAAAGATGAATATGTGTTAGGAGGAACATCAGTGAAAATTAAGCTTGGCCTTTTATACGGAGGAAAATCCGCTGAACATAAAGTATCTTTACAAACAGCTCTAGCAGTTTCAAAAGCAATTAACCACGATAAATATGAAGTGCATCCAATTTACATTACAGAAACAGGAAAGTGGATTCGCGGCACACAGCTGACTGGTCCGCTTGAAACAGTTGCTCAATTAGAAATTCAAGATAACGGAACTGCTATTTCACCAGTTTCATTGAATACGGAAATGTTTGCATTAACAGATTCAAAAACAGATGATCAGCTAGATGTTATTTTCCCACTTCTTCATGGTCCAAATGGAGAAGATGGTACGGTACAAGGATTATTAGAATTATTGAATATTCCTTATGTTGGAAACGGTGTATTAGCTTCAGCAGCTGGTATGGATAAAGTTGTAATGAAGCAGCTGTTTGCACAGGCAGGTCTGCCTCAAGTAGAGTACGTATCATTTATCCGCCGCGAGTGGGAAGCAGATCGAACGGCTGCTTATGAAAAAGTAGAAACACTTGGATACCCTTGCTTTGTTAAACCAGCAAACTTAGGTTCAAGCGTTGGGATTAGCAAATGTGATAACCGCGAAGAGTTAGAAGCGGCATTTGTTGAAGCTTTCTTATTCGATCGGAAAATCATTGTAGAAGCAGCAGCAGTTGGTCGTGAAGTTGAAATTGGTGTGTTAGGGAATGATGAAGCAGCTTGTTCAGTAGTTGGAGAAATCTTACCTAAAAAAGCGTTTTACGATTACAAAGCCAAATATGAAGACGGCGATACAGGTCTTATTATTCCAGCTGAAATTACAGAAGAGCAGCATCAAGAAATGTCAGCACTAGCAATCAAAGCATTTAAAGCAATTGATGGATCTGGTCTTGTACGTGCAGATTTCTTCTTAACATCAGAAGGTAAATTCATTATTAATGAAGTGAATACGATGCCTGGTTTTACACCTTTCAGTATGTTCCCGTTATTGTGGAAACACGCAGGTGTTGAATATCCAGATTTAATTGAAAAACTTGTATCACTAGCAATTGAACGTCATACCGAAAAGCAGCAAATTAAACACACAATGTAACTCACACAACACTATTCATCATGAATAGTGTTTCTGTGTTTAGTTTCAATTAATGTTATCCATAGTTTACTTTATATCGAGAGGAGCAAACCAACAATGATTAAACGTACGCTTAAACAGCTAGCTACAATGATTCCAGGAAGTGTATTTCATAGCGGGAACGAAGCAGCTGTAATTGAGGGAGTCTCAATTGATACGAGAACCATTCAGCAAGGTAATTTATATATCCCAATCAAAGGGGAACGTTTTAACGGGCATACATTTGTTCATAAAGCAATTGAAAACGGAGCGATCGCTACACTGTGGAACAAAGATGAAGAAAATCCACCGACAGACATTAGTGTTATTTTAGTCGATGATACGCTAGTAGCTCTTCAGCAATTAGCGAAATCTTATCGTCACGAGTTAGATATTAAAGTAGTGGGCATTACAGGAAGTAACGGAAAAACAACGGCAAAAGACATGGTGAAAGCTGTGCTCGATACAACTTATCGTGTGCTGAAAACAGATGGAAACTTTAATAATCACATTGGCATGCCGCTTACTATTTTGCGTTTAGATGAAACTCATGATATTGCAGTTTTAGAAATGGGCATGAGCAGCCGAGGGGAAATTGAGTTTCTTTCTAATTTAGCGGAGCCTGATGTGGCCATTATTACAAATATCGGAGAATCGCACCTTCAAGACTTAGGAAGCCGTGATGGAATTGCGGAGGCAAAATTAGAAATTACAAGCGGCTTAGCGCCAACAGGTCAGCTTGTCTATAATGGTGATGAGCCACTTTTAACGTCGCGCGTTGTTAATCCAGTATTTGAAACGGTGACATTTGGCAGCTCAGAACAAAACGATTTGTATCCAAGTGCTATTTCAGCTGAAGAGTTAGGCACAACATTCACTGTTTCACGTGAAACAACATGTTCATTCTTTATCCCGGTATTAGGTAAACATAATGTTCACAATGCGCTTTCTGCTATTGCGGTAGGTCATTATTTTGGACTAGACAATGAAACAATCGCTAAGGGATTAAAAGAATTAAAGCTAACCAATATGCGTATGGAGCTCGTGAAAAGAACAGATGGCCTGACCTTCATTAATGACGCATATAATGCAAGCCCAACGTCCGTTAAAGCTGCTATCACGTTGATGCATGATTTAGAAGGCTATAAGCAAAAAATTCTTGTTCTCGGCGATATGCTTGAATTAGGTGATCAGGAAAAAGAGTTCCACAAAGAAGTGGGAGAGTTTATTCAAGCAGAAAAAATTGATTATGTTCTAACATACGGCCCCTTATCTGTTGAAATTGAGCAAGGAGCAAAAAATAATTTTGCAGAAGATAAGGTAATGCACTTTGAGGAGAAAGATGAGCTTGTTAAAAAATTAACAGCGATTACAACAAGAGAAGATGTGGTTTTAGTGAAAGCATCTCGAGGGATGAAGCTTGAGGAAGTTATCTCAAAAATGATGCATAAATTACCGTGATATTAAAAAGAGTATAAGTAAGCTCTATTGCAAACGGAAAGCCATAGTGTTATGATGTAGTCTGAGTGTCTTGAGGCGCTTATACTCTAAACGTTGAATTTATTGAAGTAGTCGTTTAGAGCATTTTCCGTTTCCTCGGAGAATGCTTTTTTTTGTAAAATATAGATAGTCTAAATATAAAAGGAGTTTGAAAAACTTGGCATTATTTCAAGATTTAGGATTAAGTCAACAGCTTAATAAAGCTGTGAGTAAAATGGGTTTTGAAGAAGCAACACCAATTCAATCAGAAACTATCCCATTAGCACTAGAAGGTCACGATTTGATCGGACAAGCACAAACAGGAACAGGGAAAACAGCGGCATTTGGTATTCCTCTTATTGAAAAAGTTGATGTAAACGTAGATGCAATTCAAGGGTTAATTATTGCTCCTACTCGTGAACTTGCTGTACAGGTATCTGAAGAACTTTACAAAATTGGTCAAACAAAGCGCGTACGCGTGCTATCAATTTACGGTGGTCAAGATATCAGTCGTCAAATTCGTGCATTGAAAAAGTACCCTCATATCATCGTAGGGACACCAGGGCGTATGCTAGATCATATTAATCGTCGTACACTTCGTCTACAAGATGTTCATACAGTTATTTTAGATGAAGCAGATGAAATGTTAAACATGGGATTCATCGAAGACATTGAAAAAATCTTATCAAACGTACCTGAGAACCACCAAACACTTTTATTCTCAGCAACAATGCCTACTCCAATCCGTCGCATTGCTGAAAAATTCATGAACGAACCAAAAGTGGTAAAAGTAAAAGCAAAAGAAGTAACGATGCCAAACATTACGCAGTATTATTTAGAAGTACAAGAAAAGCGTAAATTTGATATCCTTACTCGTCTTTTAGATATGCAATCACCTGAATTAGCTATCATCTTTGGTCGTACAAAGCGCCGTGTTGATGAGCTATCAGAAGCATTAAATATGCGTGGTTATTCTGCACAAGGTATCCACGGTGACTTGACGCAATCGAAACGTCTATCTGTACTACGTCAATTTAAAGAAGGTTCTATTGATGTATTAGTTGCGACGGACGTAGCTGCACGCGGACTTGATATTTCTGGTGTTACTCATGTATACAACTTTGATATCCCTCAAGATCCAGAGAGCTATGTACACCGTATCGGACGTACAGGACGTGCTGGTAAAATGGGTGCTGCTATGACATTTGTAACGCCAAGAGAAACTGGACAGTTACACAATATTGAGCGTACAACAAAACGTAAAATGGAGCGTCTTACTCCTCCAACGCTTGATGAAGCAATGGAAGGTCAACAGCGTATTGCAGCTGACAAATTAACAGAATCTGTGACACAAGGCAACTTATCTTACTACAAACAGTTGGCAGAAGAGTTACTTGAAGAGCACGATTCAGTTTCATTAGTGGCAGCAGCAATCAAATTATTTACAAAAGAACCAAACGAATCACCAATTCAATTAACTGCTGAACCACCGGTAATTGCAAAAGGTGATAAAAACAAACGTGGAAATGGCGGAGGTCGTTCACGTTCTAACTCTAAAAACTACTCACAGCAAAATCGTCGTGGAAACTCAAAGCGTTTTGGTGACAAGCGTCGCGGTGGAAGCAACGGCAGTGATAATAGAAATCGTAATAGCAGCAGTAATCGTAAAGATTCTCGCAGCAAAGCGTAAAATAAAAACGAGCCTGTTAAGGCTCGTTTTTTTATGTGTTAATTGCTATTTTATTGGTGCACACTATGAGTAAAATAAAATGGGGTGTTCACTGATGTCGACCATTGTTCGTTTAGGTTATGTGGCGATGAGCGTTCATTTGGAAAATAGTTCTCCTTCTCAAACAATGACTTTTGCACAATTTCAGCGTGTGAAAGACCATGAAGCGGCCATTCGCAAGCTCGAACGTATTGCAATATCCAACTTAGAAAACTGCTTACGGTTATTAAAACATAATGCGTGGAGTGAAATTGAGTTTTTTCGATTCAGTTCTAAGTTAATTCCGTTAGCTAACCATGAGGCGCTAAAAGATTGGAACTACATAGCTCCTTTAAAGGATGCTCTTCAGCGTATTTCTGTATTTTTGAAGGAACATCCAATGCGAGTAGATTTTCACCCGGATCATTTTGTTGTTTTAAACTCAACGGATAAAGAGGTTTTTAAGCATTCTATCCAAACTCTTCGCATGCATCAAAAGTTGCTAAAAGGAATGGACATTCCGCTTAAAAATCGCTGTGTTTTACATGTGGGAGGGGCTTATAATGATAAAGAAAAAGCACTGGAGCAGTTTATTCATAATTGGGGGCTTGTACCTCAATCCCTTCAGCAAATGATTATGTTAGAAAACGACGATACAACCTTTCATATAAAGGACGTCTTGTATTTATGTGAAAAACTAAATGTCCCAATCATTTTTGATCTTCATCATCATCAGGCAAACAATGATGAAACTTCATGGCAAGAGCATTGGGACCGTATCATTAGAACGTGGGAACAGGAAACGCTTCCTCTAAAAATGCATATATCTAGTCCTAAAAGTGATAAAGAATTTAGAGCCCATGCAGATTATATCGATGTCAATGGGTTTTACAGCTTTTTAAAAGAAGTAAATGGAACGATACCGCAAATTGATTGCATGATTGAAGCTAAGAAAAAAGATGAAGCGCTCTTTCAGTTAGTAAGAGACTTGAAGTCTTATGAAGATGTGGAATTTATTAACTCATCCACTTTTTATATTAAATCTTAAAGCAGGCCTCATATCTGTGGCTTGTTTTTCTGTTTGAACGCGAGAAAAGCGAGAAGAAATCCAGCAATACCTCCAACGAAATGAGCTGTGTTGTTGGTTCCTGGCGTTAGCAGACCTGAAAGTAATCCAATAATTAAAAAGACGACAATGATTTGCTGGTTACTTTGAGAAAGCATATGCTTTTGTTTTATTACAAGGTAGAGGTAAAACCCAAGCAGCCCGAAAATGGCACCGGATGCACCCACATGGCTGTAAAAAGAAGATTGGATTAAAAATGTAACGATATTTCCAAGCAATCCACACGTAAGGTAGAATAGAAGAAACTTATAAGAAGAAAGAATACGCTCAGCACCTGGCCCTAACAAGAACAATGAAAATGAGTTAAAAAGAAGGTGTGAAAAGCTTAGATGCAAAAAGATAGGTGTGAAAAGTCGCCAGTAGTCTCCTTGAGAAATTAAGCTATTCACACCAATAAGCTGATGTATAAAAGATTCTGCAAGGTGTGAGGGAAGAGCGGCAAGTAACCATAGCGCAATGTGGATGCAGATAAGCGTGAAGGTAACAGGGTAAAAACGTTTAAATTCAGCTGCATTTTCTGTGCGTACGAACATATTTGTCACTCCTTTTTATAAAGGCATTTTTATATACTATTCTGTAAGAGAGGATTAAATGAAAATGATTATAGGAACTGGAATTGATATTACAGAGTTAGAGCGGATTGAAAAAATGGTGCAGCGTCAAAGTGCTTTTGTTACTCGGATTTTAACAAAAAATGAAAGAGAACGCTATGAAAAGCTATCAAGCCGACGTAAGGTCGAATTTTTAGCAGGAAGGTTTGCTGTGAAGGAAGCATATTCGAAAGCTCTTGGAACAGGAATAGGAAAAGATTTCAGCTTCCAAGATATCGAAATTATGAATGATGAAAGAGGAAAACCCCACATTGTTACAAAACAACCACTGGACGCGTCCGTACACGTATCTATTTCCCACAGTGCACACTATGCGATTGCTCAAGTAATTATTGAACGCTTGTCAAGCTAGTCTGCATATTCACTATTTCTTGTTCATATATTCATAGTGTGGATAGGGGAGACAAGATATGTTCTTGCTTCTCCGTTTAGCTGTGAATATACGAAATAAAGGAGTTGGGGAAATGCATAAAAAATGGATTGGCTTATTTGTTTGCGCCTTTTTTCTCTTAGCCTTATCAGCATGCGGTGAAAAAAGTCAGCAGGATGTAACAGATGCATTGGATGCCAAGGTACAAGAAATGGCGGGGTATAAATCAGATGCTAAGATGACATTGAATACAGGGAAAGATGCTCAAGTATACGATGTAGAGATTTGGCATAGTAAGCCTATGTATTATCGAGTGAATTTGAAAAATACAAAGAAAGATCAAAGCCAAATGATTTTGCGTAATGATGAAGGGGTTTTTGTTTTAACGCCTGCCTTAAATAAAAGCTTTCGTTTTCAAAGTGACTGGCCGCAAAATAGCAGCCAAGCTTATTTGTATGAATCCCTGGTCCAAGATATTGTGAAGGATGAAAAGGCAAGTTTTAAATCAACGGATAAGCATTATATTTTTGAAACAAAAACCAACTATCAAAATAGCACGATGCTTCCTAAACAAGAAATTACGCTGAACAAAAGTGATTTAGCGCCTGTTTCTGTTAAAATTATGGATACGGATAATAAAGTGTTAATAAAAGTTGATTTCTCTAAGGTGAAATTCGATTCTAAGTTTGATAAAGGGGCTTTTGATACAAAAAGAAACATGACAAGTGCAAAGATTGACGTTCCGACATTAGCTCAGCAGAAATCATTTAGCGTCCTTTATCCTAAGGATGTTCCAAAAGGTACAAAGCTGTCCAAGGAAAAGAAAATTGAGACGGAAAATGGCGAGAGAGTCGTTTTAATGTACAAAGGAGAAAAGCCGTTTACGCTTGTACAAGAAAAAGCGCAAGTAGCTAAAACAGCAACATCTACAGTTACTGCCGGAGAGCCGTTTGATTTAGGTTTTACTGTGGGAGCTTTAACGGATAAAAGTCTATCTTGGACATATAATGGAGTAGACTTTATGCTGGCTTCTGATCAGCTAACACCAGATGAATTGAGTACAGTTGCTAGATCTGTGCAAAGTCAGATGGGAAAATAAGAGAAGCTTACAAGCCTGCATATATGTAGGCTTGTTCTTGCTTAATTTGAATAAAGATCGAGATGAAGTTTGGCTATAGATGTATTATACTAACAGAGGAAAGTACGTTTAGAATGGTTCTGAAAAAAGGAAGTGTCGTAGTAATGGATGCATTTTATAGAGAAACATGGGCAGAAATTGATGTAGAAGCCATTTTTCAAAATGTGAATCATGTAAGAGAATTGATACCGGGGCATAAAACGTTAATGGCCGTAGTGAAGGCGAATGCGTACGGGCATGGAGATAAAGAAGTAGCAGAGATTGCGCTTCAAGCTGGTGCTGATATGCTAGCCGTAGCTTTTTTGGATGAAGCTATTGCTCTTCGGAAAAAAGGGATAAAGGAATCCATTTTAGTATTAGGCGCCGTGCCTACCCTACACATTCAAACTGCATTGGAGTGGGATGTAACGGTCACTGCTTATAGCAAAGCTTGGATTGAAGAAGCGGCGTCCATTCTAGATGAAAACAGTCAGCTGCATATGCATTTAAAAATAGATACAGGCATGGGTCGCTTGGGAGTTAGAACAAAAGAAGAATTACACGAAACGATGAAGATCATCGCTTCTCATTCGGGATTCGTGCTGGATGGAGTGTTTACACACTTTGCAACAGCAGACGAGCTAAACTCGTCTTATTTTGAAGAACAATACACATTCTTTGAAGAAATGGTTCGAATTGTGAAAGAGTATAATTTTACACCTCCGATGATTCACTGTGCAAATAGCGCAGCCTTGCTTCGTCGTCCGAAAGATATCTTTAATGGCGTACGCTTAGGTATCTCTATGTATGGCTTGAGTCCTTCTGAGGAATTAAAAGAAGTCTTGCCAATTCCGTTAAAACAAGCTTTTTCGCTGCACAGCCGTATTGTGCATGTTAAAAAAGTCAAAAAAGGGAGTCATATCAGTTACGGAGCTACTTATGAAGCTAAAGAAGATGAATGGATTGCTACTATTCCAGTAGGATACGCAGACGGCTGGATTCGTAAATTAAGCAATTTTGAAGTATTAGTAGATGGAGTTAAAGTGCCAATTGTTGGTAGAATCTGCATGGATCAATTGATGATTAAATTACCTAAAATGTATAAAATGGGTACAAAAGTAACGTTTATTGGAAAACAAAAAGGTGCTGAAATTACAATTGATGAAGTAGCGAAGCATCTTGAAACAATTAATTATGAAATCCCTTGCATGGTTGCAGCAAGGGTTCCGAGGGTTTATACAAGAGATTCGCAGCATATTGATGTTAATAATTATATCTTGCGCTGAATATACATCTTCCTGAGTCAACATAAAAAGTCTGCGAACAAAAGACAATAAAATAATAACTTCCATGCATAAAAGAGGGTATCAATTGACGATAATAGTGTAGAAATTGACAGAATTAACTTTCCATTAAAGCTAATCAATGTTATGATAAGGAAAGATGAGACTATTGGTGTGTGTATTGATGTTGGAGGTGTATGTTTGTGTCTGAAGCGAGCGCAACTACAGAAATCCTAGTAAGATTACCGAAAAATTTAGTATCGGAGCTCGATCTTATGGTTAAACAAGAAAATGGCAACCGAAGTGATTTTATTCACCAAGCAACAAAATTGTACCTTCGTGAGCGAAAAAAACGCCATATTCGCGAATCAATGAGACGTGGATATATGGAGATGGCAAAGATAAACTTAAATATTGCTTCCGAGGCTTTTCTAGCAGAGTATGAAGCTGATCATACTGTGGATCGTTTAGTAAGCGGGGGGTAATGACTTGGTAGTCAAACGTGGCGACGTTTATTTTGCTGACCTATCTCCTGTTGTTGGCTCAGAACAAGGAGGCGTTCGCCCTGTACTTGTCATTCAAAATGATATAGGCAATCGTTTTAGCCCAACTGTTATTGTAGCTGCGATCACTGCTCAAATTCAAAAGGCAAAGTTACCTACGCATGTTGAAATTGATGCAAAGCGCTATGGATTTGAGCGAGATTCAGTTATTTTACTAGAACAAATTCGTACTATTGATAAACAGAGGCTAACAGACAAGATTACCCATTTAGATGATGAAATGATGGACAGAGTGGATGAAGCCTTGCAAATCAGTGTAGGACTTATCGACTTTTAGAATTATACTTCCATTTATACTAAGTTGCTCCTTTATGAGCAACTTTTTTAATTTGACTAGGAATAATCAGTAAACGTATATTGTAATAAGAAACGTTTTAAAAATGATAATATATATATAGATATAAATGAGTGTATTGACTCACAAGGAGGACCTCATGAATCAAGATTTATTCAATTATATACAAAATCATAAATCAGAAATTTTTGATCGATGGCTAGTGTTAATGAATGATGTGGAAACAGAGCGGATTAAAAATATTGTATCCGAGCAAGTGTACGTAAATGTAAGCTCTGATTTTGTAAATTTACTTTTGGCAAAAGCATTCCGTGATCAGGAAAATTTTGCAGAGGAACTAGAGGAAGTAGTAGGACGAGTCGTGAGTTTAGGATGGCCTCTTGCTTATTTGACACAGGGTGTACGTAACTTGGGTCACGTAGTGGTTGAAGGGTATGTAAACAGTGAACATGTGAAGGCGGACCAAACTCATTCTGAATTATTCTATCGGTTTGATAAGTGGTTAAGCCCTATTTATAACAAAATAGTAGAACAATACTCCAACTCGTGGGAAAATACAGTTATGTTGCAAAAAGTTGCACTTCAAGAATTGTCTGCTCCATTAATACCGGTATTTGATAAAATTACAGTAATGCCGCTTGTGGGAACAATTGACACTGATCGCGCGAAGAAAATTATGGAAAATTTATTGCAGGGTGTCGTAAAGCACCGATCAGAGGTCGTATTAATAGATATTACCGGAGTACCAGTAGTGGATACGATGGTTGCCCATCATATCATTCAAGCTGCTGAAGCCGTACGTTTGGTTGGAGCCAAGTGTTTGTTAGTAGGAATTCGTCCGGAAATTGCTCAGACTATTGTGAACTTAGGTATTAACTTAAACGAAATTATTACGAAAAACTCATTAAAAAAAGGCGTAGAGTTTGCGTTAGAAATGACTGAGCGGAAAATAGTTGATATAGAATCGGAGGAATAAACGTGAGAATACCCATTTTGAAATTGTACGACTATTTATTGGTATCCATTCAATGGGAGCTGGATGATCAAACGGCTATTCAATTCCAAGAAGATTTGCTAAGTAAAATTCATCAAACTGGAGCAAAAGGAGTGGTAATCGATTTAACTTCAATTGATATGATCGATTCATTCATCGCAAAAGTGTTAGGTGACGTGGTTAGCATGTCTAATTTGATGGGGGCTAGAGTAGTATTAACAGGTATCCAGCCTGCAGTAGCTATTACACTTGTTGAGTTAGGGATTGGCCTAAATGATGTTCTTACTGCACTCGATTTAGAAAAAGGTCTTGAGAAACTCCAATCGGAATTGGGGGATTAGTATATGGAATTCCAATCCAGCGTAAAAATCGTAACAGAATGGGACATCGTAGCGGCACGCCAATTAGGTAGAAATGTGTCGAAAGAGCTAGGGTTTGGAACAGTTGACCAAGCTCGTATTACAACCGCCATTTCTGAATTAGCTCGTAATATTTACCTATATGCGGGTAAGGGTCAAATCTATATTGAGAAATTAAATCGTGGAGGAAAAAACGGTCTTCTTGTCGTAGCAACAGATGAAGGGCCAGGTATCCCCGACGTTCGCAAAGTAATGGAGGATGGATACTCAACATCGGGTGGACTAGGAGCTGGGCTTCCTGGGGTAAAACGATTGATGGATGAGTTTGACATCGAAACAAATGTCGGAGAAGGTACTGAGATTAAAGCAGTTAAGTGGCTCCGGTAGGAGGAAATAGATAATGTCTTTTGATAAAGAGATGAGAGATTTATACAAAGATATTTTGGGGAACTATATCCAAACACAAAATGAACAAATTTTGTATCAAGGACAAAAACTAAGTAGAAAATCTTTAGAGAATGAAATATCGCCAGAAGATATTGTGAGCATTCATAAAGAAGTGATTGAAGAAATTTATTCTGATATTCCAGAAAAAGTGCTGCATTCTCTGGACTTTTTACTTGAGGTAATGATTAGCTACGGTCTTGCTCTTCGTGAGCATCAAACATTAAAAAATAAGCAGCGGGAACTTCGTTCTGAGATTGAAGTTGCTGCTAACGTCCAGCAGACGCTGTTGGGGACAAAGGTTCCGGCTAGTTCAACTTTAGAAATTGGTGCGATTAGCGTACCGGCTAAACAGATGAACGGAGATTATTTTCACTTTGTAGAAGAAGAGCACGGTGGGTTAAGTATTGCCATTGCCGATGTGATCGGAAAAGGAATTCCAGCTGCAATGTGTATGTCTATGATCAAATATGCAATGGACAGCTTACCAGACTCAAGAAAAAATCCAAGTTATGTATTAGAGAACTTGAATAATATTGTAGAGCGAAACGTAGATCCAAGTATGTTTATTACGATGTTCTACGGAAGCTATAATCCCGAGACAAACTTATTTGATTATGCTTCTGCAGGGCATGAGCCAGGTTTTTATTATGATGCAAAAGCTGATTCATTTGAAGATTTGGAGGCAAAAGGACTCGTGCTAGGAGTCGATCGCCATGTGAAATATCTTCAGTACGAGCAGCAGCTTTCAAAAGGCGATATGATTGTTCTGTTAACAGATGGCGTAACAGAATGCAGAACTGAAGAAGGATTTATTGAAAGATTGGACATCATAAAATTAATTCGAAAATACATGCATTTGTCTCCTCAAGAAATTGTAGAATCTGTATATAAAGAGCTGGAAAAATTACAGCATTTTCAATTGAGGGATGACTTTACATTGATTATTTTGAAGAGTTTAGTTTAAGTATTCTAAAAAAGGGTACAGAAAAGATAGCACAAAATTAGAGGGGGTCTACTAATACGATGAATTTAAAAATAGATATACAAAAGGACGGTCAAGCATATCGTATTAAGCTGGCTGGAGAGATTGACGCATATACAGCACCTAAGCTAAAAGAAAAATTCATGGAAATTACTGAACATACTGAACCGGAAATTATAGTCGATTTAACCGATGTATCATACATGGATAGTACAGGACTAGGTGTATTTATTGCATTGTTAAAAGCCAATAAGAAAAATAACGGCTCTTTGAAATTTGTTGGTGTATCAGAGCGCATCAAGCGCTTATTTGATATTACGGGCCTCACAGACATTTTAAACGTGAATTCACAAGTAGAAGGTGGCGTAAAATGAAACAGCCTTATGACTTTGTTGAGATGAAGATTCCTGCTAAGCCAGACTACGTAGCGATTATTCGACTGACGCTGTCTGGTGTAGCGAACCGGATGGGTTTTTCTTATGATGAAATTGAAGATATGAAAATTGCTGTGAGTGAGGCATGTACGAATGCCGTGCAGCATGCTTACAAGAATGAAGAAAATGGTGAAGTGAGAGTAGGTTTTGGTTTATTTGATGACCGTTTAGAAATCATGGTGGTCGATAAAGGTGAAAGTTTTAATTTTGAAGAGCTTAAGGAACATATAGGACCTTATGAAACATCAAAAGAAGTTGAATTTCTTCCTGAAGGTGGACTAGGTTTATATTTAATTGAAACACTAATGGACGAAGTGAAAATGGTCAATTCAAAAGGTGTAACGCTAATGATGACTAAGTATGTGCAAAGAGAGCAGGTGGAGAGTGATGAAAACACAGTCTCAACCTATGAAATTAACTAAAGAACAGGTTCAGGAACGAATTGAGCGCTTTCAAAAAACGCAGGATGAAGAAGCACAAAGTGATCTAGTAGTACATTACAAGAACCTTGTTGAATCTATTGCACGTCGTTATTCAAAAGGCAGAAGCTTACATGAAGATATTGTGCAGGTAGGGATGCTAGGACTGTTAGGAGCTATTAGAAGGTATGATGCTTCATTTGGAAGAAGCTTTGAATCGTTTGCTGTTCCTACAATCATTGGAGAGATTAAGCGATTTTTACGCGATAAAACGTGGAGTGTTCACGTACCGCGCCGCATCAAAGAATTAGGTCCTAAAATTAAAGCAGCTGTCGAAGAGCTAACAACCCGTTTACAGCGATCTCCTCAAGTGAAAGAAATTGCTGATCATATCGGAGTGACAGAGGAAGAAATTTTAGAAACGATGGAGATGGGGCAAAGTTATCAAGCGTTGTCTGTTGATCATTCCATTGAAGCAGACTCTGATGGAAGTACTGTTACAATCCTTGATTTAGTAGGTGAACAAGAGTCGGGTTATGAGAAAACTGATCAGCGCTTAGTGTTAGAAAAGATTCTTCATGTATTAAGCGATAGAGAAAAAGAAGTGATTCGCTATACATTTATTGAAAATCTGAGTCAAAAAGATGCCGGTGAGAAGTTAGGGATTTCTCAAATGCATGTATCTCGACTGCAAAGAAGAGCTCTTGATAAGCTAAGGACTGCAGCTCGCTCGGATTCTAACGATTCGGAGTATATGTCGTGATGACAGTAGACCCTAATACAAAGTTGATTCAAACTCATATATACCAAGAGCCAAAGCAAGGGAACGTATGTTGTGGAGATAGTTACTATGTCAAAGAAACGGATGACTATTTTCTATGTGCAGTGGCAGATGGATTAGGAAGCGGTGAACAAGCTAGAGCCGCTTCTGTAGCTGTTACGGATGTAGCGAAAGCTCATCATCATCTAGATGTGGATGAAATCATTTCTAAGTGCAACAAAGCTACTCGACATACAAGAGGCGCGGCAGTAGCTATTTTGAAAATTGATAAAAAACATAACGAATTTCATTATACAAATGTAGGCAATATCCGCTTTTATCTGTATTCTCCGGAGGGGAAATTAACGTACCCTCTGCCAATTCAAGGTTTTTTATCAGGGAAAATTCAAAAGTTCCGCACACAAACCTTCCCATATGACTCCGGTTCTAAATTTTTGATTCATACAGATGGCTTAGAATTAAAAGAGATTAAATCTGTTTTTGCTAACTCGATGAATGTAGATCAATTGTCGACACGGCTACAGGCAGCAATTCGATCTCATAATGACGATATTACTTATATCGCTGGTCATCTTCCAACTGCATAGCCTTTCTTTTTAGCTCACATGTGTTATTGCATGTGAGTTTTGTTACAATAGAGACAAAGTTTCATTTAGGTAGGAGGATAAGCTGTGTCTGTTGCAACGAAATTAGATAATCAAATTGTTCAACGTGTAAGTAAAGAGGTGGAGATTTCACAAAAGCAAGTACAAAACGTAATTGCTTTAGTAGAAGAAGGTAATACAGTTCCCTTTATTG
Source organism: Priestia sp. JNUCC 25 (assembly GCF_053667915.1). NCBI lineage: Bacteria > Bacillati > Bacillota > Bacilli > Caryophanales > Bacillaceae > Priestia > Priestia sp. JNUCC 25. The sequence continues at coordinate 207,921 of NZ_CM132211.1, forward strand.
CTCGATATAGAAAAGAACAAACTGGTGCTTTGGATGAAGTCCAAATCCGGAATATTTTAGATTCCTGGAACTACTTAATGAATTTAGAGGAGCGTAAAGAGGAAGTTCTTCGATTAATTGAAGAGCAAGGGAAATTAACTGAGGAACTGGCTGCTCAAATTCATCAAGCGAAGAAATTACAGCAAGTAGAAGATTTATACCGCCCTTTTAAGCAAAAACGACGTACAAAAGCAACTGTAGCAAAAGAAAAAGGTCTTGAACCATTAGCAGATTGGCTACTAAGTTTTCCACGTTCTGACGTAAAGAATGAAGCGCAAACATACATAAATGAAGAAGCGGGAGTTCAATCTTCTGACGAAGCTATTCAGGGAGCCCTAGACATTGTAGCGGAACAAATTTCTGACGAAGCATCTTACCGTCAATGGATTCGTACGATCACTGTAAAAGATGGCATAATTGTTACTTCAGTCAAAGATCCGGAAAAAGATGAAAAAAATATCTATGAAATGTACTACGAATATACAGAAGCGGTAAAGCGAATCGTTCCTCATCGTATCTTAGCTATGAATAGAGGAGAAAAAGACGGTATTTTAAAAGTGAGTATTGATGCGCCTACAGATCGTATTCTTTCATATTTACATAAACAAGTAATCAAAAAAAGGGATTCTTCAGCTGAAAGTTATATCATCTCAGCTATAGAAGATGCTTATAAACGCTTAATAGAACCATCTATTGAACGCGAAATCCGTAAAGAGCTATCAGAAAAAGCGGAAGAAAGAGCCATTCACATCTTTTCTGAAAACTTACGAAAACTTCTTCTCCAGCCTCCATTGAAAGGGAAAGTGGTATTAGGAGTAGATCCAGCTTTTCGAACAGGCTGCAAATTAGCTGTAGTAGATGAAACAGGCAAGGTATTAAAAATTGATGTTATTTATCCACATCCTCCTGTGAGAAAAGCAGCTGAAGCGCAAAATAAATTAAAGAAAATGTTCGCTGAATACCCTATTGAAGTAGTAGCCATTGGAAACGGAACGGCATCTCGCGAAACGGAGCAATTTGTAGCGGATGTTCTTAAAGAAATTGAAAACCCAGTTTATTATTTGATTGTGAATGAAGCGGGAGCAAGCGTATATTCGGCTTCTGATGTTGCTAGAGAGGAATTTCCTGATTTTCAAGTAGAAGAGCGAAGCGCTGTATCGATTGCCAGAAGGCTGCAAGATCCGCTGGCTGAACTTGTGAAAATCGATCCTAAGTCGGTAGGAGTAGGGCAGTATCAGCATGATGTGTCCCAAAAGCAATTAAATGATTCACTGACTTTTATTGTAGAGACAGTAGTAAATCAGGTAGGAGTAAATGCAAACACGGCTTCTGCTTCGCTTCTACAATACGTTGCTGGTCTAAATAAGACAGTTGCTCAAAACATTGTAAAATATCGGGATGAAAACGGAAAATTCTCTAACCGAAAACAGTTGAAGAAAATTCCGCGTCTAGGCGCTAAAACGTATGAGCAGTGTATTGGGTTTTTACGTATTATAGAAGGTGAAGAACCTTTAGACAGAACGGGTATCCATCCTGAAACGTATGGAGACGTTAAAAAGCTTTTAAAGAAGGCGGAAGTGAAAGAGACTGAGCTTGGAACGGAGAAAGTAAAAGAAGCATTAAAACATATTTCTTTACCTGAAATATCAGAAGAACTAAGTATAGGGGAGCTTACTTTAAAAGACATTATAGAAGCGCTCGTAAGACCGGAAAGAGATCCTCGTGATGAACTGCCAAAACCTTTGCTCCGTCAGGATATTTTGAAGTTAGAGGATCTTGCCAAAGGTATTCAGCTTGAAGGTACGGTGCGAAACGTCGTAGACTTCGGAGCGTTCATCGATATAGGAGTTAAGCAAGATGGTCTAGTCCATATTTCTAAATTAACGAATCGGTACGTTAAGCACCCCCTCGATGTCGTTTCAGTAGGAGATTTGGTGAATGTGTGGGTAGAAGACGTAGATATGAAAAAAGGAAGAGTCGCACTGACGATGATTCCGCCTCATCAATAATAAAATTGCCTTTTCAGAAAATCTGAAAAGGCAATTTTATTTGTAAAAAGAAGTGATTTAAGAAGCGGAATTATTTTTTTGATAAAAAAACCAACATTGATTGAGCAATTTTATTTGTGCACGGTCTTTTTCAGAATAAGCGCGCCTCATTTGTTTTTGTAGCCACATTGGCATAAGGACAATCACTCCTTTTCATTTATGATAAGGTGAATAGTGAGTATGTAATGAAGTGTATGCCCAAAGAGCTAGTCAGGTGATTTCATACAGTAGAGGAGTATATAAGATGAATGATAAGGATTTACAAATACTTGTAGAAGAAATTTCATTGAAGCTGTTTCACAAACCATTTCGTCATGAAGCCACTTTTAATTCTCGTTTACGTACGACAGGTGGAAGGTATTTATTACGTACATCTAATATAGAAGTAAACTACAAATACTTTGAACAATATGGCAGACAAGAAATAGTAGAAATTATTAAACATGAGCTCTGTCACTATCATTTGCATATTGAGGGGAAAGGGTATAAGCATGGAGATCAAGACTTTAAAAGGCTAATGAAAGAAGTAGGCGCCCCCCGCTTTTGTCAGGCATTGAAAAAAGAAAGTGATGGAAAGAAAAAAGAGCACATATATGTATGTATGCAGTGTGATCAAAAATATGTTCGAAAAAGAAAAGTGAACACGGTTAAATATGTTTGTGGAAAGTGTAAAGGTAAATTAAAAAAAATGTAGAAGATGCTTGACTAAAATAGATTGATTATGATAAATTAATAAAGCCGTCTCAAATAAACGGCAAAGAAATTACAAAAACTTATTGACATTACATATAATGTCGATTACAATGTAAGAAGTCTGATGAATATTATTCCACAGTAGCTCAGTGGTAGAGCTATCGGCTGTTAACCGATCGGTCGTAGGTTCGAGTCCTACCTGTGGAGCCATATGGAGAAGTACTCAAGTGGCTGAAGAGGCGCCCCTGCTAAGGGTGTAGGTCGTGTAAGCGGCGCGAGGGTTCAAATCCCTCCTTCTCCGCCATTTTATAATGGCCCGTTGGTCAAGCGGTTAAGACACCGCCCTTTCACGGCGGTAACACGGGTTCGAATCCCGTACGGGTCACCATTGATTTTTATTTACATATTCTGTGGAGGATTAGCTCAGCTGGGAGAGCACCTGCCTTACAAGCAGGGGGTCGGCGGTTCGATCCCGTCATCCTCCACCATTTGACTGTTTTATACATAATTTTGGATGGTCCCGTGGTGTAGCGGTTAACATGCCTGCCTGTCACGCAGGAGATCGCGGGTTCGATTCCCGTCGGGACCGCCATTTAAATTATTGGGCTATCGCCAAGCGGTAAGGCAACGGATTTTGATTCCGTCATGCGTTGGTTCGAATCCAGCTAGCCCAGCCATAAAGAGCCATTAGCTCAGTTGGTAGAGCATCTGACTTTTAATCAGAGGGTCGAAGGTTCGAGTCCTTCATGGCTCATTTTCATTTCTTGCGGGTGTGGCGGAATTGGCAGACGCGCTAGACTTAGGATCTAGTGTCTTTACGACGTGGGGGTTCAAGTCCCTTCACCCGCATCTTATTCATTTTATGTATTTAGCGGTCGTGGCGGAATGGCAGACGCGCTAGGTTGAGGGCCTAGTGGGGGCGACCCCGTGGAGGTTCAAGTCCTCTCGGCCGCACCAAAAAAACTTTTTAAAAAAGTGTTGACATAAGAAAATAGAAATGATATTATAATAAAGTCGCCAAAACAACGGCGGTAAACATCATAAGAAGCGCCCGTAGCTCAATTGGATAGAGCGTTTGACTACGGATCAAAAGGTTAGGGGTTCGACTCCTCTCGGGCGCGCCATATTGCGGGTGTAGTTTAGTGGTAAAACCTCAGCCTTCCAAGCTGATGTCGTGAGTTCGATTCTCATCACCCGCTCCAAATATATTGAACTTTGAAAACTGAACAAAGCGACAAACGTCAACGTTAATTTTTATTTTTTAAATGAGCAAGTCAAACATTTCTTCGGAGAGTTTGATCCTGGCTCAGGATGAACGCTGGCGGCGTGCCTAATACATGCAAGTCGAGCGAACTGATTAGAAGCTTGCTTCTATGACGTTAGCGGCGGACGGGTGAGTAACACGTGGGCAACCTGCCTGTAAGACTGGGATAACTTCGGGAAACCGAAGCTAATACCGGATAGGATCTTCTCCTTCATGGGAGATGATTGAAAGATGGTTTCGGCTATCACTTACAGATGGGCCCGCGGTGCATTAGCTAGTTGGTGAGGTAACGGCTCACCAAGGCAACGATGCATAGCCGACCTGAGAGGGTGATCGGCCACACTGGGACTGAGACACGGCCCAGACTCCTACGGGAGGCAGCAGTAGGGAATCTTCCGCAATGGACGAAAGTCTGACGGAGCAACGCCGCGTGAGTGATGAAGGCTTTCGGGTCGTAAAACTCTGTTGTTAGGGAAGAACAAGTACGAGAGTAACTGCTCGTACCTTGACGGTACCTAACCAGAAAGCCACGGCTA
>NZ_CM132211.1:215000-235000 GCF_053667915.1 Priestia sp. JNUCC 25
CGTTCTAAGTGCTGTGAAGTCAGACCGTAAGGACTGGTGGAGCGCTTAGAAGTGAGAATGCCGGTATGAGTAGCGAAAGACAAGTGAGAATCTTGTCCACCGAATGCCTAAGGTTTCCTGAGGAAGGCTCGTCCGCTCAGGGTTAGTCGGGACCTAAGCCGAGGCTGAAAAGCGTAGGCGATGGCCAACAGGTTGATATTCCTGTACCACCTCCCCGCCGTTTGAGTAATGGGGGGACGCAGTAGGATAGGGTAAGCGCGCTGCTGGATATGCGCGTTCAAGCAGTTAGGCTGATGAGTAGGCAAATCCGCTCATCATAAAGGCTGAGCTGTGATGACGAGGGAATTATAGTACCGAAGTTCCTGATTCCACACTGCCAAGAAAAGCCTCTAGCGAGGCGGGAGGTGCCCGTACCGCAAACCGACACAGGTAGGCGAGGAGAGAATCCTAAGGTGATCGAGAGAACTCTCGTTAAGGAACTCGGCAAAATGACCCCGTAACTTCGGGAGAAGGGGTGCTCTGGTAGGGTGTATAGCCCGAGAGAGCCGCAGTGAATAGGCCCAGGCGACTGTTTAGCAAAAACACAGGTCTCTGCGAAGCCGCAAGGCGAAGTATAGGGGCTGACGCCTGCCCGGTGCTGGAAGGTTAAGAGGAGGGGTTATCCTTTGGGAGAAGCTCTGAATCGAAGCCCCAGTAAACGGCGGCCGTAACTATAACGGTCCTAAGGTAGCGAAATTCCTTGTCGGGTAAGTTCCGACCCGCACGAAAGGCGTAACGATCTGGGCACTGTCTCAACGAGAGACTCGGTGAAATTATAGTACCTGTGAAGATGCAGGTTACCCGCGACAGGACGGAAAGACCCCGTGGAGCTTTACTGTAGCCTGATATTGAATTTTGGTACAGCTTGTACAGGATAGGTAGGAGCCTGAGAAGCCGGAGCGCTAGCTTCGGTGGAGGCGTCGGTGGGATACTACCCTGGCTGTATTGAAATTCTAACCCGCGGCCCTGATCGGGCCGGGAGACAGTGTCAGGTGGGCAGTTTGACTGGGGCGGTCGCCTCCTAAAATGTAACGGAGGCGCCCAAAGGTTCCCTCAGAATGGTTGGAAATCATTCGTAGAGTGTAAAGGCACAAGGGAGCTTGACTGCGAGACCTACAAGTCGAGCAGGGACGAAAGTCGGGCTTAGTGATCCGGTGGTTCCGCATGGAAGGGCCATCGCTCAACGGATAAAAGCTACCCCGGGGATAACAGGCTTATCTCCCCCAAGAGTCCACATCGACGGGGAGGTTTGGCACCTCGATGTCGGCTCATCGCATCCTGGGGCTGTAGTCGGTCCCAAGGGTTGGGCTGTTCGCCCATTAAAGCGGTACGCGAGCTGGGTTCAGAACGTCGTGAGACAGTTCGGTCCCTATCCGTCGTGGGCGTAGGAAATTTGAGAGGAGCTGTCCTTAGTACGAGAGGACCGGGATGGACACACCGCTGGTGTACCAGTTGTCTTGCCAAAGGCATCGCTGGGTAGCTATGTGTGGACGGGATAAGTGCTGAAAGCATCTAAGCATGAAGCCCCCCTCAAGATGAGATTTCCCATAGCGCAAGCTAGTAAGATCCCTGAAAGATGATCAGGTTGATAGGTCAGAGGTGGAAGCGTGGCGACATGTGTAGCTGACTGATACTAATCGATCGAGGACTTAACCAAACTTTAAAAGCGTAAGCTTTACTCAGCAAACTGTTACCTAGTTTTGAGAGAACAATCTCATATAAATGTCTAGTGATAATGGCAAAGAGGTCACACCCGTTCCCATACCGAACACGGAAGTTAAGCTCTTTAGCGCCGATGGTAGTTGGGACTTTGTCCCTGTGAGAGTAGGACATCGCTAGGCATTTTTATTTTGCTTTTTTATCATCGCGGGGTGGAGCAGTTCGGTAGCTCGTCGGGCTCATAACCCGAAGGTCGCAGGTTCAAATCCTGTCCCCGCAACCAACATGGTCCCGTGGTGTAGCGGTTAACATGCCTGCCTGTCACGCAGGAGATCGCGGGTTCGATTCCCGTCGGGACCGCCATTTTTTAGAAACGAAACAATGTGTTTCGTCTTTTTTATTGTTTGAACCATTTTTATATAAAACTTTACCGTCCTTAGGAGCAATCCTAAGGAATTTTTTATATACAAAGAAATTTCTTTATAGAATTGCGATGTTAAAGATTGTTGGATTTCTTACTGGATATGTATAGTCCACAACGTTTACAATATATATATACAGATTGAAATGAGGTTCTGAATGAATGACAGAGATTAACGAATTTACGTTTATGTCTACGTCTCCTGATGAAACTAATCAGCTGGCTGCTCGTCTAGCAACTTTATTAGAAGCTGGTGACGTGCTGCTGCTCGAAGGCGATTTGGGGGCTGGAAAGACAACATTCACAAAAAGTTTAGCTAAAGGATTAGGAATTGAACGCAATGTGAATAGCCCGACATTTACTATCATTAAAGAATACAAAAGCGGTCGCCTTCCTCTTTATCATATGGATGTGTACCGTCTAGGGGATGAATTTGAAGACCTAGGGTTCGATGAGTATTTTGAAGGAGATGGCGTGACGGTCGTGGAGTGGGCTCATCTGATTGAAGAGCAGCTTCCTAATGAATATATTCAAATCAATATTTACCATGAAAACGAAACGACTCGTAAAATCCTTGTAAAAGCGATGGGGAGTCGGTACGTTGAAATATGTAAGGAGCTTTTTAAAAGATGAAAATGTTAGCCATTGATACATCCAATTTTGTCATGGGTGTTGCTGTCGTTGAAGAAAACAAAGTGATTGGAGAAATTATTACGAATCTAAAAAAGAATCACTCCGTTCGTGTGATGAACGCTGTGGAATCTCTGTTAAAAGATTGTGATATTGCGCCAAGCGAGCTAGACCGCATTGTAGTGGCGCACGGTCCTGGGTCTTATACAGGTGTACGCATTGGCGTTACCATTGCCAAGACACTTGCTTGGACTTTAAATATTCCTTTAATAGGTGTATCTAGCCTTGAGGCACTAGCAGCAAACGGTCGCTATTTTGATGGATATATTGCTCCGTTATTTGATGCGCGCCGTCAACAGCTTTATACAGGACTATATGAATGGAATAACGAACGAGGTCTTCTAGAAGTTGAAAGTGATCGACTTGTTATTAATAAGGACTGGGCGGAACATTTAAAGTTATACAACAAACCTATTTTATTCATAGGCAATGATCTTCCCATGCATGAAGAGGCGTTAAAAGAAGTGTTGGGTGAACAAGCTGTATTTGCCCATGTTCAGCAGTTTAATCCAAGACCAAGTGAATTGGCTTTCTTAGGAATGAAGAAAGAGCCGCAGTCTGTGCATACTTTTGTTCCGAACTACATTCGTTTAGCTGAAGCCGAAGCCAACTGGCTTGCTTCACAGCAAAAAGGATAAAAGAAGGTATAAACATGAAACTAACAATTAAGTTTCGTTTAATGGAAGTTAAAGATATTGATCAAGTAGTGAAAATCGAAGAGAAGTCTTTTACGACACCTTGGAGTTCAGAAGCGTTTCAAAATGAGTTAACCAATAATCAATTTTCAACTTACATTGTGATGGAAGAAGGAGAAAATATTATTGGGTATTGCGGAACGTGGATTGTTATTGACGAAGCACATGTAACCAACATTGCGCTATTGCCAGACTACCGAGGTAAGGGACTCGGTGAATTGCTGCTGCGCAACGTGGTGGATGTTCTTCGAAAACTAGGTGCTACGTCAATGACATTAGAAGTTAGGGTATCTAATCATATTGCACAATCATTGTATCAAAAGCTAGGTTTTAAACCTGGAGGTATTCGTAAGAATTATTATTCTGATAACAATGAGGATGCATTAGTTATGTGGGTGAATTTATGAGTAAAAATCAATTAATTTTAGCATTAGAAACAAGCTGTGATGAGACAGCAGCAGCCGTGATTCGAAACGGTCATGAAATTGTAGCCAATGTGGTGGCATCACAAATAGAAAGCCATAAACGATTTGGCGGTGTCGTACCGGAGATTGCATCTCGTCATCATGTGGAACAAATTACGGTAGTAGTTGAAGAAACTTTAAATCAAGCGAACTTGACGTTTGCAGATATTGATGCAATAGCTGTAACGGAAGGACCTGGGCTTGTGGGAGCACTTCTTATTGGCGTAAATGCAGCCAAAGCGCTAGCATTTGCACATCAGAAGCCATTAATTGGTGTTCATCATATTGCAGGACATATTTATGCAAATCAGTTAATCAAAAAATTAGAATTCCCGCTTTTATCACTAGTTGTATCTGGAGGGCATACGGAGCTTGTATACATGGAAAGTCACGGTCAGTTTAAAGTGATTGGTGAAACGAGAGATGATGCAGCAGGAGAAGCCTACGATAAAGTAGCCCGCACGTTAAACCTTCCATATCCAGGCGGACCGCATATTGACCGCCTTGCACATGAAGGAGAGCCATTAATTGATTTGCCGCGTGCTTGGCTAGAAGAAGGATCCTATGATTTTAGTTTCAGTGGGTTAAAATCCGCAGTTATTAACACTGTCCACAACGCGAAGCAAAAAGGTGAAGAAATTCTTCCCCAAACGCTTGCTGCTAGCTTTCAAGCGAGTGTTATTGATGTGTTAGTAACTAAAACCGTTAAAGCTGCAAAGGAATATAACGTTAAGCAAGTGTTAGTAGCAGGAGGGGTTGCTGCTAATAAAGGACTTAGAGCAGCGCTAGAAGAGGCATTTGCACCATTATCAAACATTGAGCTTATTATCCCGCCGCTGTCTCTATGCACGGATAATGCCGCAATGATTGGAGCAGCAGCAAGTGTACGATTTGCTCAAGGAAAACGTTCAGATATGTCATTAAACGCAAACCCCGGTTTGGACTTGGAAGAGTAAGAGACGAATGAGATTCATTTCTCATTCGTCTTTTTTGTGGATAAAAATGATTTATCAACAATATTCAATAAATTTAGAATTAACTGTGGATAATTATGTGGAAAAGTCCGTGCACTCAGTACACGGACCTGTTATCAACAAGTTTTAATTATAAAAATCAGACAGATATCCACTATTTATTCACAGAGTGGATAAAGCTTGTTCTAAAGCGCATGAACAAGTAAATAGGATGAATAAATACGAAAAAATATAGGCTATTCTTCTAGAAGAAGCTGTAATTCTTCCCACTCTTCCATTAATGTGGATAACTGTGAAGAAATTTTTTCATTTTCACCGTTTAATCTTGATACTTCTTCGTGGTTTTGATAAATTTCGGGATCACAAAGAAGTTCTTCATTCTCCGCTTGTGCGGCTTCTAATTTGTTTACTTCAGTTTCAATTTCTTCAATGCGGCGCGTTCGCTGCCTCATCAATTTCTTTTGTTCTTTATCTTGTTTATAGGACTGTTTATCTACTTTTACAGTACGTTCTTCGTTTGCTTTTATATTTTCTAATTCTTTGATTTCCTCTATTTCTGCTTTCTTTTCTACATAATAGTCATAATCTCCAAGAAATTCTTCTACTCCTTCAGGAGATAGCTCTGCTATTTTGTTTGCAATACGGTTAATAAAATAACGGTCATGTGAAACAAATAACAGAGTTCCTGGGTAATCGATTAACGCATTCTCGAGTACTTGTTTGCTATCTAAATCAAGATGGTTAGTAGGTTCATCTAAAATTAAGAAATTAGCTTTTTGAAGCATAAGCTTCGCAAGAGCCAAACGTGCTTTTTCACCACCGCTAAGCGTGGAAACGATTTTCAGTACATCATCACCTGAAAACAGAAAATTTCCAAGCGCTGTACGAATTTCTTTTTCAGGTTTGGATGGGTAGTCATCCCAAAGCTCATTTAAAACGGTCTTATTAGACGTTAAATTAGCTTGCTCTTGGTCGTAATAACCAACCATTACGTTTGAGCCAAAAGAAATGGTTCCAGTCTTGAAGCTTAGTTTATCCACAATACCTTTTAATAACGTAGATTTCCCAACTCCATTAGGGCCAACCAACGCAAGGCTTTCACCTTTTTTAATCCGAAGGTTTGCCTGCTGAACAATATATTTGTGTTCATCATATCCAATAGACACGTTTTCGAGATTTAAGACTTCATTTCCGCTTTGACGCTCAATTTCAAACGAAAAACTAGCTGATTTTTCGCCTTCGTTAGGTCGATTTATTAACTCCATTCGATCGAGCTGTTTACGTCTGCTTTGCGCACGTTTTGTAGTCGATGCGCGGGCGATGTTTCGCTGAATAAAATCATTCAGTTTTGCGACTTCATCTTGCTGCTTTTCGTACTGACGCAACTCTTTTTCATATCGCTCTGCTTTTTGTACAAGGTATTTAGAGTAGTTGCCCGTGTACTTCACCGTTGTTTTTTGTGTGACTTCATACACTTGATTTACGACTTTATCAAGGAAGTAACGATCGTGTGAAACAATTAAAATAGCTCCTTCATACCCTTGCAGAAACTGTTCCAGCCATGCTAAAGTTTCAATATCTAAGTGGTTGGTAGGCTCATCGAGAATAAGTAAGTCCGGCTTTGTTAAAAGCAGTTTTGCAAGCGCCAAGCGTGTTTTTTGTCCACCGCTCAAGGAGGAAATAGGGGTGCTATAGTCAAAGTTTGAAAAACGGAAACCGTGAAGAATAGATCGTGTATCCGCTTCATATTGATAGCCGCCTAAATCTTTGAACGTTACTTGAAGCTGATCGTACTCTTTGGTTAGTTTTTCGTATTGAACTGAATCATTAAAAATGTCTGGATCGCCCATCTTCGTTTCAAGCGTACGTAATTCTTTTTCCATCTTCTTTAACGGAGCAAAGACAGTCATCATTTCTTCCCATATGGAGAGTGTTGACTCAAGAACTGTATCTTGTCCCATATAATCAATGGAAACACCTTTAGGTTTAATAATTTCTCCGCTGTCATAAGAAAGCTGCTCAGCAATAATTTTTAATAAAGTTGATTTACCAGCACCGTTTCGTCCCACTAGGGCAATGCGGTCTTTTGATTGTACTTCTAACTTTATATTCGATAAAATGGGTTCTGCCCCATAGTATTTTGTAATACCGTTCAATTGTAGAATAATCATTTTTTCACCTCTAGTAGTATATCCATAGTGTATTTTAACATATTCTCAACTACAAGTTCTTCCTACAAGCGTTTGTAATTTGTACAGGGACAAGGAAAAATGGTGAAGCGAATGTTTTGATTCATGAAATAAAATGATTTTACGTGCACATTTTATACAGGATACTATGTTAAAATAAGAGATAAGTGCATCTCTGAACTTATATATGATGGATGTAGAAAATCCGTCATGACTAACAAACGAATCCTTTGAAGGGCTAATTGCTTCGTTCTAGCTAACGACTTTAAATAGTGCTGGATAGACAAAAGCCGTCGGGGTGTGAAGCGGAGTATATATAAAACAAGAGAAAAGAGAGAGAATTGGAAGCGCTACCTCAAAGCGGTTGATGCTTTGTGAAAGGTAATGCAATATGACTTGAAAATGTTAGTAATGACATACATGAACTGAGGGGGTACAACGTGAACACTGAACAATTAAAAATACCACAAGCAACGGCTAAACGATTGCCGCTTTATTATCGTTTTTTAAAAAACTTGCATGCTTCTGGTAAACAGCGTGTTTCGTCAGCAGAGTTAAGTGAGGCAGTGAAAGTTGATTCTGCTACTATTCGTCGGGACTTTTCTTATTTTGGAGCATTAGGGAAAAAGGGATACGGCTACAATGTGAATTATTTACTTACATTTTTCCGTAAAACGTTAGACCAAGATGAAGTAACGAAAGTAGCACTGATTGGCGTGGGGAATCTGGGAACGGCCTTTTTAAATTATAATTTTATTAAAAATAATAACACCAAAATTGAGTGCGCTTTTGATGTGATAGAAGATAAAGTCGGTACAAAAGTAGGTGACGTGCCGGTTTATCACCTTGACCAATTGGAAGATTATATGAGTGATGATATCTCAGTGGCGATTTTAACCGTTCCTGCCACTGTTGCTCAGCAAATTACCGATCGTTTAGTGAACTGCGGAATTAAAGGGATTCTAAACTTCACTCCTGCACGCTTAAACGTACCGGATGAGATTCGACTACATCATATTGATCTTGCTGTAGAATTACAGTCGCTTGTCTATTTTTTGAAAAATTATCCTGTTGAATAAGGTGGACTGTGTTACGATTTCCTTAAGTCTAAATTAATAAGGAGAGTGGGAATATGGGGATTGGAGCAGGCAGTTGGATTATTATTGCGATTGTAGCACTGCTTATTTTTGGACCGAAACGGTTACCGGAGCTAGGAAGGTCAGTCGGGCAAACGCTTAGAGAGTTTAAGCATGCCGCTAGCGGTGCATCAGAAGATCGTGAAAAAGATAAACAGCGTCAAGTAGATGACAAAGAGTAAAAGGGTGATCATAGTATGACTGAACAAGAAATGTCAATATATGATCATATAGGAGAGCTGCGAAAACGCATTTTAATTGTTTTATTTTTCTTTGTCATTGCCACAATTGGCGGCTTTTTTATAGCGGATAAGGTTATTGTCTATTTACAGCATGCTGATGAGGCAAAAAATTTAACGATGAATGCATTTAGGCTAACAGATCCAGTTAAGATTTATATGCAGTTTGCTGTTATTATCGGCTGTGTACTTGCAGCTCCTGTTGCACTGTATCAACTTTGGGCATTTATTAGTCCTGGTTTATATGAAAAAGAGCGTAAGGTAACGCTTGGATATATTCCTGTTTCCATTTTTCTCTTTATCGGCGGTGTCTCTTTTTCTTATTTTGTGTTGTTTCCATTTGTCGTCGATTTTATGACGCGCGTTTCTGATGAGCTGAATGTAAACCAAGTGATTGGCATTAATGAATACTTTTCTTTTTTAATGCAGCTCACACTGCCTTTTGGCCTGTTGTTTCAGCTTCCTGTCGTCGTCATGTTTTTGACGCGATTAGGAATTATAACGCCTATGTTTTTATCTCAAATTCGAAAGTATGCCTATTTCGTACTGCTAGTTATTGCCGCACTTATTACACCACCGGAATTGCTCTCGCACATGATGGTGACAGTGCCGCTCTTAATTTTGTATGAAATCAGCATCATTATTTCCCGCATTTCGTATCGCAAAGTGTTAAAGGCAAGGGCAGAGCAAGAAAGAGAAGATGTTAGTATGTAAAAAAACCACTGAAACAGTGGTTTTTTTTATTTAGATGAATCATCTTGATTTTTATATTGCTGCTGCAACTTTTTAATTTTATAGTGCAAGATAAAAATGCGAACCGCAAATCTGAAATCGAATGCGGCTACGAGTGCAAATAAGATCGTAGGGAAGTTCCACACGGTTTCCTGAGCATTTTGAATGGCCAGGTAGGTGAATAAAATCCCCATAATAATATAAATAAACCCTCGTGTTAAAGGGATATTCTTCATAAAAACATGCCTCCAAAAATAAACTGCATTTGTTCTGCTTGCTTTTGCATTTCTATAATTTTATCTGCAAAAATAGTTTGAGATAAAATAACGATTGTATTCATCAACACGTGAGCAATAATGGGTACAATAATTAGTTTTGTTCTTGCATAAAGGAATGCAAATACAAATCCCATGGCTGTATACACGAGCAAATGTTTAAAATCCCAGTGTACGGCAGCGAAAATAAGGGAACTAATAAATGCAGAGATAAAAAAATTATATCGTTTGTGAAGAGAGCCGAAAATAATCTTTCGAAAAATAATCTCTTCTAGAATTGGTCCAATAACAGACGTAACGACAATGAGGAACGGCGTTGCTTTAACAAGATTAACAATATTTTGTGTGTTTTCAGATACTTGGGTAATGCCAAGAGCGTGCTCAATCATACCTGCTACAGCTTGACCAGCCATAGCCAAGAACACCCCAAGGACTGACCAGACAACAGTTACCGTTGTTCCCGCATGTTCTATACGCATGGACATGTCACGGCGCAGCAGCAGTAAGACAATAAGTAAACCAATGATAAAGCTAATGATGGTCCAATAAGTCAAAAGCATGACATTCGCTGTTCGAACTGGATATTGATCAAACATTCCTGTTAATTTTAACAGCGGTATACCAACAACTCCTGAAAACTGCATAAGGATGTAGGTGAGGATAACATACCAATAACGTTTTTCCAATCTTCTATACTCCTTTAAAAGGTTTTTATGTATATATGTCGAAGAAGTACTGTGAAGTTAGTAATTTCTTCTTGCTCGTATTGTAACATACATATTATTGAACAGAGAAAAGAATGCTTTATTTCTCAAAATCGTCGAAATCTAAGACTATTATATGTAGTTGTCGTAAATTTTAAATTTTTTTTGTTTAATACTTGCAAAAAAAACCCACTTTGTTTTAATATAATAATTGTGTTAGCACTCGTTGAGGTTGAGTGCTAATAAAAATGCAAACATATTATTTGAGGAGGTTGTTTCACTTGTTAAAGCCATTAGGTGATCGCGTAGTGATTGAACTTGTAAAATCTGAGGAAAAAACAGCAAGCGGTATCGTGTTACCGGACAGTGCAAAAGAAAAACCACAAGAGGGTAAAATTGTGGCTGTTGGTACAGGCCGAGTATTAGAAAGCGGTGAGCGTGTAGCTTTAGAAGTAGCTGCAGGCGATCGTATCATCTTCTCAAAATATGCAGGTACTGAAGTGAAATATGAAGGTACTGAATACTTAATTTTACGCGAAAGCGATATTTTAGCTGTAATCGGCTAATTTTAACCACAAACTTATCATACGTAAAAAATAGATTATTAAGAATATCTTGAGGAGGTCAAAGAACATGGCAAAAGACATTAAATTTAGCGAAGAAGCACGTCGCGCAATGCTACGTGGTGTAGATACATTAGCAAATGCGGTAAAAGTAACGCTTGGACCAAAAGGTCGTAACGTTGTATTAGAAAAGAAATTCGGTTCACCGCTTATTACAAATGACGGTGTAACAATTGCAAAAGAAATCGAATTAGAAGACGCATTTGAAAATATGGGTGCTAAATTAGTAGCTGAAGTTGCTAGCAAAACAAACGACGTTGCTGGTGACGGTACAACTACTGCAACAGTTTTAGCGCAAGCAATGATCAGAGAAGGCCTTAAAAACGTAACGGCTGGTGCTAACCCAATGGGTATCCGTAAAGGTATGGAAAAAGCTGTAGCTGTAGCGGTTGAAGAACTAAAAGCAATCTCTAAACCAATTCAAGGTAAAGATTCAATTGCTCAAGTAGCGGCTATCTCAGCGGCTGACGAAGAAGTAGGTCAACTAATCGCTGAAGCAATGGAGCGCGTTGGTAACGACGGCGTTATCACACTTGAAGAGTCAAAAGGTTTCACAACTGAATTAGAAGTGGTAGAAGGTATGCAGTTTGACCGTGGATATGCATCTCCTTACATGGTAACTGATTCAGATAAAATGGAAGCTGTATTAGATGACCCGTACATCTTAATTACAGACAAAAAAATCGGTAACATTCAAGAAATCTTACCGGTATTAGAGCAAGTTGTTCAACAAGGCAAGCCTCTATTAATCATCGCTGAAGACGTAGAAGGCGAAGCTTTAGCAACATTAGTTGTGAACAAACTTCGCGGTACATTTACAGCTGTAGCTGTTAAAGCTCCTGGTTTCGGTGATCGTCGTAAAGCAATGCTACAAGACGTTGCGATCTTAACAGGCGGAGAAGTAATCACTGAAGAGCTTGGTCTTGACCTGAAAACAGCAAGCATCGACCAATTAGGTCGCGCTTCTAAAATTGTTGTAACAAAAGAAAATACAACAGTTGTAAACGGTGCAGGAAACGCAGAAGATATCCTAGCACGCGTAAACCAAATCAAAGCTCAGCTTGAAGAAACAACTTCAGAGTTTGACCGCGAAAAATTACAAGAGCGCTTAGCAAAACTTGCTGGTGGCGTAGCTGTAATTAAAGTTGGTGCGGCAACTGAAACTGAGTTAAAAGAACGTAAATTACGTATTGAAGATGCATTAAACTCTACGCGCGCTGCGGTTGAAGAAGGTATCGTAGCTGGTGGTGGTACTGCATTAGTAAATATCTATAATAAAGTAGCAAGCATCGAAGCTGACGGTGACACTGCTACAGGTATCAACATCGTATTACGTGCGATTGAAGAGCCTGTACGTCAAATCGCTCACAACGCTGGTTTAGAAGGATCCGTAATCGTTGAGCGTCTAAAAGGCGAAGCAGTTGGAACTGGATTTAACGCTGCAACTGGCGAGTGGGTAAATATGCTAGACACTGGTATCGTTGACCCAACAAAAGTAACGCGTTCAGCTCTTCAAAATGCTTCTTCTGTAGCGGCTATGTTCTTAACAACTGAAGCAGTTGTTGCTGACAAGCCAGAAGAAAACGCAGCTCCTGCAATGCCTGACATGGGCGGCATGGGTGGAATGGGCGGCATGATGTAATCACTGCCCTCTCTGAAAAAGCGATCAAGTACTCACTTGGTCGCTTTTTTGCGTGCATTAATATTTTCAGATTTTTTTAAAATTTGTTAAGATAGTACTATGTTTATTGAAAAACATACTAAACTCAAGGCTTAACTGAGTTTTAAGGGGGAGCTTCGTTGATTCAGCTCGATCATATTAATAGTAAATTAAATCAAGTATTAGAAAACATCGATCAAATTGTAATTGGAAAGCGTCATGTATCTACGTTGAGTTTAGTTGCTTTGCTTGCAAAGGGGCATATTTTGCTTGAAGATGTGCCGGGTGTGGGGAAAACGATGCTCGTGAAGGCACTGGCCAAATCGATTGATGCCGAGTTTAAACGAATTCAATTCACGCCTGATTTGCTGCCGTCCGATGTAACAGGTGTTTCTATCTACAGTCCGAAAGACATGGAATTTCATTTTCGTCCAGGTCCTATCATGAGCCACATTGTACTCGCTGATGAGATTAACAGGACTTCTCCTAAAACCCAATCGGCGCTTTTAGAAGCAATGGCTGAGCATCATGTAACAACCGATGGTATCACCCGGGAAATTCCAGCACCTTTTTTTGTGATGGCTACTCAAAATCCTGTTGATTTTGATGGGACCTATCATTTGCCGGAAGCACAGCTGGATCGTTTTTTATTCAAATTAAGCATGGGGTATCCTACGCAAGAAGAGGAGCTTCAAATTTTAAATGGCGTATCCACCCAGATCAACCTTGAAGATGTCAAACCCGTCATGAGCATTCCAGAATTAGTACAGGCTCAAAAAGCTGTAAGCAGTATTTATGTAGACGATGCGATCAAGCACTATATCATTGAAATCATTCGTAAAACGCGCTCTCATCCACATGTTTCGTTAGGTATTAGTCCTCGTGGAACGGTTTCATTTATGAAGGCCGTTCAAGCATATGCTTTAGTGAAGGGAAGAGATTACTGTCTTCCTGATGATGTTCAAGAGCTTGCTTCGTATGTGTGTGCACATCGATTAACGCTAAGACCTGATACCCAGTACAGCGGCTTAACAGCGAGTGATGTGATGAAGCAAATTATGGCTGATACGAAAGTACCTGTTAAAAGGTAAGAGGGTACTTTATGAAACAGTATATAAAAGTGATATGGAATAAATGTAGAGACTGGTTCGTTTTATTTTGCATCTTTGCTGCTACGTTTTCTTACGCCATGTTTCAAGGGGGATTTGTCAGCTGGTTTTTATTTTATAGCTTCTTACCTTTTGGGTTATATGCGGTAGCCGTTTTGCTTTATCCGTTAAAGAAATGGAATGTTACTCGTGATGTGAAGCTACAGCCTCGATTCGCTGGAGATTATCTTTCGTATGACATTCACATTACACGCTCCTCGGCTTTTCCTGTTTATATGGCAGCAGTGAAAGAGGAGAGTAACTTTTTAGATCAAGAAGAAAGAACAATTTATCCGCTTTTTCAACGAAACGCCGTTATTCCGTATAAAAGATCGTTTGTAGAAAGAGGAGAATATGAATTTTTTACGATTTCGATTGAGCTGAGTGATTTATTAGGAATTGTAAAAAAGAAGGCATATTATCCGCTGCAGCAGCGATTTATCGTTTATCCTCAGATTCATGAGATAGATATTCCATTTCTTTTAGCAGGAATAGAAGAAGGGAAAAATGAAGTTTCGACGGGGAATCAATCTACTACGTTAGTGACAGGCATTAGAGAATATCAGCCGGGTGACCGATTAGGGTCTATTGATTGGAAGGCGACGGCTCGTAAAGCTACGCTGATTTCTAAAGAGTTCGGTCATTATCATGAACGGAGTATGATTATCATTGCAGATGTTATAAGCTCTCTATACTTTGAAGAACGAATGAGCTTTCTGGCATCCATGCTCATTCACGAAGAAACCAAGCGTAAAAAAGTCGATTTTCTTTTAGCTGGAGATGCAATTTTTTTACCAAAAACCTCTGAACAAAGTGAGTCTGATAACCTGTTGTATCACTTAGCACGTGCCCAGCCTGTTAACAATCGAGCATTCGAAACAGAACTTAAGAGTATTGCCATTCAAAAACAGCATTCTTTTATGGTCATTGTCAGTCAAGTTACAGGGACTCTTATTGGGCAGGTTCAATCTAAGCTGAGTCTCCATGCTAAGGCATCAATAATTGTCGTTAAAGATGAAGGAGCAGGGCTTAGTGACGAAGAGACGGTTATTGTAAATAGAATACAATCTTCTGCTTTAACGATTGAAGTCGTTAATATTCCTCTTCCTCTATCATCTAAAGGAAGTGAGGGCGGAAATAAGTGAATAAATCAGCTTTGTATGTAAAAAACATCTTATTGTACGCGGGAGCATTCTTTTTATTAGTGGAATGGCTTCTTCCTTTAAATGAAGTGACGGATACCAATCAAATTCAGTACTTTATCTTGTTTGTTGCTTACTGTTTTTTGTGTTTAACGTTTCGCTTGCCGTTTATCGTGATGACGTTAGGGAGTATATTGTTTATTTTGTTTTCGCTTCACAATCTTTATTTTCAAGGAGCCTTCTTTTCTTCAGACTGGCTTCCGAGACTGTTGGGAATTCTTCAGTCAGATGCACAAAGTATCATGGAGTGGAATATAGCGAATTTATCATTTGAAATGAGGAGCACTTTATTTTTTGTACTGCTTTGGATTATGGCTTATTTAATTCGATATTGGATCTTTTATCAAAAAAGAATTTTCTTCTTTTTCTTCTTAACCATTTTGTATATTACCGTGTTGGATACCTTTTCTACTTACGATGCGGGAGCTGCTATTATTCGTGTGACGATTATCGGATTTTTATTAGTAGCCATGCTTCGCATAAATCCTGAACGTATAAAAGCTGCGAGCACTGAGCGTTTAGAAAATAGAAGACGATCGTTTCTTTTTCTGGGCAGCTTTTTAGCTATCGTCATTGTGCTGGCTTATCTCGCCCCTAAACCAGGGCCGCAGTGGCCAGATCCCGTACCTTTTATCACAGCGCATACAACAAATCAAGGACAGGGAGAATCTCCAAACGGCCAACGAATTGGCTATGATATGGACGATTCTAAATTGGGGGGATCGTTTGTCAATGATGATACGGTTGTGTTTACAGCCAAAGTAGAGGATGAGCACTATTGGCGTATTGAAACGAAGGATGTTTATACAGGTAAGGGGTGGGAGCTGTCTAAAGAGGAAGAAAAAGTGCCCTTTAAAGGAAATGAAAACTTACTCCCTCAATATGACTCAAGTGTAGCAGGACAAGTAAGAAAAGCAGAAGTTACCTATTCGCAGCCTTCTGTTCATCTTATGCATGTTCCTCAACTGCTGTCGCTAACCTTAAAAAATGGCATTCAAACCGATGTTACACCGACAAATGAAAAATTATATCCTTATCAAAATGACAAGCTTGTTACTGTTCAGTCGTATGAGCTGACGTATAAATATCCTGTATTTGATATTGGACTTCTTCAGCAAGCAGAGGAAAAAAAGGCAGAGAGTCTAGAGAATAATAACGAATTTATAGCAAGGTATACACAACTTCCTGCTAACTTGCCGAAACGAGTAAAGGATTTAGCTCGTGAGGTAACAAAAAATAAGAACAATCGTTATGAAAAAGTGAAAGCCATTGAAGAATACTTCCGATCAAATCCATATGTATATGATACTGAAAATGTTCCAATTCCTACGAAAAATAAAGATTATGTGGATCAATTTTTATTTGATACAAAA
This sequence comes from Priestia sp. JNUCC 25, assembly GCF_053667915.1. Taxonomy (NCBI): domain Bacteria; kingdom Bacillati; phylum Bacillota; class Bacilli; order Caryophanales; family Bacillaceae; genus Priestia; species Priestia sp. JNUCC 25. The sequence continues at coordinate 231,224 of NZ_CM132211.1, forward strand.
AGAGGGTACTGTGATAACTTCTCTACTTCTATGGTCGTGCTGCTTCGTTCATTAGATGTTCCTGCTCGGTGGGTAAAGGGCTATACAGAAGGTGATGCCACCGTCATTTCAGGAAGTAGTAAGTGGACAACCTATGAAATTACACAAAATAATGCTCATTCTTGGGTCGAAGTCTATTTTCCAGGAGCGGGTTGGGTACCTTTTGAACCAACAAAAAGTTTTTCTAATCCTTATGATTTTGTAGATAGCCAATCTAACAACTCTAGTGAAAATAGTCAGAGGGAAGAAGAGAAACAAGAAACGCAAGTGAAGGAGCAGCCTAAGGAAAAAGAGCTTCCGGCACAAGAAGAAAAAGCGAGAGAAAAAACAGCTTCTCTTCAAAATGCTAAGTTGTCTATGAAGTGGAAAGTGCTTTTTTACGGACTGATTGTAGTTATGTTAATAGTAATATATCTCAATCGATTTAAATGGTTCTTACCTTTTTATATCTCTTTTTATAAAAAGAAAGAGAGAGTGGAAACCTTTGAATCAGCGTATGCTTTTTTACTTAAAAGACTCGCTGCAAATGGACTAAAGCGGCAAGAAAGTCAAACGCTGCGCGACTTTGCAGGAGAAGTAGACGAAAAATTAAATACGGTAAATATGCTAAAATTAACGGAAAAATATGAGCGGGTTTTGTATCGAAATGCAGATTCCATAAAAGAATGGAAAGAGTCGATTGAATTGTGGGAAAATTTAATCAAAAAAACGAGTTCTTGACCATTGTTTCGCGGATTGATAGAATATTCTCGAACTTACTATAAATGTTTCGTATACCTTCATATATCCTCGATAATATGGTTCGAGAGTCTCTACCGGGTCACCTTAAACGATCTGACTATGAAGGCAGAACAGTCTATTTGACGATAAACGTCGTGCTCAACTAGACTTCTGCCTTTGTTTTTTGAGGGAGAAGTCTAGTTTTTTTATATTTTAGGGCATAATAACAAGTGATTATTTACACATTCGGAGAGGTGAACAAGATGGAAGGCATGATTGTTGTATTAGATTTTGGTAGTCAATATAACCAACTGATTACGCGTCGCATTCGCGAGTTCGGAGTATATAGTGAATTGCATCCGCACACAATTACAGCAGAAGAGATTAAAGCATTAAATCCAAAGGGAATTATTTTCTCTGGAGGCCCAAACAGTGTGTACGGTGAAAACGCATTTCACTGCGATGAAAACATTTTTGAATTAGGTATTCCTGTTTTAGGTATTTGTTATGGAATGCAATTAATGACTCATCATTTTGGCGGGAAGGTAGAAGGTGCTAGCCATCGTGAATATGGTAAAGCAGCGATTAACGTACAAAACGATTCATTAATGTACCATGAGTTGCCAAAAGAACAAGTTGTTTGGATGAGTCACGGTGATTTAGTTGTAGAAACACCAGCCGGTTTTGAAGTGGACGCAACTAGCCCATCTTGTCCAATTGCCGCAATGAGTAACAAAGAAAAGAATATGTACGGAGTGCAGTTCCATCCAGAAGTTCGCCATTCAGTGCACGGTAACCATATCTTAAAGAACTTCGTGTTTGAAGTATGTCATGCTGAAGCAAACTGGTCAATCGAGAACTTCATTGAAGTTGAAATGGATAAAATCCGTGAAACAGTTGGAGATAGAAAAGTACTTTGCGCACTTAGCGGTGGAGTAGACTCTTCAGTAGTAGCTGTATTAATTCACAAAGCAATTGGTGATCAGTTAACATGTATGTTCGTAGATCACGGTTTATTACGTAAAGGTGAAGCGGAAAGCGTAATGGAAACATTCAGCGAAGGCTTTAATATGAACGTAATTAAAATCGATGCAAAAGATCGCTTCTTAGAAAAATTAAACGGCGTATCAGATCCTGAACAAAAGCGTAAAATCATCGGTAATGAATTTATCTATGTATTCGATGACGAAGCTGCTAAATTAAAAGGGTTTGATTTCCTAGCTCAAGGTACGCTATACACAGATATTATCGAGAGTGGGACAGCTACAGCCCAAACGATCAAATCTCACCACAACGTAGGTGGATTACCGGAAGATATGCAGTTCAAACTAATCGAACCGTTAAACACGCTATTCAAAGATGAAGTACGTGCATTAGGTTCTGAATTAGGTATCCCTGATAACATCGTTTGGCGTCAACCTTTCCCAGGACCAGGTCTAGGTATTCGTGTACTTGGTGCAATTACGGAAGAGAAGTTAGAAATTGTACGTGAGTCGGATGCTATTTTACGTGAAGAGATTGCAAAAGCTGACTTAGAGCGCGATATCTGGCAATACTTTACGGTTCTTCCTGACATCCGCAGTGTAGGTGTAATGGGAGATGCTCGTACGTATGATTACACAATCGGTATTCGTGCTGTTACATCGATTGATGGTATGACTTCTGACTGGGCGCGTATTCCTTGGGATGTGCTTGAAGTTATCTCAACGCGTATTGTAAACGAAGTTAAGCATATTAACCGCGTAGTGTACGATATTACAAGTAAGCCACCTGCAACAATTGAATGGGAATAATATGTAAGAAAACCGAACAAACGAACATTCTTTTATAAGAATGTTCGTTTTTTGTTGACTTTTTTAAAAAGTTAATGGTAGGATAGTAACATAAAATAGCGAGATATAGCTTTAATGTCGTATAATCTTGGGGATAAGGCCCAAAAGTTTCTACCGAGCTACCGTAAATGGCTTGACTACGAGAAAGTAATACATGTATGTATAAAAATCTTTTGTTTTTTTGGCTCATACATTTCTCTTTTAGTCGATTTTATGCCTTTACGCGCCATAGTGTAGAGGCATTTTTTATGGCTTGCCTAAGTGCATGCGGCTTCTATAAAGGGAGGAAAAAACGTGAAGAAGTATTTTCGTTTTGAAGAGCTGGGTACTAGCTATCGAAAAGAGTTTATAGCTGGCCTTACAACTTTTCTATCTATGGCTTACATTTTATTTGTTAATCCATCTGTGCTATCACTAAGTGATGTAAAGGATCTACCTGACAGTATGAGAATGGACCAAGGGGCTGTATTTACAGCTACTGCTTTAGCTGCAGCTTTGGGATCAATTGTTATGGGAGTGCTTGGTAGATATCCAATTTCATTAGCTCCAGGTATGGGATTAAACGCATTTTTTGCTTATACAGTTGTTCTGACAATGGGAATTCCATGGCAGACGGCTTTAACAGGTGTTATGATATCAGGTGTTATTTTTATTCTTTTAACATTAACAAGCCTGCGAGAAAAAATTATTAATTCTATTCCTATTGAATTAAAAATGGCTGTTGGAGCAGGTATTGGTTTATTTATTAGTTTTATTGGTATGAAAGGTGCCGGAATCATCGTCAAAGATGATGCCACATTTGTTGGACTGGGTGATTTAACTAACCCAACAACGTTACTTGCGGTTTTTGGGATTGTAATTACTATTGTATTAATGGTGCTTCGAGTAAATGCAGCTGTATTTATCGGTATGATTGTAACGGCTGTAGCAGGTATGGCTTTTGGTTTAATTGATACACCTAAAGCAGTTGTTTCATCAGTTCCTAGTCTTGATCCGACGTTTGGGGCAGCTTTTCAAAATATCGGTGATATCTTTACTGTAAAGATGCTAGTCGTCATTTTAACTTTCTTATTTGTTGATTTCTTCGATACAGCAGGTACGATGGTTGCTGTAGCGAGTCAAGCTGGACTTATGAAAGATAATAAACTTCCGCGAGCGGGCAGAGCGTTATTGGCAGATTCTAGTG
>NZ_CM132211.1:247500-447500 GCF_053667915.1 Priestia sp. JNUCC 25
TTGTTCAGTTTTGAGAGTTCAATCTCTCAATTATAGAAAGCACACTACTTTCTTCTTATCTAATAAGAAGAATTTTGGTTGCGATTGTTCTTTGAAAACTAGATAACAGTAATTGCTGAGGAAAAGTGAAACTTTTCTTTAATCAAACCAATAAATAACACAACATTATGTTGTACCATTTATTCGCTAATGGTTAAGTTAGAAAGGGCGCACGGTGAATGCCTTGGCACTAGGAGCCGATGAAGGACGGGACTAACACCGATATGCTTCGGGGAGCTGTAAGTGAGCTTTGATCCGGAGATTTCCGAATGGGGAAACCCACTGTTCGTAATGGAACAGTATCTTTATCTGAATACATAGGATATTGAAGGCAGACCCGGGGAACTGAAACATCTAAGTACCCGGAGGAAGAGAAAGCAAATGCGATTTCCTGAGTAGCGGCGAGCGAAACGGAATTAGCCCAAACCAAGAGGCTTGCCTCTTGGGGTTGTAGGACACTCTATACGGAGTTACAAAGGAACGAAGTAAATGAAGCGACCTGGAAAGGTCCGTCGAAGAAGGTAACAACCCTGTAGTTGAAACTTCGTTCCCTCTTGAGTGGATCCTGAGTACGGCGGAACACGTGAAATTCCGTCGGAAGCTGGGAGGACCATCTCCCAAGGCTAAATACTACCTAGTGACCGATAGTGAACCAGTACCGTGAGGGAAAGGTGAAAAGCACCCCGGAAGGGGAGTGAAAGAGATCCTGAAACCGTGTGCCTACAAGTAGTCAGAGCCCGTTAACGGGTGATGGCGTGCCTTTTGTAGAATGAACCGGCGAGTTACGATCCCATGCAAGGTTAAGCTGATAAGGCGGAGCCGTAGCGAAAGCGAGTCTGAATAGGGCGTTTAGTATGTGGTTGTAGACCCGAAACCAGGTGATCTACCCATGTCCAGGGTGAAGTTCAGGTAACACTGAATGGAGGCCCGAACCCACGCACGTTGAAAAGTGCGGGGATGAGGTGTGGGTAGCGGAGAAATTCCAATCGAACCTGGAGATAGCTGGTTCTCTCCGAAATAGCTTTAGGGCTAGCCTCATGTTGTGAGAGTCTTGGAGGTAGAGCACTGATTGGACTAGGGGCCCCCAACGGGTTACCGAATTCAGTCAAACTCCGAATGCCAAAGACTTATCCATGGGAGTCAGACTGCGAGTGATAAGATCCGTAGTCAAAAGGGAAACAGCCCAGACCACCAGCTAAGGTCCCCAAGTATACGTTAAGTGGAAAAGGATGTGGAGTTGCTTAGACAACCAGGATGTTGGCTTAGAAGCAGCCACCATTTAAAGAGTGCGTAATAGCTCACTGGTCGAGTGACTCTGCGCCGAAAATGTACCGGGGCTAAACGTATCACCGAAGCTGTGGATTGACATCTTTGATGTCAGTGGTAGGAGAGCGTTCTAAGTGCAGTGAAGTCAGACCGTAAGGACTGGTGGAGCGCTTAGAAGTGAGAATGCCGGTATGAGTAGCGAAAGACAAGTGAGAATCTTGTCCACCGAATGCCTAAGGTTTCCTGAGGAAGGCTCGTCCGCTCAGGGTTAGTCGGGACCTAAGCCGAGGCTGAAAAGCGTAGGCGATGGCCAACAGGTTGATATTCCTGTACCACCTCCCCGCCGTTTGAGTAATGGGGGGACGCAGTAGGATAGGGTAAGCGCGCTGCTGGATATGCGCGTTCAAGCAGTTAGGCTGATGAGTAGGCAAATCCGCTCATCATAAAGGCTGAGCTGTGATGACGAGGGAATTATAGTACCGAAGTTCCTGATTCCACACTGCCAAGAAAAGCCTCTAGCGAGGCGGGAGGTGCCCGTACCGCAAACCGACACAGGTAGGCGAGGAGAGAATCCTAAGGTGATCGAGAGAACTCTCGTTAAGGAACTCGGCAAAATGACCCCGTAACTTCGGGAGAAGGGGTGCTCTGGTAGGGTGTATAGCCCGAGAGAGCCGCAGTGAATAGGCCCAGGCGACTGTTTAGCAAAAACACAGGTCTCTGCGAAGCCGCAAGGCGAAGTATAGGGGCTGACGCCTGCCCGGTGCTGGAAGGTTAAGAGGAGGGGTTATCCTTTGGGAGAAGCTCTGAATCGAAGCCCCAGTAAACGGCGGCCGTAACTATAACGGTCCTAAGGTAGCGAAATTCCTTGTCGGGTAAGTTCCGACCCGCACGAAAGGCGTAACGATCTGGGCACTGTCTCAACGAGAGACTCGGTGAAATTATAGTACCTGTGAAGATGCAGGTTACCCGCGACAGGACGGAAAGACCCCGTGGAGCTTTACTGTAGCCTGATATTGAATTTTGGTACAGCTTGTACAGGATAGGTAGGAGCCTGAGAAGCCGGAGCGCTAGCTTCGGTGGAGGCGTCGGTGGGATACTACCCTGGCTGTATTGAAATTCTAACCCGCGGCCCTGATCGGGCCGGGAGACAGTGTCAGGTGGGCAGTTTGACTGGGGCGGTCGCCTCCTAAAATGTAACGGAGGCGCCCAAAGGTTCCCTCAGAATGGTTGGAAATCATTCGTAGAGTGTAAAGGCACAAGGGAGCTTGACTGCGAGACCTACAAGTCGAGCAGGGACGAAAGTCGGGCTTAGTGATCCGGTGGTTCCGCATGGAAGGGCCATCGCTCAACGGATAAAAGCTACCCCGGGGATAACAGGCTTATCTCCCCCAAGAGTCCACATCGACGGGGAGGTTTGGCACCTCGATGTCGGCTCATCGCATCCTGGGGCTGTAGTCGGTCCCAAGGGTTGGGCTGTTCGCCCATTAAAGCGGTACGCGAGCTGGGTTCAGAACGTCGTGAGACAGTTCGGTCCCTATCCGTCGTGGGCGTAGGAAATTTGAGAGGAGCTGTCCTTAGTACGAGAGGACCGGGATGGACACACCGCTGGTGTACCAGTTGTCTTGCCAAAGGCATCGCTGGGTAGCTATGTGTGGACGGGATAAGTGCTGAAAGCATCTAAGCATGAAGCCCCCCTCAAGATGAGATTTCCCATAGCGCAAGCTAGTAAGATCCCTGAAAGATGATCAGGTTGATAGGTCAGAGGTGGAAGCGTGGCGACATGTGTAGCTGACTGATACTAATCGATCGAGGACTTAACCAAACTTTTAAAAGCGTAAGCTTTACTCAGCAAACTGTTATCTAGTTTTGAGAGAGCAATCTCTTGTCTGGTGGCGATAGCGAAGAGGTCACACCCGTTCCCATACCGAACACGGAAGTTAAGCTCTTTAGCGCCAATGGTAGTTGGGACTTTGTCCCTGTGAGAGTAGGACGTTGCCAGGCCAATAAAAAGACTAGTCATTCAATGACTAGTCTTTTTTGTTTCTAAAAATTACAGCGTGAATTTAACTTTTAAATTATGTTACACTATAGTGGATTCATTTAATTTTTTAGTATAAAAGTTCTTTTTGACGTTGTAAGAAACTTCTTTCAAACTGGAGGCTGCATTTTGGTTAAGAAATCAAAAAAAGTACTATACGAATTACAGGAAAATGAAACAATCGCAAGTTGTTTAGATCGGATGAAAAAAGATGGGTATATGCCCGTTCGACGAATGGAAAAGCCTATCTTTGAAGAAAAAGAAATAAATGGTAAAAAAGAGTATATTCCGGTAAAGCAACAGATTGTTTTCGAGGGGAAAAGTCTCTAAATACGAACATTTTAATGATAAAAATAGTAAACATTCGATTTTCGGGTTGACTTTTTTCTGGTTTGGCTGTTATTATTAAGTTGTCAATTGAGATATCCGAAACCTCATATAATAGTGGGAATATGGCCCACGAGTTTCTACCCGATGACCGTAAATCATTGGACTATGAGGAGAGTACAATTACTAAATAGGTAAACATGATTCCTTTTCAAAAGGAATGTTGATACATGAAACCTAGGGTAGTTGTGGCTTTCCTTTAGTGAGCCATAACATACCCTAGGTTTTTTTATAACGTGAAAAAGGAGCTTTTATTCATGAATGTAAAAGTTGCTGTTGTAATGGGCAGTCAGTCAGACTGGAGCACTATGAAATATGCGTGTGACATTTTAGATGAATTAAATATTGAATATGAAAAGAAAGTTGTATCAGCACATCGAACGCCGGATTATATGTTTGAGTATGCTGAAACTGCTAAAGAACGAGGGATTAAAGTTATTATTGCTGGCGCTGGTGGCGCTGCTCACTTACCTGGTATGATTGCTGCAAAAACAATTTTACCTGTAATAGGTGTACCAGTTAAATCAAGTAACTTAAACGGTTTAGATTCACTTTTATCGATTGTTCAAATGCCAGGCGGCGTACCGGTAGCTACAGTAGCTATTGGAAAAGCTGGTTCTACGAACGCTGGGTTGCTAGCAGCACAAATCTTAGCAACACAGGATCCAACGTTAAGTGATCAACTTGAAAATCGTAGAGAGTCTATTAAATCATCCGTGTTAGAAAGTAGTGATCAACTTGTCTAATTTACTTATACCTCCTGGTAAAACAATTGGAATCGTAGGCGGTGGACAGCTTGGGAGAATGATTGCACTATCTGCTAAAGAAATGGGTTATTACATTGCAGTGCTTGAACCAACAGAAGATTCTCCTTGCGGTCAAGTAGCAGATATTAAAGTCATTGGCAACTATGATGATAGAAAAGCGGTTGAAAAGCTTGCTGAAGTGTCAGATGTCATCACCTATGAATTTGAAAACGTTGATGTTGAGATGATGAAATGGCTAGAAACAAAATGCTACGTGCCACAGGGCAGTCATTTACTAGCCGTTACACAAAATCGCCGTTTAGAAAAAGAAATGATTACAAAGCTTAATCTAGACGTTCCTGACTACGCAATCGTTACGACTGAAGAAGAACTTTTAAAAGCTGTCGAAACAATTGGTTATCCTTGTGTTGTAAAAACTTGCCGAGGCGGATATGACGGTAAAGGGCAAGTTCTAGTGAAAAATGAAAATAATATTCGTGAAGCAGCTGAGCTATTAGCGCAATCGGAATGTATTGTAGAACAGTGGATGAATTTAGATAAAGAAGTATCAGTTATTGTGCACCGCAATGCAAAAGGCGAAACGGTATGTTTACCAGTAGCTGAGAACATTCATAAGCATCATATTTTACACCAAACAATTGTTCCAGCACGTATTACAGCAGATCAAGAAGCGAAAGCTCTTCAATATGCGCAAGAAATAGCAAAAGGATTAGATTTAGTTGGTACATTAGCAGTTGAGATGTTCCTAACTGAAGAAGGTCAGCTTTATATAAATGAAATGGCACCTAGACCTCATAATTCAGGTCATTATTCAATCAATGCTTGTGATCTTTCTCAATTTCAACAGCACGTAAGAGCCATTTGTAACTGGACCCTAGCACAGCCGACTTTATTAAAACCTGCTGTTATGGTTAATCTATTAGGGGAACATATTGAGAACACAATGGCAAAAATCGAATGTTTAGATGATATGCACTTGCATTTGTACGGAAAAAAAGTTGCAAAAGAGAAGAGAAAAATGGGACATATCACGGTATTAGCTGATAAGATAGATGAGGCGATAGAAAAAGCCGAATCTCTAGGAATTTGGGAAAGAACGGAGGAAGTAACAACATGATTGAACGTTATACAAGACCAGAAATGGCAGCTATTTGGACAGAAGAAAATAAATTTAAAGCTTGGTTAGAAGTTGAAATTCTAGCTTGCGAAGCATGGTCAGAATTAGGACATATTCCGAAAGAAGATGTGAAGTTAATTCGTCAAAATGCATCTTTTGATATTAACCGCATCAATGAAATTGAACTAGAAACGCGTCATGACGTAGTAGCTTTCACTCGTGCAGTATCTGAAACGCTTGGTGAAGAGCGCAAGTGGGTACACTACGGTTTGACTTCAACTGACGTAGTTGATACAGCTCTATCTTATTTATTAAAGCAAGCTAATGAAATCTTGCTAAGTGACGTAGAGCGCTTTGTAGAAGTACTAAAGGAAAAAGCTCAAGAACATAAGTATACGGTTATGATGGGACGTACGCACGGTGTACACGCTGAGCCAACGACATTTGGTTTGAAAATGGGATTATGGTACGAAGAAATGAAGCGTAACCTAGAGCGTTTAAAACGTGCAGCAGCTGAAGTGGAATTCGGTAAAATGTCAGGAGCAGTTGGAACGTTCGCTAACATCGATCCTTTCGTTGAAAAATACGTATGTGAGAAGTTAGGAATTTCACCAGCACCAATCTCTACGCAAACACTACAGCGTGACCGCCATGCACACTATATGTCAGTACTAGCGTTAATTGCGACATCTATTGAGAAATTTGCAGTAGAAGTTCGCGGTCTTCAAAAGAGTGAAACACGTGAGGTTGAAGAGTACTTTGCAAAAGGTCAAAAAGGTTCATCTGCAATGCCTCATAAACGTAATCCAATCGGTTCTGAGAACGTAACGGGACTTGCTCGCTTAATTCGCGGCTATATGGTTACAGCTTATGATAATGTACCGCTTTGGCATGAGCGTGACATCTCTCATTCATCGGCAGAGCGTGTCATCTTACCTGATGCAACGATTGCTTTAAATTACATGTTAAATCGTTTTGCAAACATTGTTAAAAACTTAACAGTATTCCCTGACAACATGAAGCGCAACATGGATCGTACACTAGGATTAATTTACTCACAGCGTGTACTGTTAACACTAATCAATAAAGGCATGGTACGCGAAGAAGCATACGACTTAGTACAGCCAAAAGCAATGGAAGCATGGGAAACGCAAGTTCCTTTCCGTTCTTTAATTGAAGGCGAAGAACGTATTACTCGCCACTTATCACCAGAAGAGATTGAAGATTGTTTCGATCATAAGCACCATTTAAAAAATGTAGATATGATTTTTGAACGTTTAGGTCTTTAATAAAAAAGGCAAGGCACGTCCTTGCCTTTATCTAAGAAAGTGTATCTGAATATTCTGTATGTAGAGGTGACAGCATGGAAAAGCAAGAGTTACTTTATGAAGGAAAAGCGAAAAAGATTTACGCTACTGATGAGCAAGATGTATTGTGGGTTGCTTACAAAAATGAAGCTACAGCATTCAACGGTCAGAAAAAAGCGGAGATTAGCGGAAAAGCACAGTTGAACAATCAAATTAGTAGTTTACTATTTTCAATGTTACATGAGCAAGGGATTACAACTCACTTTGTGAAGCAGCTTTCAGATCATGAACAAGCGGTTAAGAAAGTAGAAATTGTCCCGCTTGAAGTTGTTGTACGAAATGCTACAGCAGGAAGCCTGGCGAAGCGAATTGGCGTAGAAGAAGGTATTCGTTTTGAACAGCCAATCGTTGAACTTTACTACAAAGATGATGCGCTTGGTGATCCATTAATTCTTGCAGAACATGCGATTTTCCTTAAAGCTGCAACTCAAGAAGAGATTGATAGTTTAAAGGCACAAGCACTTCAAATTAACGAAATATTATCGAAATTTTTCAAAGATAAAGATATTTTCTTAGTGGATTTTAAATTAGAATTCGGCCGTACTTCTCAAGGCGACATTATTTTAGCGGATGAAATTTCACCTGACACTTGCCGCTTCTGGGATGTTCATACGAACGAAAAATTAGATAAAGATGTATTCCGCAGAGATTTAGGCGGTTTAACAGAAGCATACGAAAAAATCTTACAGCGAATCGGAGGATAACCCAACCATGTATAAAGTAAAAGTATTTGTCACATTAAGAGAAAGTGTATTAGACCCTCAAGGAGTAGCCGTTAAAAATTCATTGCACCGTATGTCTTATGAAGAAGTAGAAGAAGTACGCATCGGTAAATTTTTAGAGCTAACAATCGACAGCACAGATTCATTAGATGAACGCGTAAAAGAAATGTGTGAAAAGCTTTTAGTTAATACAGTAATTGAAGATTACCGTTACGAGGTTGAGGAGGTTGTCGTACAGTGAAATTTGCTGTAATTGTTTTTCCAGGATCAAACTGTGACGTCGATATGTATCATGCTATCAAAGATGAGCTTGGTGAAGAAGTAGATTACGTTTGGCACGATACAGAATCATTAGATCAATATGATGGTATCTTGCTTCCAGGTGGTTTCTCATATGGAGATTACCTTCGTTCAGGTGCTATCGCTCGCTTCTCAAATGTAATGGACGCTGTAAAAAAAGCAGCAAGCCAAGGAAAGCCAGTACTAGGTGTATGTAATGGATTCCAAATTTTATTAGAAGCAGGATTACTGCCAGGTGCTATGCGCCGTAATGAAAACTTAAAATTCATCTGTAAAACAGTGAATTTGAAAGTAGCTAATAACGAAACAATGTTTACAAATGCTTATGGCAAAGATGAAGTAATTGCTATTCCAGTGGCACACGGTGAAGGCAACTACTATTGTGATGAACACACGTTACAAAAATTGATTGAAAACAACCAGATTCTTTTCCAATACGCAGGTGATAATCCAAACGGAAGTCTTCAAGATATTGCAGGGATTACGAACGAAACAGGCAACGTATTAGGAATGATGCCTCACCCAGAAAGAGCGGTAAGCGATCTTTTAGGAAGCGCGGACGGACTTAAATTATTTCAATCAATCGTAAAGCAGTGGAGGGAACAAAATGTCGTTACTTCTTGAACCAAATGTAGAGCAAATTAAAGAACAAAAGTTATATCGAGACATGGGATTAACAGACGAAGAGTTTGCGAATGTAGAGCAACTGCTTGGTCGTACTCCTAATTATACAGAAACAGGCTTATTCTCTGTTATGTGGTCAGAGCACTGCAGTTATAAAAACTCTAAGCCTGTACTGAAAAAATTCCCTATCACGGGTGAAAAAGTATTACAAGGTCCTGGTGAAGGAGCTGGTATCGTTGATATTGGTGACAACCAAGCCGTTGTATTTAAAATCGAAAGTCATAACCATCCATCAGCGATTGAACCTTATCAAGGAGCAGCAACTGGTGTAGGTGGTATCATTCGTGACGTCTTTTCAATGGGAGCAAGACCGATTGCACTTTTAAACTCTTTGCGTTTTGGTGAATTAACTTCTCCAAAGGTTCGTCATTTGTTTGAGGAAGTAGTAGCGGGAATCGCAGGTTACGGTAACTGTGTAGGAATCCCAACAGTAGGCGGAGAAATTCAGTTTGAAGCTTCATATGAAGGAAATCCGCTTGTTAACGCTATGTGTGTGGGTTTAATTAATCACGAAGACATTCAAAAAGGTCAAGCTAAAGGCGTTGGCAACACGGTTATGTACGTAGGAGCAAAAACGGGCCGCGACGGTATTCACGGGGCAACATTCGCTTCTGAAGAACTATCTGATCAGTCAGATGAAAAGCGTCCTGCTGTACAAGTAGGAGATCCATTTATGGAAAAACTTCTTCTTGAAGCTTGCTTAGAACTTATCAAGTGTGACGCTTTAGTCGGTATTCAAGATATGGGTGCTGCGGGCTTAACAAGTTCTTCAGCAGAGATGGCAAGTAAAGCAGGTTCTGGTATTGAAATGAACCTTGATCTTGTACCTCAGCGTGAAACAGGTATGACACCATATGAAATGATGCTTTCAGAATCTCAAGAGCGCATGCTCATCGTTGTTGAAAAAGGCCGTGAAAATGAAATCGTAGAAATCGTAGAAAAATACGGATTAGAAGCTGTTTCAGTTGGTCACGTAACCGACGATAAGCGCCTTCGTTTAACTCATAACGGAGAAGTAGTCGCAGATGTTCCTGTAGATGCATTAGCAGAAGATGCACCGGTGTACCACAAGCCATCTCAAGAACCAGCATACTATCGTGAGTTCCAAGAGCAATCAGCATATGCTCCTACTGTTGAAAATCACAGTGATATGTTAGTAACACTTTTAAAACAGCCTACTATTGCAAACAAAGAGTGGGTTTACAACCAATATGACTATCAAGTACGTACAAACACAGTTGTATCTCCTGGATCTGACGCGGCGGTTGTTCGTGTACGTGATACAAATAAAGCATTAGCGATGACAACAGACTGTAACTCTCGCTATTTATACCTAGACCCAGAAGTAGGCGGCCGTATTGCAGTAGCAGAAGCTGCTCGTAACCTTGTATGTTCAGGTGCACAGCCTCTTGCAATTACAGACTGCTTAAACTTCGGTAACCCTGAAAAACCAGAAATCTTCTGGCAAATTGAAAAAGCAACAGACGGTATGAGCGACGCTTGCCGTGAGCTATCGACTCCGGTTATCGGCGGTAACGTATCTCTTTACAATGAAACAAAAGGTGAAGCAATTTACCCAACTCCTGTTATCGGAATGGTTGGTTTGATCGACGATATCAACCATATTACAACTCAATATGCGAAGCAAAAAGATGACTTAATCTATGTTATTGGTAAAGCTGAAGCAGAATTCGCAGGTACTGAGCTTCAAAAAGTACTAGAAAACGGTACGGTATTTGGGCATTCACCTAAATTAGATTTAGCAGTTGAAAAAACACGTCAAGATCAGCTTCTTCAAGCAATTCGTGAAGGTGCAGTTCAATCTGCTCACGATATTGCAGAAGGAGGATTCGCGGTAGCCCTAGCTGAAAAAGTGATGAACGGCAGCGGATTAGGTGTGGACGTAACGGTAGACGGCGAAGCAACAGCAGAGCTATTCAGTGAAACACAATCACGTTTTATCGTAACGGTTTCTCCAGAGAATAAAGAAAAATTCGAAATGCTTGTACAAGATGTAATATTAGTAGGACGCGTAACAGAAGACGCAACATTAACTGTTAAACATCAAGAAAATGTTCTTGTTCAATTATCAGTTGAAGAATTAACTACTGCTTGGAAAGGAGCGCTTCCATGCTTGCTGAAATCAAAGGCTTAAACGAAGAATGTGGCGTATTCGGTGTATGGGGACATGAAAATGCAAGCCAGATTGCTTATTACGGTTTGCATAGCTTGCAGCACCGCGGACAAGAAGGCGCTGGTATTGCTGTAACAGACGGAGAAAAAGTGACAGTAATGAAAGGCGTCGGTCTTGTTAACGAAGTATTTGGCCACGGAGAGTTAGAGCAACTAAACGGTAAAGCAGCAATTGGACACGTTCGTTATGCAACAGCTGGAGGCGGAGGGTTTGAAAATGTTCAACCCCTTCACTTCCGCTCTCATAGCGGAAGCCTTGCGTTAGCTCATAATGGAAACTTGGTTAATGCAAATGCATTAAAGCATCAGCTGGAAAACCAAGGGAGTATTTTTCAATCAACATCGGATACAGAAGTACTGGCTCACTTAATTAAACGAAGCGGCTATGAAGATATGAAAGATAAAGTAAAAAATGCTTTATCAATGGTTAAAGGCGCATACGCATTCGTTATCTTAACAGAAGATACGATGATGGTTGCACTTGACCCTCACGGATTGCGTCCGCTATCAATTGGACGATTAGGTGATGCTTATGTAGTAGCTTCTGAAACATGTGCATTTGATATTGTTGGAGCAGTTCATGAGCGTGATGTAGAGCCGGGTGAATTACTCATTATTAACGATGAAGGTATTCAATCAGAACGTTTCACATTAAACGTAAACCGCGCAATTTGCAGTATGGAATATATTTATTTCTCAAGACCAGATAGTAATATTGATGGAATCAATGTCCACTCTGCACGTAAAAATTTGGGGAAACAACTTGCAGTTGAGTCACCAATTGAAGCAGACGTTGTAACAGGCGTTCCAGATTCAAGTATTTCAGCAGCGATCGGTTTTGCAGAACAGTCAGGTATCCCATACGAATTAGGTTTAATTAAGAATCGATACGTAGGCCGTACATTCATTCAACCTTCACAGGAACTGCGTGAACAAGGTGTAAAAATGAAGCTGTCTCCAGTACGTAAAATTGTAGAGGGTAAACGTGTTGTTATGGTAGATGATTCTATCGTTCGCGGCACAACAAGCCGTCGCATTGTTCGTATGCTTCGAGAAGCAGGAGCAACTGAAGTACATGTACGCATCAGTTCACCACCTATTAAAAATCCATGTTTTTATGGAATTGACACGTCGTCATCTTCTGAGCTAATTGCTGCTACGCGCTCTGTTGAAGAAATTCGTGAATTAATTGAAGCTGATTCACTTGTTTTCTTAAGCAACGAAGGATTAGTAGATGCAATCGGCAGACAGTATGAAGGCAACGGCGGACAGTGTATGGCATGTTTCACTGGAAAGTATCCAACTGAAATTTATCCAGATACTGTACACCCTCATGAAAAGGTAACTTGTTAGTTTTAACGTAAAAAAGGAGTGACAACATGTCATATTCATATAAACAAGCTGGAGTTGACTTAGAAGCAGGATATGAAGCTGTTTCACGTATTAAAAAGCACGTAGAACGAACTGCTCGTGCAGGTATTATGGGAACAGTCGGCGGCTTTGGCGGAATGTTCGATTTATCTACATTGAATTTAAAAGAACCTGTTCTTGTTTCTGGTACAGATGGAGTAGGAACAAAATTGAAGCTTGCTTTTCAAATGGATAAGCATGACACAATTGGTGTGGATGCAGTTGCCATGTGTGTAAACGACGTGTTAGCACAAGGAGCAGAGCCTCTTTACTTCTTAGATTATATTGCTTGCGGGAAAGCAGTTCCTGAAAAAATTGAATCGATTGTAAAAGGAATTGCAGACGGCTGTGAACAATCCAACTGTGCGTTAATTGGCGGAGAAACAGCTGAAATGCCAGGTTTGTACGAAGAAGATGAATATGATCTTGCTGGGTTTACAGTAGGAGCAGTAGAAAAGTCAGAAATTATTACTGGAGATGAGATTGAAGCTGGTCAGCTGTTAATCGGTATTTCATCTAGCGGTATTCACAGCAACGGCTACTCTCTTGTACGTAAAATTGTTGATGATCAAGGATTAAATCTTCACGAAACTTACTCTGGTTTTAATGAAAAGCTTGGAGTTGAGTTATTAACACCAACAAAAATATACGTGAAGCCGGTCCTAAAAGCATTACATGCAGCTAAGATTGCAGGTATGGCTCATATTACTGGAGGCGGATTTGTTGAAAATATCCCTCGTATGCTTCCTGAAGGTTTAGGTGTAGAAATCGATTACGGTTCTTGGCCAATTCCATACGTGTTTGATTTCCTTGAAGAGCAAGGCAAGCTGGACCGTAAAGAAATGTTTGAAGTATTCAACATGGGAATCGGATTTGTTTTAGCTGTTGAACCTGAAGATATGAATAAAGTCATTGAAACAATTGAAAACGAAGGCGAAAAAGCATTTGTTATCGGACGTGTAAAAGAAGGAACAGGTGTTGAATTTGCTGGAGGGACGTTTGCATGATAAATATTGCAGTGTTTGCTTCTGGAAACGGCAGTAACTTTCAATCCATCTACGAAGCAACTCAGTCAGGTCGATTAAAAGCAAATATTGCGCTTGTTGTTTGTAATAAACCGGATGCATACGTAATTGAACGAGCAAAAGCATGTGGAATACCATGCTTTGTTTGTTCGCCTAAAAACTATGAAAATAAAGAAGCGTACGAGGAAGCAATTCTTGCAGAGCTTACATCAGCTAAAGTAGAATTTCTTGTTTTAGCAGGATATATGCGATTAGTTGGTTCGACGTTGCTTAAGCCATACAAAAATCGTATTGTTAATATTCATCCGTCGCTTTTACCTGCATTTCCTGGGATTGATGCTATTGGTCAGGCTTTTGATGCAGGAGTAAAAGTGATTGGAATTACCGTGCATTTTGTAGATGAAGGAATGGATACAGGACCAATTATTGATCAGCAGGCTATTCGCATTGAAAAAGGCGATACAAGAGAAACAGTTGAGGCCCATATTCATGAAATTGAACATCAATTTTATCCCGCGGTACTAAATGAATTATTTGAACAAGCCGCAGTTAAATAAATAGGATGTAACCTTGTCAAAAAAGTTTTAATCCTTTACTATGGTAGAGTAGTAGTGAAAGAAAGATTTTAAATGAGAGATCGGATCAGGAGGAGTTTACAAAATGACAGCAAAACGCGCACTTATTAGCGTATCTGATAAAGAAGGTATTGTTTCATTTGCACAAGAATTAAAGGACTTAGGAGTAGAAATTATTTCAACTGGCGGTACAAAGCGTACTCTAGAAGAAAACGGTATTGACGTTATCGGAATTTCTGAAGTAACTGATTTCCCAGAAATTTTAGACGGCCGTTTAAAAACATTGCATCCTAACGTTCACGGTGCTTTATTAGCGTTACGCGATAATGAAGAGCATCAAGCACAAATGAAAGAGCATAATATCTCGCCAATCGACTTTGTAGTTGTAAACTTATATCCATTTAAAAAGACAATTGAAAAAGAGGATGTAACGCTTGCTGAAGCGATTGAGAATATTGACATCGGTGGACCTACAATGCTTCGTTCAGCTGCGAAAAACTATCGTTCTGTCTCAGTTGTAGTAGATCCAAGCGATTACGCAACCGTAGTAGAAGAGTTAAAAGCTGATGGCAATGTTTCATTTGAAACCAATCAACGATTAGCAGCAAAAGTATTCCGTCATACGGCAGCTTATGATGCATTAATCGCTGAATACTTAACAAACATTACAGGTGAAACAACTCCTGAGAAATTAACAGTAACGTATGAGCGTGTTCAAGGCTTACGATACGGAGAAAATCCTCACCAACAAGCTTCTTTCTATAAAAAGCCGTTAACACAAAAAGGTTCTATTGCAACAGCTACGCAGCTGCATGGAAAAGAGTTATCATACAATAATATCAACGATGCAAATGCAGCTCTTCAAATCGTAAAAGAATTCAAAGAGCCGGCTATCGTAGCGATCAAACATATGAATCCTTGCGGTGTAGGTGTGGGTGAAACAATTGCTCAAGCTTATCAAAAAGCATACGAAGCGGATCCTACATCTATCTTTGGCGGTATCGTAGCAGCTAACCGTCCTATCGACCGTGAAACGGCTATTCAGTTAAAAGAAATTTTCTTAGAAATCATCATTGCTCCTGCGTTCGATCAAGAAGCATTAGATGTATTAACAGCTAAGAAAAACCTTCGTTTACTAACGATAGAGCTTGATGAAAAAGCAGAAAAAGAAGCTTTCTTAACATCTGTAAAAGGCGGCGTGCTTGTTCAGGATGAAGATGTGTTCGGATTTGATGATGCAACGATTACTGTTCCAACGAAACGCGAGCCAACAGAAAAAGAGTGGGCAGATTTAAAATTAGCATGGAAAGTTGTTAAAAATGTTAAGTCTAATGCTATTGTACTTGCAAAAGATGACATGACAATCGGCGTAGGGGCTGGTCAAATGAATCGCGTAGGCGCTGCAAAAATTGCGATTGAACAAGCTGGTGAAAAAGCACAAGGTTCAGCTTTAGGTTCAGATGCGTTCTTCCCAATGGGGGATACAGTAGAAGCAGCAGCTAAAGCAGGAATCACAGCTATTATTCAGCCAGGCGGATCAATTCGTGATGAAGAGTCAATTGCAAAAGCAGATGAATACGGCATTGCAATGGTATTTACAGGCGTAAGACATTTTAAACATTAATGAGGTGAAGAACGTGAATGTTTTAGTTATTGGAAAAGGCGGAAGAGAGCATACAATTGCATGGAAAGCTTCAAAAAGTCCACTTGTTAACGAAGTGTTTGTAGCACCAGGAAATCCGGGCATGAGAGATGTGGCAACGATTGTACCAATCGATGAAAGCAGCCAAGAAGAGCTTGTGCTATTTGCAAAAGAAAACAAGATTGAATTAACAATTGTTGGACCAGAAAATCCGTTAATTGAAGGCATTGTTGATCGATTTGAACAAGAAGGTCTTCCAGTCTTTGGACCGCGCAAACAAGCAGCGATGATTGAAGGAAGCAAAAGCTTTGCAAAAGAGCTCATGAAAAAGTATGATATTCCAACCGCAGCGTATGAAACATTTACGTCTTACGAGGAAGCAAAAGCATATGTGGAAAAGCAAGGCGCTCCAATTGTTATTAAAGCAGACGGCTTAGCGGCTGGTAAAGGTGTAACTGTTGCTTTAACAGTGGAAGAAGCTGTAGATACATTACGTGATTTTCTAGTTGACCAAAAATTTAAAGAAGCAAGTGCAAAAGTAGTTGTAGAAGAATTTTTGGATGGTGAAGAATTTTCATTAATGGCATTTGTACGTGGTACAAATGTATATCCAATGGTAATTGCACAAGATCATAAGCGTGCTTTTGACGGCGATCAAGGTCCGAATACAGGAGGCATGGGAGCTTACTCTCCTGTTCCGCAAATCAGTGATGCAGAAGTACAAGAGGCTGTAGAAAACATCTTACTTCCAATGGCTAAAGGATTAGCTGAAGAAGGCTGTGAGTATACAGGAATTCTATATGCTGGTCTAATTCAAACACAAAAAGGACCAAAAGTTATTGAATTTAATGCGCGTTTTGGAGATCCTGAAACACAGGTTGTACTGCCGCGTATGAAAAGCGATTTAGTCGATGTGCTTCTTCGCATTTTGAAAGAAGAAAAAGTAGAAATTGAATGGGATGATGAAGCGGCTATCGGAATCGTATTAGCAGCAGCAGGCTACCCAGAAGATTATCAAAAGGGTGCGCCAATTAACGGATTGGATGCGATTAGTGAAGACGCGCTTGTTTTCCACGCTGGTACAGCTTTAGAAAACGACACATACGTTTCAAACGGCGGCCGTGTTCTATTAGTAGGTGCTAAAGGAGCAACTCTTCAAGAAGCGCAGCAAG
Source organism: Priestia sp. JNUCC 25 (assembly GCF_053667915.1). Lineage (NCBI taxonomy): Bacteria > Bacillati > Bacillota > Bacilli > Caryophanales > Bacillaceae > Priestia > Priestia sp. JNUCC 25. The sequence continues at coordinate 264,205 of NZ_CM132211.1, forward strand.
AAGTATACAAACAAATGGCTCATATCGATTTAGAAAAAGGCTTTTTCTACCGCAAAGACATCGGCCATCGTGCATTAACAAAAGCAGCTTTAAAATAAAAAAGGAGAGCTTAGGCTCTCCTTTTTACCTTACGAAGGATTATACGTTTCTTCATTTCCATTTGGATGGTGTTCATGTTCATCGTGTTTTTGACATGAATCATAAGCGTACGTAAGGGGGCAAAAACGTGTGATACCTTCTGCCACTTTTAAAGCTCCCATTAATCCTAGGAAGATGTATGAATCTTTGTACGGTCTGCGAGATAAACGAGATGTTGTCCAAGAAAGAAGGGTAAAGCCCAGTGTAAGTCGAATTAATGCGTTAACAATGCCGATATTTGGTTTCATGTTTTATCACCTTTATTCATAAAATTAATAACAGTTTCTGAATGCGTTTACATCAAGGATGTGTTACGATAAAAATACATAGTAAATTAGGGGGAATTTAGCATGCCGGAACAAAGATACCGCTGGAAAAGCAAACATATTAGACAGCAGCTCTTAGTATTAAACGGTCAAAAAGCACCAACTATTGTCTTAAAAGATGCAACATATTTGAACGCTCGAATGAAGCAGTGGAAAAAAGCACATATTTGGGTTTACCAAGATCGTATTGTATACGTTGGCTCACAGATGCCTAAGCACACAGACGCTTCTACAGAGATTATAGACTGCAGTGAGAAATATGTGGTTCCTGGGTATATTGAGCCGCATGTTCACCCGTTTCAGTTATATAATCCCCAGACTTTTTCCCAATATGCAGCCAAGCACGGAACAACGACTTTATTTAATGATAATTTAATTCTCGCTTTACAGCTTGAACAAAAAACGGCATTTTCATTGATTGAAGAAATGAAAACGTTACCACAATCGCTGTACTGGTGGTGCAGATTTGATTCGCAGACGGAAATTGATGAAGAGGCTGACATCTTCTCACATACGAACATTACTTCTTGGCTACAAAATGAAGCTGTCTTACAAGGAGGCGAACTGACAAGTTGGCCGAAGCTTTTAGACGGGGATGATTTAATGCTTCACTGGGTTCAAGAGACAAAAAGGATGAGAAAGCATATTGAAGGACATTTCCCGGGGGCATCAGCATTTACCTTGGCAAAAATGAAATTACTAGGGGCAGACAGCGATCATGAGTCTATGACAGGGGAAGATGTTGTTGCTCGGTTAACGCAAGGCTATGACGTTGCTTTGCGCCACTCTTCAATTCGGCCAGATTTGCCAAAATTGCTACAGGAGTTAAAAGAGCTGCAGGTAGATTATTTTGACCATATTACGATGAATACAGACGGTTCTCCGCCTTCTTTTTACCAAAATGGCGTGTCAGATATGTTAATTACATTAGCTATTTCAGAAGGGGTTCCCGTGTTAGATGCTTATAATATGGTGTCTGTAAATATTGCTCGCTATTATAACATGGAACATTTGCACGGGCATGTAGCAACAGGCTGTGTGGCTAATATTAATATTTTAGAAGATCCTATGCGGCCTACTCCGGTCTCTGTACTAGCAAAAGGAAAGTGGATGAAAAAAGAAGGCAAAGAACAAGCATTAGCCTCAGTAGAATTTCCTTGGGGAAAGTTTGGTTTTTCACCGCTAGAGTTGGACTTTGATTTAACGATGGACGATTTTCAATTTTCCATGCCAGTAGGCGTAAAAATGAAAAATGCTGTTATTATGGAGCCGTATTCAATTCACTTGAATGTGAGCGGAGATGTATTAGCCTCTGATCATGATGAAAGTTTTTTAGTGCTGGTGGACCGAGAAGGCAAGTGGCGGATCAATACGCTGTTAAAAGGATTTGCGACAAATGTATCGGGACTGGCGAGTTCATTTTCAAATACAGGTGATTTTATTTTAATTGGAAAATCGAAAAAAGATATGATGTGTGCATTTAAACGTATGAAAGAAATTGGAGGCGGTATTGTCATTACCGAAGATGAGAAAGTAGTATACGAACTGGATCTTCCGTTAAAAGGAGTCATGTCGAATCTGCCGATGGAGGAGTTAAGTAAACGAGAGGTAGAACTCAAGAAAGTGCTGGGGGAGCGAGGATACAAACACGATGATCCTGTCTATTCACTGCTGTTCTTTTCGTCTACACATTTGCCTTATATTCGTATCACGCCAGTAGGAATTTATGATGTTATGAATAAAAAAGTACTTTTTCCGTCTATAATGCGTTAAAATATAAAAGTATCAAAGGAATTTGAAATTTGTATGAAATTGGCTGTCTTCATACAGAATGAATGTATGTGCAAATAAATATAGAAACTGTATTTTATAGATAGAAACAACCAGTAAAGAAAGCCAATGATAAAGGAGTTCGATACGATGCAAATCAACAAACTACGAGGAAAAGAATTAGATCAGCTATTTCAAGCGATTTTATCATTAGAAAACATTGAAGAATGCTATCAATTTTTTGATGACCTATGTACAGTTAATGAAATTCAATCATTAGCACAGCGCTTAGAAGTGGCAAGAATGCTAAGAGAAGGCAACACGTACCATAAAATTGAGACGGAAACTGGAGCAAGCACAGCAACTATTTCCCGTGTTAAACGCTGCTTGAATTATGGAAGCGATGCGTATCAAATGGTGTTAGAACGCCTTCAAGAAGATTCAAATCAAAAGTAAAGCGTATGGCTGAAGCAGCCATACGCTTATTTTTTAATTAAAATTGAGTTGCTTCTTCAATGATATTTTTAAGGTCGCTAATTGCAACACGTTTTTGTTCCATTGTGTCGCGGTTACGGATTGTTACTTGATTGTCTTCTAATGAATCGAAGTCGAATGTAATACAGAACGGTGTACCGATTTCATCATGGCGACGGTAACGTTTCCCGATTGAACCAGCATCATCATAGTCAATCATAAAGTATTTTGCTAAATCTTCAAAGACAGCGCGAGCTTCGTTAGAAAGCTTTTTAGAAAGTGGCAATACAGCAGCTTTAAATGGTGCTAAAGCAGGGTGAAGCTGCATAACTGTACGAGAAGAGCCATCTTCTAACGTTTCTTCTTCATATGCATCAATCATATAAGCTAATGTTACACGGTCAGCGCCTAAAGAAGGCTCGATGCAGTAAGGTACATAGCGTTCGTTTGTTTCTTGATCAACATATTGGAAGTCTTCTCCAGAGTGTTCCATATGCTGCTTTAAGTCATAGTCTGTACGAGAAGCTACGCCCCATAGTTCGCCCCAGCCGAATGGGAACTTGTATTCAAAGTCCGTTGTTGCATTACTGTAGTGAGAAAGTTCATCATCATCATGGTCGCGAAGACGAACGTTTTCTTCTTTCATACCAAGAGAAAGAAGCCATTTGTTACATGTTTCTTTCCAGTAGTTAAACCACTCTAATTCAGTGCCTGGTTTACAGAAGAATTCAAGTTCCATTTGTTCAAATTCACGCGTACGGAATGTGAAGTTACCAGGTGTAATTTCGTTACGGAAGCTTTTACCCACTTGGCCGATACCGAACGGAAGCTTTTTACGCATTGAGCGCTGAACGTTTTTAAAGTTTACGAAAATACCTTGAGCTGTTTCAGGACGAAGGTAAATTTCATTTGTTGATGTTTCAGTTACACCTTGGTGCGTTTTGAACATTAAGTTAAATTGACGAATTTCAGTGAAGTTAGCTGAACCACACTCAGGACATGTAATTTCATGTTCTTTAATTAAGTCAGCCATTGCATCAAATGAAAGGCCGTCTACGATCATTTCAATGCCTTTTTCTTGAAGTTTTTCTTCAATTAATTTATCGGCACGATGACGAGCTTTACAATCCTTACAGTCGATCATTGGGTCATTAAAGTTTCCTAAGTGACCAGAAGCTTCCCATGTTTTTGGGTTCATCAAAATCGCAGCGTCTAAACCAACGTTGTATGGAGATTCTTGAATGAATTTTTTCCACCATGCTTTTTTAATATTGTTTTTTAATTCTACGCCAAGCGGGCCGTAATCCCATGTATTTGCAAGACCGCCGTAAATTTCAGATCCTTGAAATACAAAGCCGCGGTGTTTAGCGTGAGATACGATTTGATCCATTGTTTTTGACATTCTAATTCCTCCTGTAAATGGTAGTGATTCAAGCGAAACAAAAAGAGCGGGTACAAAAAAACTCTCGTCCCTGGGCATATCAACAATATGCCCAGGGACGAGAGTTTTTCCCGCGGTTCCACCCTGGTTGATACAAAATGTATCCACCTTCGTCTGTATATACTCCAGATTGCCTTTTCCTTAAACCATTCTCTAGGCTCCCACCGTCCCTAGTTCGCTTTGTGAAGAGGATTTAAGTACTATTGATCCTTCAGCGTATATCATATGAATTTTAGTAGCTATATATTAGCATATCCTATGCAGAGAAACAATAACCTTGTGCAAAATGGGCTTTTTTTGTGATGTTTTCTTCCGGAATTTGAGGATAAAACCATATCTTTTATACATATTTTTTGAAAACAAAAAACGTAATGAAAAGTTCGGTTTTCCTTTCATTTCACCCTCTTAGTTTTGTTATAATGAACAAATGGACGAGCGCGAACTTTTAAGTGTAAAGAAATGGAGGAACATATATGTATGATATTAAAGAGTGGAGACATGTCTTTAAATTAGATCCTAATAAAGAGATTTCAGATGCAGATTTAGAAAAAATTTGCGAATCCGGCACGGATGCGGTTCTTGTCGGAGGATCTGACGGAGTGACTCTAGACAATGTACTGCAGCTGTTAATGCGGATTCGCCGCTATACGGTGCCGTGTGCGCTTGAAGTATCAACAATTGACTCTGTAACACCTGGGTTTGATTCTTATTTTATTCCGACCGTTTTAAACAGCAAGGATCCAAAGTGGATTGTTGATTTACATCACGGGGCGATGAAGGAATACGGAGAAATCATGGACTGGGATGAAATTTTTGTAGAAGGATACTGCGTACTTAACCCCGAAGCAAAAGTAGCTGCGCTAACGGAAGCGAAAACAGATTTGAACACAGAAGACGTTGTAGCGTATGCTCGTATGGCTGAACGCATGTTTCATTTGCCCGTTTTCTATCTAGAATACAGCGGAACGTATGGAGATCCTGAATTAGTGGCAGAAGTTAAAAATTCGCTAAATGAGACGAAGTTATTTTACGGCGGAGGTATTGAGACAAAAGAGCAAGCGAGTGAGATGGGAGAGCTAGCCGATACGGTTATTGTAGGAAATGTTATTTATACAAATTTAGCGGAAGCGTTAAAAACTGTAAAAGCAGTAAAAAAGAATATTGCACAGTGAAAAATAAATAAAGTAGAATAGAGAATATATGTTCGATATAGGCGGTGAAAACGTGAATTTTTTAAGTGAAAAATTATTAACAGGATTAAACCCTCAGCAGCAAGAGGCAGTTAAAACAACAGACGGACCACTATTACTTATGGCCGGTGCAGGAAGTGGAAAAACACGTGTATTAACGCATCGAATTGCGTTTTTAATGGCAGAAAAAGAAGTTGCACCTTGGAATATTTTAGCCATTACTTTTACAAACAAAGCAGCTCGTGAGATGAGAGAGCGTGTGGCAAGTATCGTTGGCGGAGTAGCGGAAGATATCTGGATTTCAACGTTCCACTCGATGTGCGTACGTATTTTACGAAGAGATATTGATCGTATTGGCTTTAATCGCAACTTTACGATTTTAGATTCAACGGATCAGCTGTCCGTTATTAAAAATATTTTAAAAGATCAAAACATCGACCCTAAAAAATTCGATCCGCGCTCGCTATTAGGAAGCATTAGTTCAGCTAAAAATGAGCTGAAAGTAGCGGAAGAATTTGATAAAACAGCAGCGGGACCATATGAAGAAGTTGTAAGCAAAGTCTACAAAGAGTATGAAAAGCGCTTAAAGAAAAACCAAGCGCTCGATTTTGATGATTTAATTATGACAACGATTCAGTTATTTAAACGAGTTCCTGAAGTGTTAACGTACTATCAGCGCAAGTTTCAATATATTCATGTGGACGAGTATCAAGATACAAACCATGCGCAATATATGCTTGTTCGTTTGCTAGCTGCACGATTTGAAAATGTATGCGTAGTAGGGGATTCAGATCAGTCTATTTACCGCTGGCGCGGGGCTGATATTACAAATATCTTGTCATTTGAAAAAGATTACCCAAAAGCCAAAACCATTTTGCTTGAACAAAATTATCGTTCAACGAAAACGATTTTGGCTGCGGCAAACGGCGTCATTGCAAACAATATGAATCGTAAAGTGAAAAACTTATGGACGGAAAACGATGAAGGCCAGAAGATTTATCATTACCAAGCAATGAGTGAGCATGATGAGGCACAGTTTGTAGCACGTAAAATTAAAGAAGCAGTAGACAGCGGAAAGCGTAAATACAGTGATTTTGCCATTTTGTATCGTACAAATGCACAGTCTCGTGTGATGGAGGAAGTGCTGTTAAAATCCAATATTAATTATACAATTGTCGGCGGCATTAAGTTCTACGACCGCAAAGAGATTAAAGATTTGCTTGCGTACTTGCGCTTAATTGCCAACCAAGATGATGACATTAGCTTAGCTCGTATTGTGAACGTTCCAAAGCGCGGAGTTGGAGCTACTTCAGTCGATAAAGTAGCCAATTACGGAAACGTTCATGACATTTCTATTTTCAAAGCGCTTGATGAAGTAGAATTGATGGGGTTAACGGGCAAAGCAACAAAGGCACTTCGTGACTTCCAATCAATGATTTCAAACTTAGCTCAAATGCAAGACTATATGTCTGTAACAGAGCTTGTGGAACAAGTATTAGAAAGAACAGGATACCGTGAAGCGCTTAAAGTAGAAAAAACAATTGAAGCACAAAGTCGCTTAGAGAATATTGATGAGTTTTTATCTGTTACAAAAACGTTTGAAGAAGCAAGCGAAGATAAAAGCCTAGTAGCATTTTTAACCGATTTAGCACTTGTTGCTGATATCGATAAGCTTGATGATGAGGAAGAAGAAGAGAACGAACAAGTGATTCTGATGACGCTTCACTCAGCAAAAGGTCTAGAGTTCCCGGTTGTTTTCCTAATGGGTATGGAAGAAGGCGTATTCCCTCATAGCCGATCATTATTCGAAGATAATGAAATGGAAGAAGAACGACGCCTAGCCTACGTAGGGATTACACGTGCTGAACAAGAATTGTATTTATTAAATGCTCAAATGCGCACACTATTTGGTAAAACAAACGTTAATCCAAAGTCGCGCTTCATTGGGGAAATCCCAAGCGAGCTTGTGGAATCTTTAAATGAAGCAATGCGCAAACCTGCTGCTGGTCGTTCAGGGGCTTCAGCTTCGCCGTTTGCAGCGCGCCGACAAGCGGCCGTGGCAAAAACGAAGCTTGTGTCAACAGGCAGTGAATCAATTGGATGGAGCGTTGGAGATAAGGCCGAGCATAAAAAATGGGGAATTGGTACAGTTGTAAGTGTAAAAGGAGAAGGAGATTCAAAAGAATTAGACATTGCTTTTCCTAGTCCTACAGGTGTAAAAAGACTGCTTGCTAAATTTGCCCCGGTTACGAAAGTGTAATCGTGAAAAGGAGCTAGAATATGGAGTTTGAGACAGCAAAATCACGCGTTCAAGAATTACGTGACTTATTAAATCAATATGGCTATGAATATTATGTGTTAGATCAGCCATCTGTTCCAGATGCAGAATACGATAAGTTAATGAATGAGTTAATTGAGATAGAAGAATCATTTCCAGAATTAAAAACAGCTGACTCACCTACTCAGCGCATCGGCGGCCAAGTGCTCGATGCGTTTGAGAAGGTTCAGCATCAAACGTCTATGCTAAGTTTAGGAAATGCATTTAATGAAGAAGACCTTCGGGATTTTGATCGCCGAGTGCGCCAAGCCGTTGGAGATGAGTTTTCTTATGTATGCGAACTTAAAATTGACGGCCTAGCTGTATCTCTTCGCTATGAAGATGGATACTTAGTACTGGGGGCTACGCGCGGAGACGGTACGACGGGTGAAAATATTACTGAAAACTTAAAAACAATTCGCTCTATTCCACTGGGAATTAAAGAACCGTTATCAATGGAAGTTCGCGGAGAAGCATTTATGCCGAGAAAATCATTCGAAGCACTTAATGAAGCAAAAATGGAAAGGGATGAAGTTCCGTTTGCTAACCCGCGTAACGCAGCTGCAGGCTCACTGCGTCAGCTAGATCCTAAAATTGCGGCAAAACGTAATTTAGATATCTTTGTATATGCCATGACTGATACAGGAGAATTAGAAATCGACTCTCACAGCGAAAGTTTGAATTTGCTCGATGAGCTTGGTTTTAAAACAAATAGAGAAAGACAGACGTGTGAAACCATTGATGATGTGATTGCTTACATCGAAAGCTGGCAAACGCAACGTCCAGAACTATCTTATGATATTGATGGCATTGTTGTAAAAGTAGATTCATTTGATCAGCAGGCTGAGCTTGGAACAACGGCCAAAAGTCCACGCTGGGCTATTGCTTATAAGTTTCCTGCTGAAGAAGTTGTAACCAAGCTTGTAAATATTGAGCTGACGGTAGGCCGGACAGGGGTCATTACGCCAACAGCTATTTTGGAGCCGGTTCAAGTAGCAGGTACGACGGTACAGCGTGCGTCTCTTCACAATGAAGATTTGATTCGTGAAAAAGACATTCGCATCGGAGATTATGTCGTAGTGAAAAAAGCAGGAGATATTATTCCTGAAGTAGTGAATGTGATTGAGGAGAAGCGAACGGGAGAAGAGCAAGAGTTTACGATGCCTACTCACTGCCCGGAATGTGAAAGTGAACTGGTGCGTTTAGAAGGAGAAGTTGCGCTTCGCTGCATTAATCCAAGCTGTCCTGCTCAAATTCGTGAAGGACTTATTCATTTCGTGTCCCGCAATGCGATGAACATTGATGGACTTGGTGAAAAAGTTATATCGCAATTATTTCGCGAACAGTTAATTAAAGATGTAGCGGATATTTATACGCTGACAAAACAGCAGTTAATCGAGCTTGAGCGCATGGGTGAGAAATCTGCTGATAATTTGATTGCGGCCATCGAAGCATCGAAAAAAAATTCGCTTGAGCGTTTGCTTTTTGGCTTGGGCATTCGCCATGTCGGAGCAAAAGCTGCAAAGACGTTAGCTCAGCACTTTGAAACCATAGACAAGTTAACAAAAGCAACGTATGATGAATTAGTGGCAATTAATGAAATTGGTGCCAAAATGGCTGATGCTATTGTCGCTTACTTTACACAAGAAGAGGTTCAAGAACTTATACATGAATTAAAAGAGTATGGAGTAAACCTTACATACAAAGGACCCAAGCTTGTAAGTGTAGAAAATGTAGATTCTGTTTTTGCTGGTAAAACCGTTGTATTAACAGGTAAGCTTGAACAGCTATCTCGCAATGAGGCAAAAGCACAAATTGAAGCACTTGGCGGTAAAGTCACAGGAAGCGTAAGTAAAAAGACAGACCTTGTTGTGGCAGGGGAAGAGGCTGGTTCCAAACTGACAAAAGCTAACGAGCTTGAAATTGAAGTATGGGATGAGGCAAGGCTACTTACGGAATTAAATAAATAAGAGGTGTGTGTAGTTGAAAAAGATATTGTTACTTTCTCTTGCGGTCATGCTTGTAACTTCAGCGTGTGCACCGAATCTTTCGGACGATAAAGAGACTGTTCAACAAACCAACAACAAGAAAGAAAAAGCAGTTATTCCGAAGTATAGTATTTCAGATGATTATTACCGAACAATTCTTCCATTTAAAGCGGGAGTGGCAAGAGGCTTAGTAGCAGCAAACTTAAACAACCGCTTGGATGCGCAAGAATTTGAAACAGGTTTAATGCGCTTATCGACAGATAGCTATTCTCCAAAAAAATATGTGTATCAAGAAGGCCAGTACCTTGATAAAGATACTATTCGCTCATGGTTAAGCCGTAAGCTGAGCGATAAACAGTTTAAAGATCTTCAAAGCAAAACAAAAGATGCTACGGCGAAAAAGAAACTTAAGAATAATGGATTAAACCCAATTGATACAGAAAAAGGCGATTTGAAAACTCGTAACGAAACAAGTCCAATGTACTTAGCGAACATTACTGAGCAAGATTACCTTATCCAAGACGGAGACGACAAGGTAAAACTTGGAGGCGTCACAATTGGCCTGGCGATGAATTCTGTTCATTATTATACAGAAGAAAATGGTTATGCTCGTGAAAAACAACTAACTGATAAAAATATTGAAGAGCAAGGCAAAAAGATGGCCGATGAAATTGTGCAGCGGATGCGTAATATCAAGGGCTTAGAAAACGTTCCAATTCGAGTAGCGTTATTTAAACAAAGTGCTAAGGCTTCTTTAACACCAGGTAACTTTATGGCTGTCGGAAATGCAGGTTCAAATGATACGGCCGTTGGCAGCTGGGATGATTTAGACGAGAAATATTATTTATTCCCATCATCAGATGCAACAAAAGATCACCGAGATGATGCGATGAAATTTGATGAGTTCAAAGCGCAAATCGAAGACTACTTCCCGAACTTTACAAGCGTAGTAGGGAAAGGGTATTACAAAGATGGACAGCTTCAAAAAATGACAATTGATATTCCCGTCCAATTTTACGGAAAAGGTGAAATTGTAGGATTTACTCAGTACGTTGCTGGTTTAATGCTTGATCATTTCCCTTCATATATGGAAACGAGTATCTCTATTAACTCAGTAAGCGGACCTGAAGCTCTCATTGTTAGAAAAGCAGATGAGGACAAGCCGTTCGTTCATATTTACGAAGAGTAAGCAAAAAAGACACTGCTCAAGCAGTGTCTTTTTCTAATTCTATGAAATTGCCTCCTATGAAGGAATGGCGTGAGAATTTTGTCTTGTAAACTTAGCACGATAATAAGCAGCAAATGCAAATGCATCTTGTTCAGTTGTCCGCTCTTCATACGGGCGCTTTTTATCCAGCTCAAATTCTTTCTGATAATAAGGGATGTGATCTTGAATATAGTGGCGCAGCTCGTGAAAGATCGTTTCAATAAGCGGAAGATAGTCATCAAATTTAAAAATAAATATAATGCCGACTTCTCGCCAGTAAACGCCTGATGCAAACTGCAGGTATTCTGCTTCTTCTTCTCCAAGAGCAGAGACAATTTTATTGGCTTCGCATGAATCACAAAAAATTATAGGAATATGAAAGGCTTTATTTAAACAAGCAAAAACATCTTTTTGCAAGGTGGACAAATCCCACTTGAATTCTTCATCTAATACAAACCATCTTCCGCTTTGCTGATACACAGGGCGCTGGTGGATGACTGACTGTATAAGTATTTTATTCAATTTTTATAGCACCTCTTTTACGGTAAAGTAGTTATTCGTTTTCTTTACTTTCCCAAAGACTAGTGAAATTAAAACATGGTGGTATGTTCATCTGAAGCATGTTTCTCTTTCTATCTATCTTTTCTAAAAAGAAGGTTATTTTATACCTATGCAAGAGAGAAATATTTTATGACGAAGGAAAAGTATGGAATGTTGTTTGAATGAAATGGATTTGGTATAAAATAGAAGTGATAAATGTAAGCCCTGTCTTGCCTGGCGGGGTTTTTAATATTTTAGGAACTAGTCTCAGAAATGTTGCCTGTTGCTAGTGAAGTTTGGTATTATCAGTATATTGTAGTGGGACGAATATTCGGAGGTGAAGGAACATGTCAAGAATTTCTGTTGATCAAGTAAAACACGTTGCAAACTTAGCGAGACTTGCGGTGACGGATGACGAAGCAGAACTATTTACAAAACAATTAGATGCTATTATTACATATGCAGAACAATTAGATGAGTTAGATACTACAAATGTAAAACCAACTTCTCACGTATTGGATATGAAAAACGTAATGCGTGAAGATAAGCCAGCTAAAGGTTTACCAATTGAAGACGTAGTAAAAAATGCGCCAGACCACAAGGATGGCTACATTCGAGTACCAACTATTTTAGAATAAGGAAGGAGGCTTTACGATGTCTTTATTCGATCGTAAACTTTCAGAACTACATAGCCTTTTACACAAGAAAGAAGTACGTGTACAAGATTTAGTAGACGAATCATATAAACGTATTAATGAAGTAGATGATAAAGTAGGTGCGTTCTTAGCGCTTAATGAAGACAATGCTCGTGCTTATGCAAAAGAGCTAGATGAAGCACTACAAACAAAAGATGAATTTGGCCTATTATTTGGTATGCCAATCGGTGTAAAAGATAATATTGTCACAAAAGATTTACGTACAACTTGTTCTAGTAAAATTCTAGCAAACTTTGATCCGATTTATGATGCAACAGTTGTTCAAAAATTGCAGGCAGCTGAAGCGGTAACCATCGGTAAATTAAATATGGATGAATTCGCAATGGGTTCTTCAACTGAAAACTCAGGTCTTCAGTTAACGCGCAACCCATGGAATTTAGATTACGTACCAGGTGGATCTAGCGGTGGTTCAGCTGCAGCTGTAGCAGCAGGCGAAGTTCCGTTTTCTTTAGGTTCTGATACAGGTGGCTCAATTCGTCAGCCAGCTGCTTATTGCGGTGTTGTCGGATTAAAACCAACGTATGGTCGCGTATCTCGTTACGGATTAGTGGCATTTGCATCTTCTTTAGATCAAATCGGACCAATCACAAACTCTGTTGAAGATAATGCATACTTACTTCAAGCAATTTCAGGCGTAGACCCAATGGATTCTACTTCTGCTAATGTTGATGTGCCGGATTATGTATCTGCTTTAACAGGTGACGTAAAAGGTCTTAAAATTGCTGTTCCAAAAGAATACTTAGGCGAAGGTGTGGGCGAAGAAGCTCGCCAGTCTGTTTTAGATGCACTAAAAGTGTTAGAAGGACTAGGCGCAACTTGGGAAGAAGTATCGCTTCCACACTCTAAATACGCATTAGCTACGTATTATCTATTATCTTCTTCTGAAGCGTCTGCTAACTTATCTCGTTTTGACGGCGTTCGCTACGGATATCGTACAGATAATGCTGAGAACTTAATCGAAATGTACAAGCAGTCTCGAAGCGAAGGCTTTGGAAACGAAGTAAAACGCCGTATCATGCTTGGAACATTTGCGTTAAGCTCTGGTTATTATGATGCTTACTACAAAAAAGCACAGCAAGTACGTACGTTAATTAAGCAAGACTTTGAGTCTGTATTTGAAAACTATGACGTTATCATTGGACCGACTACACCAACTCCATCATTCAAAATTGGTGAGAAAACAGACGATCCATTAACAATGTATGCAAACGATATTTTAACAATCCCAGTAAACCTTGCTGGAGTACCTGGTATTTCTGTGCCTTGCGGCTTATCAAATGGATTGCCATTAGGGTTACAAATTATCGGTAAGCATTTCGACGAAAGCACAATCTATCGTGTTGCTCATGCATTCGAACAAGCAACTGAGCATCATAAAGCGAAACCAGCACTGTAAGGGGTGAGATAAAGATGAACTTTGAAACGATTATTGGTCTTGAAGTACACGTTGAGCTTAAGACAAAATCTAAAATTTTCTCAGCAAGTCCAAACGCATTTGGTGCGGCTCCAAATGCTAACACAAGTGTAATTGACTTAGGTTATCCTGGAGTATTACCTGTGTTAAACAAAGAAGCAGTTGATTTTGCAATGAAAGCAGCGCTTGCGCTAAACTGTGAAATCGCAACAGATACAAAGTTTGACCGTAAAAACTATTTCTATCCGGATAACCCAAAAGCTTATCAAATCTCTCAATTTGATAAACCAATTGGCGAGAACGGTTGGATTGAAGTAGAAGTTAAAGGTGAAACGAAGCGTATTCGTATCAACCGACTTCATTTAGAAGAAGATGCTGGTAAGTTAACGCATACAGGCGATGGCTATTCACTAGTAGACTTCAACCGTCAAGGTACACCTCTAATTGAGATTGTATCAGAAGCAGATATGCGTTCTCCTGAAGAAGCATATGCTTATTTAGAAAAATTAAAATCAATTATTCAATATACAGGCGTATCTGATTGTAAAATGGAAGAAGGTTCACTTCGCTGTGATGCCAATATTTCTTTACGTCCAGTTGGACAAGAAGAGTTCGGTACAAAAGCTGAGTTAAAGAACTTAAACTCATTTAACTATGTGCGCCGTGGTCTTGAACACGAAGAAATTCGTCAAGAAAAAGTGTTATTGTCTGGTGGCTTAATCGAGCAAGAAACACGCCGTTTTGACGAGTCTACGGGCGAAACAATTCTAATGCGTGTAAAAGAAGGATCTGACGACTACCGCTACTTCCCAGAGCCTGACTTATTAGAATTACACATCGACGAAGAGTGGAAAGAACGTGTTCGTGCTTCGATTCCTGAACTTCCAGATGCTCGTAAAAAGCGCTATGTAGAAGAGCTTGGCTTACCTGCTTATGATGCAATGGTATTAACGCTAACAAAAGAAATGTCTGATTTCTTTGAAGCAACGCTTGCTGCGGGCGGAGACGCGAAGCTATCTTCTAACTGGTTAATGGGTGAAGTTTCTGCTTACTTAAACTCAAACCAAAAAGAACTTTCAGATGTAGCCTTAACACCTGAAGGTCTAGCTGGTATGATTCAATTAATTCAAGAAGGTACAATTTCGTCTAAAATTGCGAAAAAAGTATTCAAAGAATTAATTGAAAATGGCGGAGATGCAAAGAAAATTGTAAAAGAAAAAGGTCTTGTACAAATTTCTGATGATGCAACTTTACGTAAATTCGTAACAGATGCATTAGATGCAAACCCTCAATCTATTGAAGATTTCAAAAACGGTAAGGATCGTGCAATTGGCTTCTTAGTTGGTCAAATTATGAAAGCTTCAAAAGGCCAAGCGAACCCACCGATGGTTAATAAAATTCTTTTAGAAGAAATTAATAAACGCTAAATTTGATAACTAAATGTGAGGTGGATATCCATCTCACATTTATTATGAGTAAGGGCGATCGCGCTGAAGGTATGAATAAAAACCGAAACGTGAATATTGTATATCAAGGTTAATTTCTTTATAATATGTTTGTTCATGCCCCCTCTTGTTGATGATGTAATGTGAGGGGGCATTCTTTCACTGATAAAAGTAGGCAAAGATTTGTGACAAATTATCATTATTAGGATGATGAATATGAAAAGAGCGAGAATTATTTATAACCCGACATCGGGCCGTGAAATTTTTAAGAAAAACTTACCGGAAGTCTTGCAAAAGCTAGAGCAAGCAGGCTACGAAACATCTTGTCATGCTACAACTTGTGCTGGTGATGCAACAGAAGCTGCTAAAGTAGCGGTAGAACGTCGTTTTGACGTTGTAATTGCAGCCGGTGGAGACGGTACCATCAATGAAGTCGTAAACGGTATTGCCGGACAAGACTATCGCCCGCAGCTAGGTATTATTCCTGTTGGAACAACCAATGACTTTGCTCGTGCCATTAATGTGCCGCGCACGATTGAAGGCGCTATTGATGTCATTGTAGAAGGCGTAACAAAGCCAATTGACTTGGGCTGTGTAACAAACGACGGAGAAACGCATTACTTTGTAAATATCGCCGGAGGCGGCCGTTTAACTGAATTAACATATGAAGTGCCAAGCAAGTTAAAAACAATGCTTGGACAGCTAGCTTACTATTTAAAAGGCATGGAAATGCTTCCTTCTATTAAACCAACATCTGTTGAAATTGAGTATGACGGAAAATTCTTTGGCGGCGAGATTATGTTCTTCCTCGTTTCCTTAACGAACTCAGTCGGCGGCTTTGAAAAGCTGGCACCAGATTCTTCTTTAGATGACGGTATGTTTGATTTGATTATTTTAAAGAAAGCAAATTTAGCTGAATTTATTCGAATTGCGACACTTGCGCTGCGAGGAGAACATATCAATGATCCTCATATTATTTATACAAAAGCGAACCGTGTTAAAATTCATACGAATGATAAAATGCAGCTAAACCTAGATGGCGAGTACGGAGGGTTATTGCCTGGAGAATTTGTAAACTTATATCGCCATGTAGAAATCTTTGTTCCAAAAGCAACAGCTGAATTGATGGAAAAAAATGAGATCGCCTAATTGCGATCTTTTTTCATGCTTTTCTTTGTTTGGCTTTCGCTCTTATGGTACAATCAGTTCAGCATTTTCAAATGACTAAAAGGATGTAACGATAAATGGAAAAATTAAAACCACCTGTAGAAAAAAATGAATATATAGATGTTGCGTTTGAAGATTTAACGCATGACGGAGCGGGTGTAGCGAAAGTGAACGGATTTCCTGTTTTCGTTCAAAATGCGCTGCCCGGCGAAAGCGGCCAAGTAAAAGTCATTAAAGTAAAAAAAGGCTATGCGTTTGGCAAGCTTATCAAACACCATACAATTAGTGAACAGCGTGTTGAAGCACCTTGTCCGGTCTACAAGCAGTGCGGAGGCTGTCAGCTGCAGCATGTAAGCTATGAAGGACAGCTGCAATTTAAACAAAAGCAAGTAAAAGACGTCATGGCGCGAATTGGTCATTTACCTGACGTTCCGGTACATTCGACGCTAGGAATGAACGATCCTTGGCGCTATCGAAACAAAGCTCAAGTGCCCGTAGCAGAACGAGAAGGCGGTTTGGTCGCTGGGTTTTATCAGCAGCGAAGCCACGACATCATTAACATGGATGCCTGTTTGATTCAGCAGCAGGCAAATGATGATGTTGTTCAAGCAGTCAAATCAATCTGTGAAAAGCATGGCGTTTCTGCTTATCAAGAACAAAAACATAAAGGCTCGCTTCGTCATATCATGGCACGTTACGGGCTTGTAACGGGTGAAATCATGGTTGTAATTGTGACTCGTACAGCTGAGCTGCCAAACAAAAAGCGTATTATAGAAGACATTATCGAAGCCGTGCCGAACGTAAAATCAATTGTTCAAAACGTAAACAGCAAGCGTACAAACGTCATTTTAGGGAACCAAACGAACGTACTTTGGGGAGAAGAATATATTTACGACTATATCGGCGACGTTAAATTTGCCATTTCAGCAAAATCATTTTACCAAGTAAACCCTGAGCAAACGAAAGTGCTTTATGACAAAGCGCTTGAGTATGCAGATTTAACAGGAGAAGAAACGGTAATTGACGCCTACTGTGGAATCGGAACAATCTCGTTATTTCTCGCTCAAAAAGCGAAAAAAGTATATGGCGTTGAAATCGTGCCTGAAGCGATTGAAGATGCAAAGCGAAACGCTGAGCTAAACGGTATTCACAACGCTGAATTTGAAGTAGGCGAAGCAGAAGTCGTCATTCCAAACTGGTACAAACAAGGCATCAAAGCGGACGTCATCGTCGTAGATCCGCCGCGAAAAGGATGCGACGAAGCTCTTTTGAATACCATCATTGACATGAAGCCGAAAAAAGTTGTCTATGTGTCATGCGGACCAGCAACTCTTGCGCGTGATTTAGCTATTTTAGAAAAAGGCGGATATGAGACGGTTGAAGTTCAGCCTGTTGATATGTTTCCGCATACGACACATGTGGAGAATGTGGCGGTCTTAAAATTAAAATAACTCTTCATCAAAGCTGCTATCTTAGTAAAGATAGCAGCTTTTTATTTTGAATAAGCAAGAAAAAGACAAAGTTAGAGTGCTCATACCAAAAGCAGATAAAACTCGATATAAAAGCGCTAATTGCCGTTATGTCCGTTTTATTTTGCCGTTTGTCCACCCCACCAACACAACAAATTTCTGAATATACTTTTTTTAAGGTTTTCAATATTTTAGGAATTATAATAAAGAAGCAATAAATGAAAACATTATATTTGTGGTAAGAGGTGAAGGGACATCATGTATAGAGCAATTGCTATTATAGCAGGTTCTGTGTTAATTGGATTTGCATACAATTGGTTTTTAATCCCCCATAAAGTGTTAAGCAGCGGCATTAGCGGTATTGCTATGATTATAGGAATTTTAACGCCTGCAAGCACGGGAACAATGAATTTTTTGTTGAATTTACCCCTTTTAATTATTGGTTTTATGAAGTTAGGAAAGCGGTTTGTTTTACATACCCTGCTGTCCGTTGTGGCTTTATCAATTGCTTTATACGTGATTCCCTTGAGAGCTGTTAGTACAGATCCTATTCTGTCAGCTGTTTTTGGAGGAGTTTTAACTGGAATTGGCGTAGGGTTTGTTTTTCGTCAGTCAGCTTCGACAGGTGGATTTGATATTATTGCGATGCTTCTTACGCATAAAAAAGAATTCCCGCTTGGCGCTATATTATCAGCGATGAATGCCGTGGTTGTGTTTGTTTCAGGTTTTTTTGTGAATTGGGACGCGGCTTTATATACGATGCTTTCGATTTTCGTCACAGGAAAAGTAGTGGATGCAATTCATACTCGCCATATTAAGCTCACGTTAACCATTATTACGAGAAAAGGTGAAGAAATGAAGCAGCAGCTTCTTACGAATTTGGTGCGCGGCGTGACGTTAATGAACGGTGAAGGAGCTTATTCAAGAGAAGACCGTAAAATATTAATGACGGTGATTTCACGCTATGAGCTTGCAAACCTCAAGCAGTTAATTCAATCGGTGGATCCTGAAGCTTTCGTAAATATTACGGAAACGGTAGAAGTAATGGGGCTGTTTCGACGGGATGCCTATTAATATATTTGTTATTTCAGCGCCCATTTATGATAAATAGCCATTTTTATAGTATAAAAGTTATAAAAAAAGCCTTAAGAGTAGTTCTTGAGGCTTTTTTTGCGTAAAATATGAGTAAGAAAATATCGTGTATGAAAAGTATAAAAAAGGGAATTTGATAGAGTACATAAAATATTGACATCAAAAAGGAGAGACTATATGACGGTAGAATATCAGTTAACGAAAAAGAAATATTACGAAACGTTTATGCAAGAAAATGAAAATCAGCCGCCTGTAAAGGTCCTTGGACAAGCTTATTACGAAGAGCAGCAAAAAGAGTGGTACGACTTATCGCTCGTTCGCTTAGCCCAGGGAGAAGTTTACTTCCATAATCAAGATTTTGAGTCCGCGATTTTTAAGTGGGAGAATGTAAATGGTGAATTTAAGCTGTGGGCGAAGAAAAATACAGCCGACGCGCATTATGAGTTGGGATTGTCTACGCTAGCTGAAGAGCTTTACCTATCCATCGAAACGGATTCAAAAGTATTAAAAGCTGAAATAGCGCTAAAGCTGTTTTCGCTTTATACGGACCATAACAATATTGAACGAGCTTATGAAGTCATTAACGAGCTGGTTGCTTCTCAGCCGGATTATCCAAACGTCACGGCGATTGCACGCAGATTTTATGAAGAGCAAGAAGACTTTAACAGCGCAGTGGAGCTTGCGGTAGATGAGTGTATTCGGACAGAATCGTTAAATTGGTTTGCGGTATTAAAGACTTACGTAGATAAAGGATATACAGCAAACTTTATCCCTAACTATTTTTATCAAGTGATGATTGCATTTTACAAAGTGGATCAAGTGTATTTCAAACAGCTTGTCTCAGCTTTATGGAAACAATATAAGAGCCAGCCTCCTTATCTTGCTTGGATTAAAACTATCAATGATATTTTCTTGAATATTGAAGTGGGCCTCTATGATTATTGGCAAGAGATTTCAACTCTTTATCAAGAGACGTATACCGACTTAATGGAAAGTGATCATTCTGTAAAGGAATTGCATGAAGTCATTCCGAACGTATTAACAAACTGGCTTAAAATTACCAATAAGTCACGTGCGTTATTTCCGTCTGCAGCCGTACTTTCATGGAATGAAAAGTTTCCGTCAACTATTGATACCATTACAATCGAAAATGCAGGCAGATTAATTTTTGAGGCGCGTAACGACATTGATGGTCTTGAATATCACTACAAGCTTTGCCATGGCATTATTAAATGGGCTAATGAAAATGGTTTAGAAGTGGGGCACACCTTTAAATGGTGGGTAGATTTTTTATTAGATGCTCATACGACACACTTATTAATTACAGGAACAAATGCTGCAACGTCTTCATTTGTGGGATCGATTACAGAAGAAAAGGTACCGCAAAATCACGAAACAACCTTTGTGTTCATTCATGATGAGGAAGAATCTATCCAGCAAATCGCTGATCAAGAAATCATTCCGATGGAAACGATTGACGGAGCGGAGCAATCTCCTCACCAGGCGCTTGTAGAAGTGAAAAAACCTTTTGCGTTCCTTGATAAGCATAATTGTTCATGCATTATTACGCCAAGCTTTACAGAACAAGAGGCACGTGAGCAGGATGCATTTAAATATGCTCCTTTAGCAGATGGTTTACTGTTTGTGCTTGATGCAAAAGAATCGCTGCTTGATGAAGAAAAAGAATTATTGCTGGAGATAAAAGAGCATGCGCCAAATACGCCAGTTCATTTTGTCATCAACAATATGGACAGTCTTTATAATCAAGCAACGATTGAGCGAATTACAAAAGAATTTGAAGCAAGCATTGGAGCTGATTTCCCGCAGGCACATGTATTAGCCTATACGCCTCACTACGTATCGAGTCAGCACCACGGAGACTTGGCTCAGTTTATTAAAGCTAATTTCTATTACGATCCAAACGACGTTGGAGTAGAAGAGCGT
Organism: Priestia sp. JNUCC 25; assembly: GCF_053667915.1. Lineage (NCBI taxonomy): Bacteria > Bacillati > Bacillota > Bacilli > Caryophanales > Bacillaceae > Priestia > Priestia sp. JNUCC 25. The sequence goes on from NZ_CM132211.1 coordinate 284,843, forward strand.
GCGCGCAGACTGCTGTTCTTCATTCAAAGCATGCTAAAGAGCTTAGTGGAGAAGAGAAATCAAACAGAAAATCATTTGATTGAAAGCATTAAATGGAACGAAGATATGCTTGTGCGATTAAATGGCTTCTTGCATCGAGTAGATGACTTAGAACAAGAAAAAGCGAGTAGTATTGTTTCGGCTTATCACGGAATCAAAGAGGATATTAGCAAAAAGCTAAAAAATAAAATCCCTCGTTTACTCAAAAAGTCTTCAGAATTAGTGAAGGAAGACAGTGATTTTAGTACGGTTCATATTGAGCTAAATAAACAAATGAATATGCGCGTGGAAGAGCACTTGCAGCAAGATGTCCTGCCCAAGTTCCGCATTTCTTTAAAGGACTGGATTGCTACATCAAATGAAGAGCTGATTGCGAGTCAAGTAGACATTGAAGAAGTAGCAGAGTCATTAAATAAGATGTACAATGAGCAAAAATTAACGTTAGCCTGCGATTTTAAAGTGCTGGACGACTGGCGCCGCGACGTTAATCGTATGGCTAATCGGGTTCAGCTGGATGAAGAAAATATTTTACTTCGCGTTAATCCAACGCAGCTCTTGTTAAAAGGAGCAGGAAAACTGTTTTCTTCCATTCTTCAAAACCAAACGCTGCTTTATAATCAATATAAAAAGTACATTGAAAGTCAAGACTATCAAGATATCACAGAATCAATGCTGGCAAAGTTTTTTATGCAATTTAATTTATTTGAGAAAAATTTAGAAGTTGATATTGAACTATTCTTTGAAAGGCCAAAAGAGGTTTTAAAAGAAACGATTGAAGAAACACAGGCGCATATTAATGAAAATCAAGACGTGTTAAGTCATATGAAAGCCAATCCTGAAGCTTACCATGATCCTTTAACATTATTCCAGCTTCGCTTGCGTCAGTATGAGTTAATGGTTAAAGCTACAGAAGAGGTACACTACAACGTATAAAAGGTGGAGCAGGATGTATTTAACGATAAAAGAAGCAGCAGAGTATCTATCTTTTCCTGAAGAATATGTGCAGAAATTGATTCAAGAAGGAAAAGTACGAGCTATATTTGATGGTGAAAACTACTTATTAAATAAAGAGCAGTTTAACACCCATTTAGAGCAAATGGAAAAGTACAAAAAACAAATTGAAGAATACCTAAATGAGCCTATCCCTGAAGATATGGATGTAAAAGATGAAGATTGAAGGCAGAAGCAGAAAACAGATGTTTTCTGCTTTTTTCTTTTGGAATGAAAGTGTTAAAAAAGGTAAGATATGAAAGAAATGTCGAAAAAAGTTGGAATTTCGTTAAAGATGTAGTCTTTTTAGATGCTTTTTTTATATAATGAAAGTATGCTAAACAAAAAGGAGAAGATCTATGCAACGATCAAGACAGTTAAGGCTGATTTTATTGCTTGCCCTGATTGTTGTCGCTTCGTTTTTAATTATTATTATTTCGAAAACACAAGGGATTATAAGTCAGCAAACGACAAAAAAAGTAGAAAACACAAGCGTTGCAATTCTCACCTCTGATGTACTGACAGATCAAAGCTGGGGCAGTCTAGCTTATAAAGGAAAAATCAACATCGAGCAGCAGTATCCTGTTTCGGCTCAAGTTATTAGCGAAGTAAATACGAACCAAAAAATGAAGGAAGCTGCTGAAAAAGTTATTCAAAATGGAACAAAAGTCGTAATTGGACATGGAAGAGAATTTTCTACCGTTTTTACAGAACTAGCTCCTAAGTATCCTCATGTTCATTTCGTCACCATTCACGGTACTTCAATGTATAAAAACCAAACTGTATATACATTTGATCAAACAAAAATAGAGCACCTGGCAGGCACGGCAGCTGCCATGAAGACAAAAACGAAAAAAATTGGATTACTTGATACATTTGCAAAAGAAAAAAATCCAGGATTCGAACAAGGAATCAAAGCGTATGATTCATCGATTGCTTTTTATTATCGAGTAGTAAACAGCCGAGACGATGGAGCAAAAGCAGTAAAGCTGCTCCGCGAGTTAAAAGCTCAAGGTGTCGATATCGTCTATGCTAAAGGAAATTCGTATAATCAAGAAGTTATTCAAGAAGCGAAAACACAAGGAATGTACGTAATAGGATATTTAGATGATCAGGCGTACATGGGTAGGTCTGTTATTTTAACAAGTGTGATAAATGATGTTCCTCAAGCTTACAACGTGATTATGAAAGACTATTTTAGTAAAAAAGGTCTTCCATCTGGAGAAGTCAAACTTGACGCCAGGGACGGTGTTTATAAACTAGCGCCTTTTGGACCGATGTACAGTAAGCGGGAAAAACAAATTTTATATTCGAAAGTTAGAATGTCTACACAGCCGAAGTAACTATGAAAAAGAAAGAGATGATTATGAATCAATTATTTCGCAACATGTCATTCCGTAGCCAAATATTAACGATTCTTCTTTTGATTACATTCATGTTAAGCGGGTTCTCTTTAGTTTTAGTGCATGCCATTGATAAAATGAATCATGTAAGCAACGAAATTAAAGATGAAGATGTTCCTCAAATGGTGTGGCTTTCTTATTGGGAAGAGCAGCTGAACATAAAAGAATACATTGTGAAAAATAATCTAAAGAACCCCACTGTCTCTTTGATAGAAGAATATCAATCATATGATACACGAGTTATCGAAAATAATGAAAGATATAAGCAGCCTGTGCCAAAATCGTTGATTCCACTAAAGGAAAAAATTGAGCTGCTGGATTTTAAGATTTCTAATAACGTGCAGGGACTGCTGAAGTACGGAGATATAGAGGGAGCAAAAGAGTATCTTAAGAGAAATTATTTGCCGGATCTGCATCAGATAAAAAAAGATATTAATAGTTCAAAAGAAGAGACGGTTGATTCACTTGATACACTATCAGATACACTGTCTGTCATTATTAAAGATTCATTAATTTTACTATTGATTTTAACAGTAAGTGCTATTGTGGCTTCTCTTTATGTTTCTTATCGTATGAGTGCGAGCCTTACGAAACCAATTGAACAAATGATTGAAAAAGTGAATGACATTGCAGACGGAGAATACGGTCTTGTTCTTCAAGACACAAAGCAAATCGAGCTGAAGCAGCTTTCGGCTTCTATCAATCAAATGTCGGTTAGTTTAGAAGATTCATTTTGGAAAATCATTAAAGATAAAGCATATCGCCAGCAGATCTTAAATTCACTGCCTGTTGGAATTATCACAATAGAAGATGAGACAAATAGTATATTTGCCAATACCTCAGCAAAGCAGTTTTTAGATCTCGACGAAAAGGATATTTGCGGGTATATGGAGGAATGTCCTGAATATAATACTGAATTTTGGAGCATGGTGAATTCGGGAGAAATTCACGAAAATAAAAAAGTATTATTTGGAACGAAAGAGACGTGCTATTGCTTTTTAGCCTCTCAAACGCAGCTGTTTAATGAGAAGAACGAGAGCATCGGAAGAATTTTTTATTTCATTGATATATCGGATACCGAAGAATTAGAAAAGCGAATGCATCAGTCTGAGAAACTTGCTCTAGTTGGAGAAGTGGCAGCCGGAGCTGCTCATGAGATTCGTAATCCTCTTGCCGTGATTCATGGATTTATATCTCTTATGAATCAGTCTCTCTCTGATGAGGAGAAAAAGCGTTTTTACCTGCCTCTGCTTATGAAAGAGTTAGAGAGGATTAATTACATCATTGAAGAAATGCTGCTGTTATCAAAACCAGGAGCTCCGGTAATGAAAAAAGTCAGTATGCAGGATATTATTAATGAGCTATTGCCTTTGATTACTCACTCAAGCAAATTTACAGAAAAAGATAAGCTTATCTTTGATGTGAAACTGCAGCCGCATATACTAAAGGTAGATGAAAAACAAATCAAACAAGTTCTTCATAATTTAATTCGAAACAGTATGGAAGCCATGGATGGAGAAGGAGTCATTACAATCTATTCACAGGTTCATGATGATAATTATTGTCTGTATATTGAAGATAATGGAAAAGGGATTCCTTTGCATATGCAGCAGTCGCTGTACCAGCCGTTTTCCACTTCAAAAGATAGTGGAACAGGTCTCGGTCTGCCAATTGCTCAGCGTATTCTAGAAAGCCACGGAGGACAGATTAAATTATTATCTACTTCTTCCCGCGGCACAGTTTTTGTTATTAAATTTCCTCTACATTAAGAAAACAGCCTCAAAAGGGCTGTTTTTTTAATGTGCTGTTAAAATAAGAGGACCGTTTTTCGTAATCGCAAGTGTATGTTCAAATTGAGCGGATAATTTACCGTCTGTTGTACGAGCCGTCCAGCCGTTTTTATCCATTTTAGAATGCCATGTACCAGCATTCACCATTGGCTCAATTGTAATAACCATACCTTCTTTTAAACGTGTACCTTTGCCAGCTTTTCCGTAGTGAAGAATTGTAGGCGCTTCGTGCATGGTATTTCCAATTCCGTGTCCTGTGAAGTCGCGTACGACAGAGAATTTTTCGCCTTCTACATAGCTTTGAATAGCGTGGCCAATGTCACCTGTGCGATTTCCTGGCTGTGCTTGCTCGATTCCTTTTAAAAGCGCTTCGTATGTAACATCTACTAGACGCTGTGCTTCGTCTGAAATGTCTCCAACGGTGTGAGTCCATGCGGAATCTGCTAAGCCTCCGTTTAAATTTACAACCATATCGATGGTTACGATATCGCCGTCTTTTAACGGTTTATTTGTTGGGAAGCCGTGGCAAATTTCATCATTTAAAGAAGCGCACGTTGCATATTGATATCCTTTGTATCCTTTTTGTTCCGGCGTTGCTCCGTGCTTTGCTAAGTACTCTTCAACAAATTTATCAATTTGCATTGTTGTTATGCCTGGTTTGATCATTTTAGCGATTTCTTTATGACAAGAAGCTAATAATTTACCTGCTTCGTGCATTAAGTTAATTTCGCGTTCACTTTTTAATGTGATCATTGTTGTTCACTCCTTTTTTGATGTAACTTTACGAAAAAAGTTGAGCAGCGGTTATAGCGATGAAAGTCGACTATTCATCAGTTCATTCTTCTTTATTTGAAAATCCAGGAAATACAGAAGCCGTCTGCTATGGGGCGATATAAAATCATCCTTAATCATAACGCCCCATGGTAGGAAAATGCAAGATGCAGGCTTAAAAAGGAAGGGTTTGACGATAGGCATGTAGGGAAAACTGATAAATGAACGTTGAATTGGAGCATTCTCTATAACAAATACGGTATGATATAGTAAAATAAATGAAACAAAACAATTCTTTAGGAGGGGTATAGGAAAATGAGTGAACATGGAAAATTTATTGGATTTGCAGGTACATATACAAAAGCAGGCAGTGAAGGTGTCTATACATTTACGTTAGATACGAAGGCTAAAAAGATTGTAGAAGTAAAAGCCGTGGCTAAAATTGAAAATCCTACATACTTAAATGCAAGCAAAGACAACGAACATCTTTATACAGTTATTAAAGAAGGAGAAAAAGGCGGAGTAGCTGCTTTTAAGGTTGATCCAAACACGGGGCAACTAAAGTTTGTAAACAAACAGCTGCTAGACGGCGCGCCTCCTTGCTATGTTTCAGTGAATGAAGATAATACGCTTGTTTTATCTGCTAACTTTCATAAAGGGAGCGTTGAGACGTATTCTGTTAATGAAGAAACAGGGGAAATTGAATATGTAGCATCCGTAGTGGAACATCCTCATTCAGATCTCAAAAAAGGACAACAAGGAAAACCGCACGTACACTATGCCGATTTTACTCCTGGAGAAAAGCACGTGGCCGTTGTGGACTTAGGTATTGATAAAATCGTGACATATGAAGTGGAAGAGAATAAATTGAAGGAAGTCAACAGTCTTTCTACATCTGTTGGTTCAGGGCCTAGACATTTAACGTTCCATCCAAATGGACGCTATGCGTATGCAATGACAGAATTCAGCTCTGAAGTTTTATTTTTAACTTATGACGAAAGCAAAGGAAGCTTCACTCAACAACAAGCTGTTTCAACAATTCCAGCTGATTTTACAGAAAATAATCAAGGGAGTGCTATCCACATTTCTTCAGATGGCCGCTTTGTTTATGCAGGAAACCGCGGACATAACTCAATTGCAACATTCAAAGTAGATCAGGATTCTGGACAGTTAACATTCATAGAATGGACAGGCACTGAAGGCGACTGGCCGCGCGATTTTGTTTTAGATCCAACAGAACAATTCATTGTAGCATCTAATCAAGAAACAGGAAACTTGGTACTGTTTGAAAGAGACCAAGAAAGTGGAAAGCTAACGCTTCTTCAATCTAACGTTACGGTTCCAGAAGCTGTATGCGTAAAGTTCCTCCATTATAAGTAATCGATGTAGAAAGCCAGACCTGATCAAAGAACAATCAGGTCTGGCTTTCTAAACCTAAGCGGCTGTCACTCCCCTTACGGAGTTAGTGTCATCCACATAGGTGAACCTTTGAGGGAATAATCAGGTAGTGCGCATTCCTTAGCATCATTTATGATCTCAATTTTTGAAACGAGCATAATCTATATATGGAAAAAAAGCCCTTTTGGAGGGCTTTTTTTTCTGGGGTTATAGTAGAATGAAGAGAGAACGCATGAAAGGCTGAGGTGAGAAGCGTGGAAGATATATGTAAATATCCAATTGTACAAGCTCCCATGGCAGGAGGAGTTTCGACGCCTAAACTAGCTGCAGCAGTATCTAATAGCGGAGGACTAGGGTTTCTAGCTGCGGGATATAAAAGTGCGCGTGAATTGGAGCAGGAAATTATAGAGATGCACTCACTTACGAAAAAACCTTTTGGAGTGAATCTGTTTGTGCCGACAAATGAAAAAGTAGCAGTTGATGCACTTGATTGTTATCAAAAAGAACTGTTAAAAGCAGCTGAATATTTGGAGTGTCAAGTTGATATACCAAAGAATGATGATGATGAATGGAATGCCAAGCTCGACATCATTCAAAAACATCGAGTACCTGCTGTGAGCTTTACATTTGGGTGCCCGGATCGAGAGATTGTAGCAAGTTTAAAAGGAATTGGAAGCCGTGTTTTCGTTACGATTACAACACCTCAAGAAGCCGAAGTGGCTTTGAGAGCAGGAGCGGATGCGCTATGTTTGCAAGGCATTGAAGCCGGCGGCCATCGATCTACTTTTTTAGAGAGTTCGGTGGATTACCCGCTTATGAAATTGCTGAAAGAAGTTCGCTCAATCACTAAAAAGCCATTGATTGCTGCGGGAGGGTTGATGACGGGGTCTGACATAAAACGTGTGTTACAAGAAGGAGCTTCTGCTGCCCAGTTAGGTACGGCTTTTATTTGTTGTCCAGAAAGCGGAGCGAGTGCTCTTCATAAAGAAAGCATTCTTCATAAGCGTTTTAATGAAACAGGTGTCACACGAGCTTTTACAGGGAAACGTGCTAGAGGATTTGTGAATGCCTTTTTTATTTCCTATGATAAATCAGCACCATCCGCCTACCCTCATATTCATTACATGACAAAGCCTATTCGAGCAAAAGCTACACAAATGAATAATCCAGAGTACACTTCTTTGTGGGCAGGAACCGGATTTACGCTGGCAAAAAAACTGCCTGCACATCTTATTGTGGAAGAGCTTGTACAAGAACTAAATGAATGACGAGAATTACGGTGTTGCTTGCTTTAAGTGCAAGCAGCTTTACATAAAGAAGGTGAACTTATAGTGCAAAACAAATTTACGATTGGACAAATGGCCAGACTGCATGATATTCCGGTTAAAACACTTCGCTATTATGATGAAATTGGCCTGTTCGAGCCTTACGAAGTTGATCCACAAACCGGTTATCGATATTATACGTTAGAACAATTTAAGAAATTAGATATCATTGTCTATTTAAAGCTGATGGGAGTTCCTTTAAAAGAAATTAAAAGAAAGATGGAGCACAGCAGCTTGGATGAATTTATTGAAACTTTAGCGGAATATGAGAAGGTAACAAAAGAAAAAATTCGTCACCTTCAAAGAGTGAATGTGCAGTTAACAACTCGAATGAAGGAATTAGAACAGACGAGACATATTAACCAAATAGGAGCCCCGTTCATAAAACACCTTCCTTCTCGTGAAGTTGTGCAAGTAAAAGCAGAGGTAGGTACGTTAGACGGGACTGAAAGTGTTCTCCGTGATTTAAAAAAGAAAATTAGTCATATTACCCCGATTATGATTGGGAAAGTAGGGTTTATGCTATCGGTAGAAAACGCGAAAAAACAACAATTTACAGATTACGATGGCATTTTTTTATTGGTCGAAAGTGATGTTTCTTTTAAGCATGAACTCGTTACGTTAATACCTGAAGGAGATTACGCATCTATTTATATGAGAGAAAAGAGAGATACCACAGGAGTCTATTACGATGCATTACTGAACTTTATTAAAGCGGAAGGATACAAAGCAGAAGGTCCTTTCTTAATTCGGCGGATTGTAGATTCATTTATTTCACATCATGAAGAAGAGCGGCTGACGGAAATTAAAATTCGAATTACGTCTTGACTATCCAGTAGCTGGAGGGTTTAAGATGAGACTATTGTAAAACTGCTGAAGGGAGAGACAACAATAGATGAATCAGCAAAGTATTTCCCAAGGAATGTCTTTAAGCCGAGGAAATCGTATTTTATTTATTTTAATTTTGGGTTCACTGAGCGCATTTGGACCGTTATCAATCGATATGTATTTGCCAGCGCTGCCGACGCTTGCGAAAGAATTGCATACTTCAGCTTCTTTAGCGCAGGTCAGTCTGACAGCTTGCTTATTGGGCTTAGCATTTGGGCAAGTGGTCATGGGGCCATTCAGTGATATTCGCGGAAGGAAAAAGCCGCTTGTAGCAGCATTAATCACCTATGCATTTGCATCTGTTTTATGCGTGTTTGCACCGTCTATTTGGATTTTTATCGTTTTGCGATTTATTCAAGGTATGGCAGGAGCAGCAGGAATGGTTATTTCAAGAGCGAGCGTGCGAGACTTGTTTTCAGGTTCGGATTTAACAAAGTTTTTCTCCATGCTTATGCTTGTAAATGGCTTAGCTCCTATTTTAGCTCCGGTTGCTGGTGGACAGCTGCTGACGATTATGTCGTGGCGAGGAGTATTTGGTGTGTTAGCAGTGATTGGTGCACTAATGTTTTTTGCCGTTTTATTTGGTTTAAAAGAAACGCTTCCGCTCGAACGCCGTAAAGAAGGTGGATTAACAGAAGTACTGCGTACATTTGGCGTATTGCTAAAAGATGGTGTCTTCGTGGGATATGCGCTGGCGCAAGGTTTTATTATGAGTGCCATGTTTGCTTATATTTCAGGTTCTACATTTGTCCTTCAAGACATTTATGGACTATCTCCGCAGATGTTCAGCTTTGTTTTTGCTATTAACGGTTTTGGACTAATTATAGCTACTCAAGTGACAGGACGTTTAGCGGGTAAAATAAAAGAAGCAACTCTTCTTATGTATGGATTGCTTCAAGCAGCTGTTGGAAGCTTGCTTTTAGTGGCCGTGATTGTTACTCACATGTCCGTTATTTTGGTCTGCATCTTGCTTTTCTTTGTAGTATCGAGCGTAGGAATTGTGAACACAACCGTTTTTTCACTCGCTATGGAAAATCAAGCTTCTAACGCGGGAAGTGCTTCAGCGCTTCTAGGGTTGCTTCCGTTCTTGCTCGGAGCAGCCGTAGCTCCTCTTGTTGGTCTTGGAGGAGGGCAAAATGCTCTGCCGATGGGCATTGTGATTATGGTCTGCGATTTATTAGCATTAGGTGTGTACATGACGTTAGTGAGAAGGAAAACTGTATCATAAAAAAGCTACTTGGCTTTCAACAGCCAAGTAGCTTTTTTAGTTATTGAGCTTTGTGCTCGTGATTTTCAAACGGCATTGTAACGCCAAGCTTTTGTATTTCTTTTTTTGCATTTTCCAAAATGGTTTCAGCTTTCGCTTTTGTTTCAGCATCTACCCCGCTTAGAAAATCTTTCTTTTTAGCAGGAAAATTCACGCCAAGTTCTTTTAATTTGGCTTCCGCTTGTTCTTTAGTCAGCGTGCCGTCGCGAAACTGATCCATAATAGCTTTCGCTTTTTTCTTTGTAGCCGCATCTAAATTGTTAAAAGGACCGCCTCTATGTTCAGGAAAATTCACGCCAAGTTCTTTTAATTTGGCTTCCGCTTGTTCTTTAGTCAGCGTGCCGTCGCGAAACTGATCCATAATAGCTTTCGCTTTTTTCTTCGTAGCCGCATCTAGATTGCTGAAGGGGCCGTCTTTGTGCTGAGGCAAGTTTACGCCGAGTTTTTGTAATTTTTCCTGTGCTTTTTTCATAATATCATCAACTTTTTGTTGTGTTGCATCATCCGTATTTGTTGTACTGCCATTTGTTCGCTCTACAACTGTTGAAGAGCTTGTTTCATCTTTGCTGGCTGCAAATGCCGTGGAGTTTGCAGCGGCCATAACTCCTAGTGTTAAACCGCTTGCCATGATATAACCGAATAGTTTCTTTTTCATGCTGTTGTCACTCCTTAAAAGTTATAGGGGTGTGGTACAGAGCTGTCCACAATTGTTAATGTAACCACCAATAGTGAAAAAATGGTGAAAATAGATAAAAAACGAAAAAATATAGACGTTTGTTGAACACTACAGCTCTTTTATTGGATAACAAAATGAAATTCGATATGATTTTATCTAAACAACAGCAAAAAAGAATGGAGACTTTATATAGATGAACGTTCTTAAAAAATTGGGAATAGCTTTGATAGTTACGATAGCGGTAAGCCTGGTATTTTTGTTTCGCGATGAGTTAAAGCCAGGTCCAACGCTAGAAGATTTTTCAGGAGCAACTGATTTGCATCCTGTCGTAGAAGAAAAGAAAAATAAACTTGTTCAACAAGCAAGTGACCAAGGAATCTCGATTGTCATTACGGAAGGTTTCCGTTCAAAAGAAGAACAAGATAAGCTTTATGCAAAAGGCAGGACGGAAGAAGGCAATATTGTTACCTATTCAAAGGGCGGCCAGTCTTATCATAACTATGGACTAGCTATTGATTTTGCTATTCAGTTAAAAGACGGACGAGTTATTTGGGACATGGAATATGACGGTAATAATAACAATCAGTCTGATTGGATGGAGGTTGTAGATATCGCAAAAAATTTAGGATTCGAATGGGGAGGAGATTGGCAAGGGTTTAAAGACTATCCACATTTTCAGATGAGTCTGGAAAATATAAAAGACCACACACGCTAATAAAGCGTGTTTTTTTTAGAGGGATAATACAATTTCACTATATCTATGTCAGAACCTCTAACACGAATAGAAGCTTGTATTTTCTTTTTTTGTTAATTTACCGTTAAGAGAATTATATATATTAATATAATAAAGATATAGACGGATAATTAGAAAGAGGGGTGATTAGAGAGAACTGCCCCCTAAAAATGAAAGACAATTCGTATAAAGATATGCGTTAACTAATATAATCTATTGATTAAGCTTATACAAGTACCTTCAGCCTGGCGAACGTATGCTTACATATCGGCAAATGCCAACAAAGCCTTTTATTTTTCTAGCATATTTTATTTGAAGATAGTTCATTTTGATTACAAAAAAGAGATAATTTGTCAACTGTTGACTTTGCTTTAAGGGTAAGAATATAATTTTTAATATATTTTAAATATTTTAAAAATTTAAATATTTATTGTTGTTCGCAAATTAGGAGGGGGAAAATGATTGTTTTTGACGGAGTGAATAAATATTACGGTGATTTTCACGTATTAAAAGATATCAATTTAACAATTGAAAAAGGTGAAGTTGTCGTCGTAATTGGACCTTCGGGTTCAGGTAAAAGCACGATGCTGCGATGCATAAATTATTTAGAAACAATATCTAACGGACAGTTAACGGTAAATAATATATTGGTCGCGGATAAAAAAACAAATATTAATAAACTGCGCCGCAATATAGGTATGGTGTTTCAACATTTTTATTTATATCCGCATAAAACAGTTTTAGAAAATATCACTTTAGCACCTATGAAAGTATTGGGACAGTCGTCAGAAGAAGCTAAGAAGACAGCCCTATACTATTTAGATAAAGTCGGAATCGGTGAAAAAGCTAACGCCTACCCATCCCAGCTGTCAGGCGGCCAGCAGCAGCGTGTAGCTATTGCGAGGGGACTTGCGATGAAGCCAGAAATTATGCTTTTTGATGAGCCTACCTCTGCTCTTGATCCAGAAATGATTGGAGAAGTGCTGGATGTCATGAAAACATTGGCTAAAGAAGGAATGACCATGGTAGTTGTAACTCATGAAATGGGGTTTGCAAAAGAAGTAGCGGACCGCATTGTATTTATGGATCAAGGAAAAATCTTAGAAGAGGCAACTCCGGCTGAGTTTTACGAAAACCCGCAAGAAGAAAGGGCACGTTTATTTCTTAGCCGTATTTTAAATCATTAATTGTTTAATAGGGGGAGTAATATGAAGAAATCAAAAACGTTTTTAAAGGCAGCTGTGCTTTCATTAGCAGCGGCTATGATGTTAGCAGCTTGCGGAGGGAAAAGTGAAGAAACGAATGGATCATCAGCTAAAAAAGATGCGCTCACTGAAATCAAAGACCGAGGGAAAATCGTCATTGGAGTTAAAAATGATACGCGTTTGTTTGGCTTAAAGAATCCAAAGACGGGTGAAGTAGAAGGTTTTGATGTTGATATTTCTAAGCAGCTGGCTAAAGAGATTTTAGGCGATGAAAACAAGGTAGAATTTAAAGAAGTTACGTCCAAAACAAGGGTTCCTCTTCTTCAAAAAGGAGATATTGATGCTGTTGTTGCAACAATGACTATTACAGATGAACGTAAAAAAGAAGTAGACTTTACGGATGTATATTTCCAAGCTGGACAGTCTCTGCTTGTGAAAAAAGGCAGTAAAATTAAAAGCGTTGATGATTTGAAGAAAGGTACTAAAGTGTTGGCTGTTAAAGGATCAACTTCAGCTATTAATATTCGCGAAAAAGCACCAGAGACAACGGTATTAGAGTTTGAAAACTATGCAGAAGCATTTACAGCTTTAAAATCTAAGCAAGGAGATGCTTTAACAACTGATGATGCTATTCTTTATGGAATGGCTGATGAAGATCCTTCTTATGAATTGGTAGGAAAGCCGTTCACAGAAGAGCCTTATGGCATTGCTGTGAAAAAAGGAAACAAAGAGCTGGTAGATGCCTTAAACGATGCGCTTAAAAAGATAAAAGACTCTGGAAAATATGATGAAATTCACGACAAGTGGATCAAACAATAAGCGTACAGTTTTCTTTTCTCAGGATGAGCAGCATTATGCTCATCCTGCTTGTTTAGTTGAAAGGAGGAAGAAAATTGCTGGATTTTTCAATTCTGACGAACAATATGGATCTTTATTTAGAAGGTTTTAAGTACACCATTATCGCCAGTCTGATCGCTTTAGTGGCCAGCTTTGTACTTGGCACGATCATTGCGGTAATGCGAATAGCCCCTCTCAAAATAGTAAATGTAATTGGTACGGTCTATGTAGAGTTCATTCGAAATATTCCCCTTGTGGTTATCGTCTTTTTTATTTTTATTGTGGCGGGAATCAGCGGTACAGCTGCCGGAGTGCTGGGACTAACTATCTATACGGCAGCTTTTATAGCCGAAGCCATACGAGCGGGAATTATGGCTGTTCCAAAAGGACAGCTTGAAGCGGCACGTTCATCCGGCCTTACGTACGGTCAGGCGATGCGGTTCATTATATTGCCTCAAGCCATTAAAATCGTCATTCCTCCTCTTGGAAATCAATTCATTAATTTAGTCAAAAACTCATCCGTGTTAGGGATTGTTGCTGGTTTTGATTTAATGTATCAGGCAGATCTTGTTTCCTCTCAAACTTACGTAGTGTTTGATGTGTATATTTTTGTGGCTCTGTTCTATTTAGTTCTAACCATTCCGTTAAGCTTAGGAGTTGGTTATCTTGAGAAACGTCTTGGTAAAACAAGCTGAAAGGAGTGAAAGTGATGGATTTTATGGGTGCTTATTCTCCTGATCACCTTTCCTTCTTAATGGAAGGATTTTGGGTCACTTTAAAAGTGGCATTCATTTCGATTGTGTTAAGTTTTCTTATTGGAAGTATAGTAGGTATTTTAAGGTATGCCCGCATTCCAGTTCTGTCTCATGTACTCGCTTTTGTCGTAGAAATTATCCGGAATTTGCCGCTGCTTTTAATTATCTTTTTTACATACTTTGCTTTACCTGAAATCGGAATTGATATGGAAATTACGTCAGCAGCGATTGTGGCCCTCACTGTATTTGAATCTGCTATGATTTCAGAAATTATCCGAAGCGGATTGAAATCAATTGAAAAAGGACAGATCGAAGCGGCGCGTTCATCAGGTTTAAACTATTATCAAACGCTTCGTTTCGTTGTGCTGCCTCAAGCTTTGCGGAGAATGGTACCTCCTTTAGTTAGTCAATTTATTTCCTTATTAAAAGATACGTCGCTTGCAGTAGTGATCGCACTTCCTGATTTGCTGCATAACGCTCAAATCATTTACGGACAGAAACAAAGTTACGTAGTCCCAATGTTTTTGATCATCGCGATGATGTATTTTATTGTAAACTATGCTTTATCCATCATTGCAAGAAGACTAGAAGTCAAAAGGGTGTAGATACTCTTTTGACTTTATTTTTGGAAAATAAATAACATTGACAATGTATTAATTCAACGCATAAAATGACTAAAGTAACAGTGGTAAAATCAGATCATTTTCATTCAACATAGAGAAGAAAAACAGTGTTGGTTCACCCCCTACTGAATATCCGGTAGGGGTTTTTGCGCAAGAAGTGATTTGGTTAAACTAACACGTAAAATGAACAGAAGGGACGGGCATCATGGAAAAACAAGATCAAAATTTAAAAAAAGGTCTGTTGCCTCGTCATGTGCAGCTCATTGCGCTTGCCGGTATGATTGGAACAGGTATTTTTAAAGGTAGTGCTGATACGCTAGGTATTGCAGGACCAAGTGTTGTACTGGCGTATTTATTTGGCGGTCTTATCTTATTTATTGTAATGACAGCATTGGCGGAGATGGCAATTGTCTATCCGAATATGAACGTACAAAATTTAGTGCATAAGGCATTCGGTACGCAAACCTCTTTTATTGTAGGGTGGCTGTACTGGGTGAACTGGATTGTCGTGACAGTTGTTGAACTGCTTGCGGGAGGAAGCTTTTTGAAGTTTTGGTTCCCTTCTGTACCTCTTTGGCTCTTAAGCTTTCTCTGTGCAGTGCTGATTGTAGGGATGAATTTATTTCAAGTTAAGTATTACGGAGAAATTGAGTTTTGGTTTGCCGGTATTAAAGTAATTGCTCTTACCGCTTTTATCATTTTGGGAGCTTTCATTTTATTCGGTGTGATTCCAAGTGATGTGCAAAACCCCTGGGCAAATTATACGGCTCATGGAGGCTTTTTCCCTCACGGCATGAGCGGTGTGCTGAGTGCCTTTTTAATTGTGATGTTCTCTTACGGCGGAGCTGAATTAATTGGTGTGGCCGTAACGGAAACAAAAGATGTGAAAAACGTGTTACCGAAAGTGATCAAAGGCACAGTATGGCGGGTGATTGGCTTTTATATTTTGCCTATTTTAATTATTTGCGGCCTTATGCCCTGGAATTCTGTATCAGGACAAGACAGTCCATTTGTGCAAGTGTTTAGTATCACCGGACTGCCGGGTGCGGCTCATATTATGAACTTCGTTTTATTAACGGCTGTTTTATCAGCAGCGAATTCAGGGATGTATGCAACTTCGCGTACGCTCTATGCTATGGCTCAAAGCGGAGAAGCATCAAAGCGCTTCTTGAAAGTTTCGAAAAACGGTATTCCGATTAATGGTTTGATGATTACGGCTGTTTGTATTTTAATGGGTGTGTTTTTAGCTTATAAAACACCGGATAATGTAATTAGTTATTTAATGACCATTCCCGGCTTCACGATTATTCTTATTTGGGTAAGTATTTGTTTAGCTCAATTAAAGCTGCGTAAAGGGTATAAAGAAAAGCCGTTTTTCGCATTAAAGTGGTTTCCTTATACAACGCTCTTTGCAACAGCAGCACTGCTTGTTATTTTTGTATCATTTATGTTTAACAAAAACAATGTGATTGGATCCAGTGTATGTGCGGTTATCTTGGTCGTACTCCTCATTTTTTCATTTATTAATAAAAGTCGAAAAGAAAAAAAGTTTGAAGTATAGCAAAAAGGCAATATACTAGAAAGACGAGGGTAAAAGCTTGTCTTTCTTTTTTTTGCGGAAATTTCTGTATCACGTTACATATTTCTAGATGAAATGTTTAGTTAAATAAATAAAGGATGAGGACTACAATGGAATCAAATAATGTATTTACAACAAATCCAAAGAAGAAATCAAAGCACTTAGCCGTGATTTCTTTGGCGATTATGGGAGTGGGCTTCGTTGCCACAATGCCTTTTGGTGATTCAATTTGGGGTCGGTTGCTTCAAGGTGGGTTCGAAGCTGGATTAGTCGGCGGATTAGCGGATTGGTTTGCCGTTACGGCTCTTTTTCGTCACCCTTTAGGCATTCCTATTCCACACACTGCGCTGCTTCCTAAAAACAGACAGCGTATTACAAGAGGGCTAGTCTCAACCCTTGAAAACGACTGGCTGTCAAAAGAAAGTATTCAAGAAAAAGTAAAAAGAATTGCGTTTACACAGCGTTTGCTTCCGATTGTTCGAAAAGGTGTTCATTCGGAAACGATTCAACAAAAAGGAACCGCACTGCTTGTTGATGCGATTAATCGTGTGGATACAGAGAAAGTCGTTCCTATTATTGAAAAAGAGCTCAAATCATCGCTTTCAGCAATAGAGTTAAAGCCTATTGTGCATTCGATTGTTGGAGAAGTGGTGAAAAATCAGTATGATGAAAAAGCGCTTGATGTTCTTTTAAATAAAGGGGAGAGCTGGATTAAAAAAGAAGAAACGCAGTATCAGCTCGGAAGTATTGCTAAAAATGCGCTTGATAATATTGAGCTTGATGGTATTTTACAATTTGCTCTCAAATCATTTCAAAGCATGATTAATGAAGAGAAGCTAGGGTCTATTTTGCAAAATTTATTGCTTTCTATTACAGGGCGTCTTCGTAACGAAGAGGATGAATACCGCCTTGCTTTGGTAAACGGAATTAGAAAAGAGCTGCAAGGCTTGGAGCAGAATGAAGAACTTCTTGAAAAATTAGAAGCATGGAAACAAAAAACGATTAATGAATTAAACGTAACGAATAAATTAACAGAAATCGTCGATAAAATGAAAGCGAAAGTGATAGCATTCATTGAAAGCCCTGAATTTATGAAAAGCTACGCCGTTCCTTACGTAGAGAGCTGGCTGAATGCTCTTGAAGAGGATGTACAGCGTCAAGAAGCAATTGATACGGCTATTCAAAAGCAAATCATGAGCTTTGTAGACGAGAATCATTCGAAAATTGGACAGCTTGTTCAAGAAAACTTAGATAAATTAGATGATGAAACACTTGTGGATATGATGGAAAACAATGTCGGAAAAGATTTGCAGTGGATTCGAGTGAACGGAGCTCTATGTGGATTCTTGATTGGTATTGTATTAACGGTTATTAAATTAGCGGTATAAAAAAAGAAGCACGCTCCTTTTGGAGTGTGCTTTTTCTATTAATCATCTATTTCTACACTGATCACGCCGCCGTTTTTGGCATCTACTGAAACAGTTGCTTCACGTTTATCGGCTGTGTCAATTTCAATTTCATATACTAAACGGTTGTTTTCTTGGTCTAGATCCGTTTCATTGACGGTTCCTTTAGCGCTCTTTAAAGCTGTTTTTATCGCTTGATCTAATGAAATAGCAGGGGAAACGTTTTGAAGTTCCTCTTCTTTCTCATCTTCACCGTCTTTTTGCTCTTCATCAAATTCAATGATTTTACCGCTGCTGCTGTCAATGTCTACATCGTATTCTTTATTACCTTTTGTGATGTCTACTTCATATTGTTTAACGCCGTCATCTACGGCTAATTGGATATTTGTAATGTCGCCGCCGTCTGTTTTTTGAAGGGCAATGTCTTTTGCCTTTGCTTCTTCAATCGTTGTGGTTTGCTTCTTATCATTGCTTTTGGACTGGTCTGTCATTGCATATGCGCTTGCACCTAATCCACCGACTAGTACTGCACTGGCTAAAACGGTTGTAATAACTTTCATATGTTATGGCCTCCTCGATTTGTTGTTAAGACTATCTTAGCTAATGAACTTTAAAGGAAAAGAAGAAGAAGTTTAAAATTTTCTTAGAAATAAATAAAAATGGATAAAAAAAGCACAGCTTTCCGCTGTACTTTTAATCATCGTCATTTTCATAGGTGATGGAATCTACATGTCCGGAGTAAGCATTTATCATCACTTTAGCTTCTCTTGTTTTAGACTGATCAATTTCGACTTCGTAAAAGGTTTGGCCTTCTTCCTCTTCTATTTCAACTGAAGAAAACGTTCCTTTTACTTTTTGTAAAGCAATGTCTCTTGCTTGTTCCATTGAAATGAGAGGCTCGTCGGATGTAGGAGAAACTAGTGGTTGCTCGCTCTTTTTTTGCTCTTCTTCTGTATTATTTTTAGTTTGAGTAGACGTTTGTTTCTCTACTTTTTGTTTGATTAATGACTGGACTTCTCCATTTTCTCCATTTACTGTGATGTGGTATGGAATATCATCTTTAAGCAAAGTGATTCGATAAATCGGTTCATCATCTTTTTGAGAAAAGCTTGTATTTTCAATAGTGCCGCCATATTTTTGCTGAATCATACTGCTGACGTCAGATTCGGATAAAAGTGTATCAGGACGATTCACTGCTTTTGCTATTCCGTAAAAGCAAGCTGAACCAACAGCAAGAAAAATAAGTATAAAAAGCACCGTTTTCTTCATACATTCACCTCCAGTATCTTAAAAAGTAGTATAGCAGGCAATTCTTAAAAATCTCTAAGAAAAGGCGAGAAATCAAAGAGGAAAGGAAACCGTTACTGATGTCCCTTTTCCTTCTTGGCTGTTAATCTCAATACGCCCGCTATGAGCTTCTACAATCTTTCGAGCAATGGATAATCCAAGTCCAGAACCACCGGTTTCTCGATTTCTTGCTTTATCTACGCGAAAAAAGCGTTCATACACGTTTGATAAGTCTTCTTTTGGAATACCAATTCCTTGATCTGTGACCGTAATCATAAAGCTTTTGCTTCTTGTTATGGTTACCTCTACCGCTTTTTCACTATATTTAATGGCATTATCTAAGAGGATGTACAGCAGCTGCTTTAAGCGTTTTTCATCCGCTGTTACGACGGGATGATCCGTTTTTATATTTAAATAAATGGTTCGTTCAAAGGCTTGTTCTAGATGCTTGATTGTTTGGTTACAGACCGCCGCCGCATCTACGTGTTCCAGGTGAAGCTCCCACTGCGACTCATCTTTCGCAAGCACCAGCATTTGAGACGTAAGCTGTTTCATGCGTAAAGACTCAGAGTGAATAGCTTCGATGGCTTCTTCTAAAATATCCGGCCGCTTCATTCCCCAGCGTTTTAGCATATTGGCATAGCTTTCTACAACGGTCAGGGGTGTTTTTAATTCATGAGAAGCATCGGATACGAACTGCTCTTGCTTTTTATAGTTTTCCTCTAATAAATCCATCATATTATTGAAGGTGTTGGCCATTTGATCTAACTCATCTTTAGAAGGAGAAGAGAGGTCAATTTTTTTGAATGTGCGAGACACTTGAATTTCTTCCATAGTATGAATAAGAGATTTGATAGGCCGCAAAATAATTTTACTTAAAAGCCGTCCAGCAAATATAGTTGGAATTAATATAACAAGAGAGGCAATGAGCAAGATAAATTTTAATGTCTGCAGAGATTGTTCCACATCTGCCAGTTGTTCCGTGACTTCCAAAGAAACAACTTCACCGTTCGTCCAAATGACAGGGGTGTGTGAAATCGCGTATAGATGACCATCATCTTCTTTGATGCTTGTTTGTTCATTTGAATAATAGGAATAAGGTAAGTCCTGAAGCTCTTTCGTTTGATCCGTAACGGATACAACTAAAGGACTGCCGGATTTAGGTAAAATACGAATCATCCCGTTAGGAGGCAAATAGGCACGAAGCAAATTGGCTTGTTTAACCGTCGCACTCGTTTGCTTTAGCCCATTTGTTACATTGCTTGTTTCTGCTTGCAAACGTTCAATTGCGTTGTCTTCCATGGTCTTCTTGAAAATGAAGTAAATCGAACTGTTTGCAATTACTAGTAAAATAAAAAGCAGTGCAGTTGATGTAAGAATAATCTTTGTTTGTAGTTTCATAAGCTACTCCTTCAGCATGTAGCCAACGCCGCGCACTGTTTGAATGTAAGGAGTTGAAAATGGTGCATCAATCTTTTTGCGCAGATAACGAATGTATACGTATACAATATTGGTGTCTCCGTAGTAATCGAATCCCCACACGTTTGTAAGAAGCTGTTCAAAGCTCAGCACTTGATTGTTGTTTTGAAGCATATAGACAAGCAAATCATATTCTTTAGGAGTCAGCTCAATAGCTTCATTTTCACGCGTGACTTCTCGCGTTTTTTCGTTAACGACTAAATTGCCTAGTTGAAGAGTGGCCGTTTCTTGTTCAGCAGGCGATGTTGATGCAGGATGGCGAAGCCATACGCGAATGCGTGCAAAAAGCTCTTCAATTTGAAAAGGCTTTGTAATGTAGTCGTTCGCTCCTAAATCTAGTCCGCTTACCTTATCAGGAAGGGCGTCTCGAGCTGTTAATAAGATAACGGGCGTTTGATCATCATTTGCTCGAATGCGACGAAGTACTTCGAGTCCGCTCAGTTCAGGAAGCATCACATCTAAAAGCAGCAAATCCCAATCGTGTTCTTGAAACTCTGCCAATCCTTCTGTTCCAGTGTAAGCCATGCCCGTTTCGTACCCTTCATGTTCAAGCTCGAGCTGAATTAAACGAGCAATTTTGCGCTCATCTTCTACAATTAAAATTCTGCCTTTACTCAACAAAAATTCCCCCTTGTGTCTATGTATAGTTGCGTACATTATAGCACGGAGAGATTCGGGTTGTATAAATGGTAAGGAAATCAATAGTTATTTACTAAATATATCATCAATAGCCCGAGAAATAATGTTCATTTTCTCAAGAAACTGATAAGATAGCTAATGACATTTAAAAATAAGAAAGGATTTCGATTATGTTATCAGCTATCAATTCAGTAGATTATACCATTTTCCACGCGGTGAATCAGTATGCCTCACACGTAAAGCCTCTAGATTCGCTGATGGTATTCTTTGCAGATTATGCCCAGTATGTACTTATCGTTTTACTCGGCTTGTTTTTACTTATTAATAAAAACGGCAGCCGTGTTGTAGCATTTCAAGCTTTATGTGCTTGTGCCACAGGAGTCATTATCAATAAAGTGATTAGTTTATTTGCTTATCGAGATCGTCCGTTTATCTCTCACCACGTGAATCAGCTTATTGATCACGCCGCAAATTCTTCATTTCCAAGCGATCATGCTACATCTGCATTAGTTATCACTTTTACCATTTGGCTGCATTTCAAACGTTCAGGGCGCATGTGGGTTGTCATGGGCGTACTCATTGCCTTTTCACGCGTATGGGTTGGCGTTCATTATCCATTCGATGTGTTAACAGGAGCCGTTTTAGGCTGCGTGCTGGCGCTGTTTATTCATTATGTTATTTTTAATACGAAACTGATGAGGGCTATTACCAACTTGTCTATTTTTCGAAAATCAGCTTATGACGAACAGTCTCAATATTATTAAGAAAAAGTCGCAAATAAGCGGCTTTTTTTATTGGGAAATTTTTAATGTATTTAATACTTGTTTTTTAAAATTAAATTGTGTACAATTAAATTACAGAGACGATAAATAAAAAACTTTTAATAAAATTAACGAAAAAGAGGAGAGGTTTATACATGAAAGCTTTATATGAAACAACAGTCGTTAACACAGGTGGAAGAACAGGAGAAGTTCACTCTTTAGATAACATCTTTAACTTAGACGTTGCAACACCTCCAGCGCTTGGTGGAGAAGCAACAACAGCAACAAACCCAGAGCAGCTGTTTGCAGCTGGATACAGTGCTTGTTTCAACAGCGCGTTAGAATTTATGTTGAAAAAACATAACGTAGAAATCAAAAGCAGTGAAGTAAAAGCTACTGTTCAGCTGCTTCCTGATAAAGCTGATCAAGGAGTGAAAATTGGAGTAGCGCTTGAAGCTCATATCGAAGGCTTAGATTTAGAAACAGCGAAAAAATATGTAGACCTAGCTCACTCATACTGCCCGTATTCAAAAGCAATCAGCGGTAACGTAGACGTAACGGTAGAAGTAGTTTAATTGCTTTAAAAAGCCCTGCTAAGCATGTAAAGCTTAGCAGGGCTTTTTTATTTGAATTTTCTCTATTCATTTGTAAGAGGTACTAGTATAATGAGGAAGAAAATGAATTATTCGCACAGTTTAGGTGCTCTTACATAGCGTAAGAGGTAACAGGGAATCGAGTGCAAATCTCGAGCGGTCCAGCCACTGTAAGCAGGGAGTTTTCTATCTTATCGTCACTCAAAACGGGGAAGGCGGTAGAAAATGATGATCTCAAGCCAGGAGACCTACCTATTCTGTACACTTGACTCTTCTAGGAAAGAGGCGGTGTATCAAGGTACGCAGTGAGCAATTGCTGTTTATTTTCATATGCCGACACAGCCTCAATTTCTATAGAATTGAGGCTTTTTTACGTTTTATTTTTAAAAAAAGGAGTGTAGGAAATGGAAGGTTTATCAGTTTTTTTACTTGTCTTTTTATTAGGAATCAGGCACGGATTGGATGCAGATCACTTAGCTTTTATTGATGGCCAGACTCGATATAATTGGCGAATGGGCAGCCGTTTTGCCCCTTGGGTCGGAACGCTGTTTTCACTAGGTCACGGAGGAATGGTGGCCGTCACGGCCGGAGTGCTGGGCGTGGTGATGAAGAATTTTACGTTTCCATCGTATTTCGATCATTTTGCATCTTGGGTATCCATTATCTCTCTCTTTCTAATCGGGACATTAAACACATATCATTTGCTTCGAACCAAAAATAAAGAGGAAGAGTTTCAGCTGAGCGGGTTAAAAGGAAAGTTTATTCCGAAAATCGCAAAAGGAACAACGAATCCTTTTTTAATTATTCTTGTAGGAGCATTGTTCGCTTTAGCAGCCGAAACGGTCAGTCAAACGGCCGTGTGGTCTCTAGCTGTAGGGAACGCAGGCAAGTATACGCCGCTTTTGTTAGGACTAGTGTTTATGTTTGGTATGATGCTTACAGATACAATCGATTCGATGATTGTACATAAAATGGTGAATGAATCGAGTAAATTTGGACAATCTGCTTCCCGCTTGATGGGCTGGGTTATTGTTGTCCTCGCGTATGGTGTGTCATTCTATTTAGCATTCACTTTCTTTAACCCATGGGCCGAAGTAAACTTTGAAATGGTTGGCGTTATTCTGTTTATTTTTTTAGTGTCTATGTTTGTTTTTGTGAGTGTGAAGTCAAAAGGGAAAAATATTAAAATAAATGTCAATTAGTCAAACGAAAGCTTTAATCTGTTGAAGATTGAAGCTTTTTTGTATGAATTTGTTGAAGTTTATGGCTATTTTCGGTCGGTTATGAATAAGTTAAAGTATTATCTGTATTTAAAGGATGGAAAATTGTCTGAAAACCATTATAATTAAGGATAATTTAAGGTCGTTATGTGAAACGTAGAACATAGTTATACGTACGATAAATAAAAGCATTTAATGCAAGCAGCAGGGGTTGTTTGGAGGAGGAATTGATTTGAGTCAGGTAATGGTAGAACAAAGCGTGTTTAGTTATTTAAAAGAACACGAACAAGAGATGCTTGAAGATTTAGTTGGATTTGTGAAAAAAGAATCACCGTCCTACAGTAAAGAGTTAGTAGATCAGTGTGGAATGTATTTAACGCAGCTGTTTCATAAACGGTTGGGGGTAGGATACGAAATCATAGAAGAAAAAGAAGTAGGAAACCATTTGAAATTTACGATTGGAGAAGGAGCAAAGCAGCTTTTAATTATCGGTCACTTTGACACGGTATGGGAAAAGGGAAGGCTGAGTCTAAGAACAGAGGGAAACAAGCTGTACGGTCCGGGAATTTTAGACATGAAAGGCGGCATTGTGCAATCTATATGGGCGATTAAAGCGATTCAAGAGCTTGGCTTATCGCTCGATAAAAAAATTGTGTTTTTCTGCAATTCGGATGAAGAGATTGGGTCAATTTCTTCTAAAAAATACATTGAAGAAGAAGCACAAAGGAGTGAAGCAGTGCTAGTAGCGGAACCGGCGGTGGCGGGTTCAGGCGCGTTAAAAACGTCGCGCAAAGGAGCGGGAATTTTCACCGTAAAAGCATGGGGACGAGCAGCACACGCGGGTAATCACCACAAAGAAGGAATCAATGCGATTGAAGAGCTGGCGCGCCAAGTGATTTTCTTGCAGGGCTTAACAGATTATGAAAAAGGTACAACGGTGAACGTTGGGACATTTACGGGAGGCAGCGGTACAAATGTAGTGCCGGAATATGCAGAAGCGCACGTGGATTTACGTGTTTCTACAGAAGAAGAAGCAAAACGCATGACGGATATTATTTTGAATTTAACACCCATTTTAAAAGGGATTAAGCTCGAAGTAACGGGAGGAATGAATCGTCCTCCGATGGTCAAGTCTAAACAAACGGAAGAGCTATTTGAATGTGCTCAATCAATCGCGGCCAAACTGGGTATGAAATTGGAAGAAGCAGCTGTGGGCGGCGGAAGTGATGGCAATTTTACAGCGGCCATTGGTGTTCCCACGTTGGATGGATTAGGAGCATGCGGAAAAGGAATACATGCGGAATATGAACATATTCAAATTGATACGTTGTCCGAGCGTTCTTCTTTATTTGCCAATTTGCTGCTGCAAATATAAAAAAAGCCCGCCTTAAACGGCGGGGACTAATCTGAAAGCTTATATTGGGAGAGTATAAGCTTTCTTTTTTTATTTACTGCTTTCTTCTTGAAGAGAAAAGGCAGTTTCTTTCTTTTTGAATACCACTGCATCAAGAGCAAGGAACTGGCTTCCTGCAAGAAATAAGTGAGCAGACATGGCAATTAAGGCAATATCAAACTCAAACCCGCCAACAAATCCGCTTTTAAGCTTGGCTGTAAAAATGGCGCCAAGCATAACTGCCACAAATAAAGCAGATACAACTCTTGTTGCTAGGCCAAGAATAATAAGAACCCCACCTACAAGTTCAATGGTTGCAACAATATATGCCATGAAACCAGGGATTCCTAAGCTATCGAAGAACCCTACTGTATTTTCAATCCCGCCTTGCCATTTTTGAAAGCCGTGTACTAAAAATGTAAAACCTAATACTAAACGAATAATAAGTGAACCAATTTCGACGTTTTTATTCACTTTACTTCCTCCTTTAAGTGTATTTGAAAAACACTACATTATGTAGTGTAAAAGCCCGAAAAAAGAAATGTAGTGATTAAATCAGAAACTCTTTCTTATTTGGATAATTTTACAACATTATGAACATCACACTACACATTGTAGTGTGATGTTTGTCCCCAGTCAAGTGAAAATATAAAATTAGACCATTTGGCATACAAAAATTTTCTGAAGAGCACTTGAAAAATCCTTTAATTATGTACAAGTTAGTCCCTTATTTTCAATCTTATTCTCCAACATGCTATACTGATGGCGGAGGTGTTACGATGCGTTTAGAAAATAAAAGAGTTATTGCGCTTGTTAGTGCAGACTTTGAAGATCTAGAACTATGGTATCCAGTGATGCGTCTTCGAGAAGAAGGAGCAGAAGTACATTTAGTTGGAGAAAAAGCAAACGAAACGTACATGGGGAAATACGGTGTTCCAGCCGTATCGGACTACGCTTTTAAAGATGTTGATCCAGCTGAATATGACGCTATTTTAGTACCTGGAGGCTGGGCGCCGGATAAACTGCGCCGCTACCCTGAAGTAATTGAAATGGTTCGTTATATGGATGAACAGCAAAAGCCAATCGGCCAAATCTGCCATGCAGGATGGGTATTAATCTCTGCAAAAATCTTAGATGGCCGAAACGTAACAAGTACGCCAGGAATCAAAGATGATATGGAAAATGCGGGAGCTATTTGGCATGATGAAGCAGTCGTAATCGACGGTCACATCATCTCAAGCCGCCGCCCGCCAGACCTTCCTCCTTATGCAAAAGCATTTGCTGATGTACTAGCAGAGCAATAAGAAAAAGCCGAAACCAGTGTGGTTTCGGCTTTTTTGTAAGATCCGCTAAAAAAGAAATGATAAAGTAAATAAAAAACCATCATTAAAAAAGCGAGCAGATGCATCTGCTCGCTTTTGTTCGTGTTTCTTATCAGTAACTTGCTTTTGCAAGTGTAAAAACAAAATGATTACTTTCTTTATAAAATCCATGATTACGGTTTTTGTATGTTTCGTTGTTGTTAGGGCACAATTAGCATTGATTGTGCTTGCATGGATTTCATCCATTGCCGCGGTTTGTTTTTCCACATGATCGATTAACCTAAACGACGCAAGCCCTACCTCTCTTGCATCCTTACGGCTCCGAAGCCGATCCAGTGTGAATAAGTTTTGTTCAAAGACATGTGTCGAATGCCAGTATTTTTACCTTGCATTGTACGATACATCCTTTCAAGTTACTTTCACTATGTCCAGCTCTTAAAGAAAAGCCAGAAGTCTAAATATAACACCTCAGTTGATCTATGTCAAATAGAAAATATGATTTTTTCACGTGAAACAATTGCAGCTAAAACATAGTTAAGTAAAGGGATATCCTTTTTATATAGAAGAGTTTTTTGATACGATAAGCTAGAGGAATCCTAGAGGAGGATTAAATATGAATAAAAATGAACAGTTTCGAAATGACGTATTGAGCAGTGTAGAATCATTAACATATGAACAATTAAATCAACAGCCAGCATCTAATACATGGAGCGTTATGCAAGTATTAGAACATTTATATTTGATGGAGCGCATGATTGTTTCACGTGTAAAGGATCAGTTAGAAAACGGTGTGGATCAGCCGACGGAAGATAAGCCGTTTCATTTAGCGGTAGACCGTTCACGGAAGGTAGATGCACCGGCTCAAGTTACGCCTTCTAATGAAAAGCAGACATTAGAAGAAATGAAGAGTAAGCTGGCAGAATCAAGAGCGGCTTTAATAGAGCTAGAAGAAACAGCAAGTGAAGACAAGCTAAAGCAAAAATCATTTCCACACCCTGTGTTTGGGTTAATGGATTTAAAGCAGTGGATTGATTTTATTGGCTATCATGAAAAGCGTCATCAAGAACAAATAGAAGAAATCAAAGCAGTAATTGGTGCATAAAAAAACAGGCAGTCCGCCTGTTTTTTTATTTTTGGACCAAAATAGGATAGTCCGACATCATCCAAATACCAACACTGTATGTTTGGGGATTATGGTTCCCTACGGTAGAGCCTGTTTGAATCGTAAACGAGAGTTGCAGAGGATCCTGATCGTAATAAATTGTTTGCTTGGTGGAAGGGGAATAAAGGCGCTTCGGCGGGATTTTAGGAACCGTATCCGTCGTGTTAACAAAACAGCGGCTATTTGAAACAAGATTTGTGTATGTTTGAACGAATTGAGGGTCACCTACTCGAGGAGCTCCGTAGTTGTACATTGTAACTTCTGGAAAAGATGCGTTTGTGGCGACATCTAAGGCATGAAGAACAGCGAGTGCGCCACCTAGGCTATGCCCCGTTATATAAAGTGGCTTGGGGGCAAGGGACTGATACGTTTCAAAAATTTCATCACGGCATGATTCGTAAACGGCTAAAAAACCTTCGTGGACGAGACCGGCTTGTTGATTGTATGGATAAGGGCGCTGCCTAATGCGAGCATCAGCAATCCAGTCTGCCTCAGATTGAGTTCCTCGAAAGGCAATTACGATAGAGTCATCAGATTCTAAAATAAAACCAAACCATTCTTGCACCCCTACGGCAGAAGCTTTAAACGATTTAATAAGCCGGTAGCCTTCAGGTACATCAAATGTGCCTCCCTGTGCGTATTGCTTATAAGCTAAGACGCACGCATAAAGAAGGTCTAGAGCTAAAGGACGATAAAATAAAGGCTCTATTCTCATCATTGTTTTTCACACCTTCTAATAGAAAATAACTCCTACAGCCTATGTGTTCCTGATAAGAAAGGTGCAGATATCTCTCTTTTGAAGGCGATAATTACGGAATGTAAACGGTTTATCGTTGGATGTTTTTGAGGATTTTATAAGTTTTTTTGTGTATTTTAACTAAAAATGAGTTTTAATTTAGAGTTTTATTGTTAAAATTTATAATTTAACTTATAATTTAAAATAGTCTGAATAGAAAATAAGGGGGTTATCGTTTGGAGCAATTTGTAACGAGTTTGAATAATGTGCTATGGAGCACACCTGTTATTTATGGGTGTCTTGCGATCGGCCTGTTTTTCTCAATTTTAACGAGGTTTTTGCAGGTAAGACACTTAAAAGACATGGTTATGCTGATGTTTCAGGGTAAAAGCTCAGAAGCAGGAGTTTCTTCCTTCCAAGCCCTGTCTTTAGCGCTGTCGGGACGAGTCGGAACAGGAAACATTGCTGGAGTTGCAACAGCTATCGCTTTTGGAGGTCCAGGAGCTGTATTTTGGATGTGGGCAGTTGCTTTTATTGGTGCTTCTAGTGCATTCATCGAATCAACACTTGCTCAAATTTATAAAGTTAAACAAGATGGCCAATATCGAGGTGGTCCAGCGTACTACATTGAAAAAGGAACAGGTATGAAATGGTATGGCATTTTATTTGCTATTGCAGCACTTGTTGCAATGAGTATCTTAATGCCGGGCGTTCAGTCTAACTCCATCGCGCTTGGCATCGACAACGCATTTGGCGTTAGTCCAACGGTTACAGCAGTAGGATTAGTTATTATTCTTGCTTTTATTATCTTTGGAGGCGTTAAGCGTATTGCAGGAGTGGCCCAATTCGTTGTACCTTTTATGGCACTTGGGTATATTATTTTAGCTCTTATTATTATTGCCATGAACATTTCCGAGTTGCCGGGAGTTATCGCTCTTATTTTTAAAAGTGCTTTTGCATTAGATTCTGCTTTTGGAGGAATCGTTGGTTTAGCTGTTTCTTGGGGAGTTAAGCGCGGTATTTATTCAAACGAAGCAGGGCAAGGAACAGGTGCACACGCAGCAGCTGCAGCAGAAGTTTCACACCCAGTGAAACAAGGTCTTGTACAAGCTTTTTCGGTTTATATTGATACACTGTTCGTTTGTTCAGCGACAGCGTTTATGATTTTATTTACAGGCATGTACAATACGGAAGGACCAGGCGGTTCATTTATTATTTCAAATCTACCGGGTGTAGAAGCAGGACCTGGATTTACACAAGCTGCTATTGAAACAGTGTTGCCGGGGTTCGGAGCTGGCTTCGTGGCAGTTGCCCTATTCTTTTTCGCGTTTACAACGATCATGGCTTATTATTACATTGCTGAAACAAATATTGCTTACCTAACTCGCGGAAAGAACGGAAAGTGGGCTATGTTTGCATTAAAGCTTGTCCTTCTAGGAGCTACGTTCTACGGCTCAGTTAAACAAGCATCACTAGCTTGGGCGTTAGGAGATGTCGGGCTTGGTATCATGGTATGGCTAAATTTAATTGCTATCTTAATTTTAGCTAAGCCTGCGTTAGTTGCATTAAAAGACTATGAAGCTCAGAAAAAACAAGGGGTAGACCCTGTATTTGATCCTGTTAAGCTGGGAATTAAAAATGCAGACTACTGGGAGAAAGAATATAAGAAAGATGAGTCACAAGTTTCGTAAACAAGAAAATCCTCACATATGTGAGGATTTTTTTATGAAGAAAGTGAGACAGATGAGTTATTTAAGTTATATCGATCCTTCAAACAATGAATACGGTGTAGTTCTTCAAGCAGATGGTGAATTGCAAGCAGTTCGTAAAGCATTGTTGTTTCTGTTGAAAAAGGGTGATCCCCTCTGTTTTCCTCCTGCTTATGTGCCCAAAACCTTTGTTTTAAAGTCAAAACAAGCGTTTGATGCTGCAAAGAGCTTTTATATTGTTCATTTTGTAAGACATTATGAAAGGAAGTGAATGTATCCCATATTACTTGATGTCTTGCACTTTGCAGCTGATGAGCAGGCAAGTAAATTAAATTACCAATATGGTAGACAAGCTGCCTCATAAGAGAAAGTTTCTTATATTCATAGTGGAATTTTCTCATAGCTGTACGAGTGAAATGATGAAACTTCCATTCTTTTCGCTGATACTCACAAAGCGTCTCAATTTTTTCAATTTCAGCGGAAAGCTGCTGAAATTGAAGCTTTGTTTGTTTATGACAAGCATGTACTTGGGAAAGTTCGCTTCCTCTTTGCTGTAAAACGCTGCTCATTTGTTTTGAGAGATTTTGAATTTTCCTCGTAATAATCGGTGTATAATTAGGAGGAAGAACGATGATATTCACAAGTGAAGAAGTAAGCAGCCCAATACTGGTGGTCGCTAACCGAATTAAAAACGAGATGAAATAATGATCGTGCACAATCGTCAGCATAGCCACCCCTGTTAGCGTGGCAACGAGTGTTCCTGCATGCAAACGCAATTTAGAACAGGATATAATAGTAGAAACAGCAACAAGCATATAGGTAAGCGGCGTCACTCCTAATAGAAATGTGTAAAGCATGGCAAAAGCAGCTCCGATTGCTGAAGCAGGAAAGCGGATGAAAGCTTTTTTAATAGAATCGGCAGCTGTTGGTTCAATCGTAACAATAGCTGTAATAACAGCGAGCATATACGGCCAGCCAATGGACTGGCAAATGAGCGCAGTTAAAAAAACGGCAATGCCTGTTTTAATAATACGACCGCCTAAAAAATTGAATTTTTTTATGTTAATCATTATGCATACCTTCTTTAAAACAGTTAGTAATTTAATTATAAGGCATATTAAGGTGATAGGAAAACCCGTCTTAAAAACTAGCTTTTAAAAAACGAATAAATATACTATAATTTGTTTAAATATTTAAAAGAGGAGTACAACTAATGAAACAATTAATAAATGAAACAATTAATAACTTACAGGAGACATTTTATGAGGTAAGCAAATATATTGGGCAAAATCCTGAGCTTGGTCACGAAGAATTCAAAGCGTGCAAAGCATTAACGGATGTTTTAAAAGAACAAGGGTTCACAGTTGAAATTGGTACATGTGACTTGCCAACGGCTTTTACTGCTGTTTATGACAGTCAAAAGCCAGGTCCGTCGATTGGGTTTATGGCTGAGTACGATGCTTTGCCGGATCTCGGCCATGCATGCGGACATAACTTAATTGGAACCATGTCGATTGCAGCTGGTATTGGTCTTAGTAAAGCAGTTGCAGAAACAGGCGGTAAAGTATACGTATATGGAACGCCTGCAGAGGAAACACGAGGCGGCAAAGTAACGATGGCCGAGCAAGGCATTTTTAATCATTTAGACGTAGCTATGATGGTACATCCTTATTACTGCCACCAAAAAAGCGGACGTTCTCTTGCGATGGATGCAATTCAGTTTGAGTTCTTCGGAAAATCCGCGCACGCAGCTGCTGCTCCTCATGAAGGAATCAACGCGTTAGACGGCGTATTACAAACGTTCAACAGCATTAATGCGCTTCGCCAGCACGTGAAGCCGGATGTACGCATTCATGGAGTGATTACAGAGGGAGGCAAGGCGGCCAACGTTGTACCGGATTATGCAGTAGCACAATTTTATGTCCGCGCTTCAACTCGTGCATATGTAGATGAAGTGACAGAGAAGGTGAAGGCATGTGCAAACGGCGCTGCTCTAGCCACGGGAACAAAATTAAAAATCTCAAACTATGAGTTTTCTTATGATGATATGCAAACGAATCAAACATTATCCGATGTCTATACAAATAATCTCATCTCATTAGGCGTGAGCGAACAAAGCATTACGGAAGACCAAGGCGATCATGGATCTTTAGATATGGGGAATGTAAGTCAGGTTGTTCCGGCTATTCATCCGTATATTCAAATTTGTGATGATTATTTTGTTTGTCATACGCACGAATTTAGAGAAGCAGCTTTAAGTGAGCAAGGAAGAGAAGCAATGATACT
This sequence comes from Priestia sp. JNUCC 25, assembly GCF_053667915.1. Classification (NCBI taxonomy): domain Bacteria; kingdom Bacillati; phylum Bacillota; class Bacilli; order Caryophanales; family Bacillaceae; genus Priestia; species Priestia sp. JNUCC 25. Next base: position 317,115 of record NZ_CM132211.1, read on the forward strand.
TGGGGCACAAACAATGGCATTAACAGGGTATGACGTATTAACAAATCAAACGCTGCTCCAAAAAATCAAAGAAGAATTTAATGCTACAAAGTAAGAGATAATGATAAAACCATACTAAATAATACGCTTGCGATTGCAAGCGTATTATTTAGTATGAGAAGCGGGACTGAATGGTTTGGAAAATTTGACCGTGGCGCTGTTCATCGCTCGCAGCTCGAACAATGCGGCTTTGAATTCGAGCATTTGTGATTCTTCTAGCGATTGATTGATAAAATGGAACGGTTTCTACTTCATCTTTAATGGATTCAGAGACCCCTTCTTGAAAAGTATTTGGCAGTTTTATGTTTAATGAAATCTGTGGGTAGCTGCCTGATAAATCATAATAGGCTTTAGAAAACCAGTCAAAGTGTTTAATTTCATCCTGCCGAATACCTAATATAGCTTGTTGAAACTGATTATTAGGAGCCAGTTCTGCTAAGCGTGTATAGTAGTGAATAGCGGAAAACTCATCGCTTACAGCTTTGTTTATATCTCTTAGAAGCTGTTCGTCTAGTCTTGTATCATCTTCCCAATATTCTTCATGCCGGGAGTAAAATTCATACATATGGATATACCTCCTCACCGTTTTGTTCTCTTGTCGTCACCATCATCGTATGTATAGACGAGAAAAGGCGTACATTAAAAGAAAAAAGTTTAACAAAATGGTAAAAAGGGTATGTGCAGAGAATAGTATCAAAAAAGACAGAGGTTATCTTATGATTAAAATTGTAGCTAAAACCAAAGAAGGAGCTATTAAAGAAATAGAAATGAATGAGATTCGTTCAAGCCATGACTTTCAATGGTATTGGGTTGATTTTTACAATCCCACCGAGGAAGAAAAAAAGAAGCTTGAACAATTTAATTTTCATCCTTTAGCAGTTGAGGACTGTTTAAATCAAGGTCAGCGCGCTAAATTTGAGCTGTATGATGAGCATTATTTTTTAGTCTATTATGCCCTTCATAAAGAAGAGCTTGAGCACTTAGAAGTATCTGCGTTTGTAGGGGATAACTTTTTAGTCACTTACCATATGGATAAGCTAACGAGCGTGGCTAGGGTGTGGGAGCTTATCAAAAAAGACCCTGAGGCTACCGAAGATGGAACATGGGATATCATGTATGAACTCTTAGATCATACCGTTGACGAATACTTCCCTGTGCTTTATAAATTTGAAGATCACATAGACGACATTGAAGACAATGCAAAAGACGAACCTATGGATGAATTAATGAGGCAGCTTTATGACATCCGAAGTGATTTGTCACGAATGCGCCGCATTTTAAACCCCATGAGAGATTTAATGTATCGTATTATGTCAACTAATGCGTTAAAAGCAAAAGAGCAGGTTCGCTATTTTAATGATATTTATGACCACTTATTAAATATGATTGAAATTATGCAAGCGAGCAGGGATTTGTCAAATGATATTCGAGAAAGCTTTATGTCCATTAACTCGGATCGTATGAATTCAATCATGTTTACGCTAACGCTTATGTCAGCTATTTTCTTACCGTTGACGTTTATTGCTGGTCTCTATGGCATGAACTTTTCATATATGCCGGAACTGAAGGGGAAATATAATTATTTTATTGTACTTGGCATTATGATTGGGCTTGTAGGCGTAATGGTCTTTGCCTTTTATAAAATGGGATGGTTCAAATATCGAAAAGGACCTAAACTATAAAGTAGATTGTTAACCTTCCTGTATAAATGTTAATCAACTCAGTAAAACTGAAATTAAATAAGCGAAGATCTTATCTGACTCTAGATAAGATCTTTTTCTTGTGCTATAAACAAGAAAAGCAGGGAAGCGAGGAAAGAATGTGAAACACGGAAGAATGGGGCTGCGAAGCATCACGGTGCTGCTTGTATGCATGGTGGTGATTCTATCGCTATTGTTAACGGATTTATTAGTTAGCAGTTCAATTGGAAAAAATATTCGAGATCAACAGGCTGAAAAAGCTCGGACTATTGCTACGATTATTTCAGAATCAACGAACGTGAAAGAAGGACTAGAAACAAAAACACCTCAGTCAATTCAAGAATTCACTAAACGAATTCGTAAAAAATCAAGCGTCTTGTTTATCGTTGTTATGGATATGAATGGAATTCGGCAATCTCACCCAGATCCTAAAAAGATAGGAAAGAGGTTTGCCGGAGGCGATGAGCAAAAATCATTGCACGGAAAATCTTATGTATCTGTATCAAAAGGAACGCTCGATAAATCTCTGCGCGCTTTTGCACCTATTTATAATGAAAAAAATCAACAAATTGGCGCAGTAGCTGTGGGGATTTCTTTGAATAATGTAAATGAAGCAATTAGAGATGGGCATCGCCGAATTGTTTTAGGTTCATTAATTGGTTTACTTGTAGGCGTTCTTGGTGCTATTTTATTAGCGAATTACATAAAGAAAATTTTATTTGGCTTGGAACCTTCTGAAATTGCTAAAATTCTAGAAGAGAGAAGCATCATGCTGCAGTCGGTTCGTGAAGGAGTGATAGCTGTTGATAAAGAAGGTAATATTACACTTGCTAATCGTTCTGCACGCCGCTTATTTGTTAAAGCAGGGTTAGCACCAGAGCCAATCGGTTTGTCTATTCGAGAATATATGCCCACCTCCAGGTTGGACGACGTTTTGTCTACGGGGGAATCTCATTACGATGAAGAGCAAGTCATAAATGGAGTAGCCATTGTGGTTAATAGGGTTCCGCTAGTAGTAAACGAAGAGATTGTAGGGGCACTTTCTACGTTTCGGGATAAAACAGAAGTTAATATCTTAGCAGAACAGCTAACAGGTGTTAAAATGTATGTGGAAGCGCTTCGAGCACAATCGCATGAATTTATGAATAAACTTCATGTGATTTTAGGAATGGTGCAGATGAATTATTATGATGAGCTAAAAACGTATATTCATCAGCTTGTTAATCACCGTGTCGATGAATCTAGTTCAGTGACTAAATCTATTAAAGATCATGCGTTGGCAGGGTTTCTCATGGGCAAAATGAGTTATGCTAGAGAGGAAAGCGTAGAACTGACGTTTTCCGCTGATGAAGTTATTCCAGAACCTTCAGATCCACAAGTTACTCATCATCTCATTACCATTATTGGGAATTTAATTGATAATGCAATTGATTCAGTTTGTCATCAAGCCTCTAAAAAAGTGTCCGTTATGCTTGTGTATAAAAACAATAAACTTACGATTCAAGTCACGGATACAGGCTGCGGCATTCCTTCCGATACAATGAATCAGATTTTCAAGAAAGGCTTTTCTACAAAAGGCACGAGCAGAGGGTTTGGGCTGCATTTAGTGAAGCAAACGATTGATGAACTAGGTGGCCAAATCGTCATTGACTCATTTATAAATAGCGGTACCACATTCTATATTGATATTCCGTACGAAACAAGGAGAGATCAAGTTGATTAAAGTATTAATTGTTGAAGACGACCCAATGGTTGCTCAGTTTAATCAAAAGTACATTGAAGAGATAGAGGGGTTTACAGTGGTCGCTGTTGCTCATTCGGGTCATGAAGCCTTGGTGAAGGTAAATGAATATCAAGTTGATTTAGTGCTGCTTGATGTCTTTATGCCTGGACAAAATGGTTTGAAAGTTTTACAAGAGATTCGAACAAAACAAGAGGAAATAGATGTCATTTTTATCACCGCTGCTTCGGATGCCCAAACGATTCAGCAAGCTCTACGCTACGGAGCGATTGATTATTTGATTAAGCCTTTTACATTTGAACGCTTTTATCAAGCACTTTCGGCTTACAAACAAACATTTCGTACGTTAAAACAGCAACCTCAGCTTAATCAACAGGAATTAGACGGGCTGCTGTCTAATAAAAAAATAAAAGAAGCTCCGGTAGAGCCGTTGCCTAAGGGTTTAACGACAGGAACATTAGAAGTTATCGTAGAAGCCATTGAGCATCTTAAAGATCACCCTTTTTCGACTGATGATGTAGCTGAAAAAACGGGAATTTCAAGAGTGTCTATTCGGAAATATTTAAAATTTCTAACAGATATAGGTCTTCTTGGAGAAAGAATGACTTACGGCACAATAGGACGACCTGTGTATGCGTACTTATACAATGAACAAAACCGTCACTTGCTGCATCACTACCTCGTTGACTTTGAAAAATAAAGAGATTGACCTGGCAGAGACGTCCGGTGCTATTTTGTCAGTGTGATAATATTTTACTGTAGAGTGCGGGTGAGTTAAGTGGTATGGTTGATAATAACAAAGGAAAAAACAAGTCGTTTGACTGAAAAAGAGGTGGTTTCTTGATTGAAAGCATAGAACGCTTGACTGAATTACTGTTATCAGGGAATCAAGATGAAGCTTGGAATATTGTGTGGAAAAAAAGACAGCAGGGTTTCGATACATTTTATATTTTTCAGCAATTCATTTCAGTGTCAATGGCTCAAATCGGTATGATGTGGGAAGAAGATGAAATTTCAGTGGCTGATGAACATTTAGCTACTACTACCTGTGACTATGTTTTGTCACGCTATCAATTGTGTATAAGACAAGAAGTTATTAAAGATGAAAAAAAAGGTCTGTTTTTGTGCATAGAAAATGAACAGCATTTTTTAGGTTTAAAAATGATTTCCATTCTCTTTGAAGAGCACGGATGGCAGACGAAACTTTTAGGAGCAGATTCTCCGCTTTTACATGCAACGCACGCTGTTGAACAATGGAAACCTGATTTAGTAGGAATCTCGTTCAGTTTAACTCATCATATAGAAAAAGCAAGCGAATATATAGAAGGATTACAAAAGACAAAACATCAGCCGCTTATTTTAGTTGGAGGCCGAGTAGTTTCAAACTATAAGTTTCCTCTTGTTCAAACAAATCAAGTTCGATTTATTGCACAGTTAGAGGAGTTGAAAGAGTTTTTTCATTATCAATCAATTAGGGGGATTAAGGTTGTCGACTATTAAATATGCTCCGCTTCCTGTTTTTATTATGGATGAGGAAATGAATATTCTAGCGCAATCTGATGAAGCAGCCGCTTTATTCGGAGAGGTTCAACATTTTTTAGAAATTGTTGACGAAGATAGTCAGAACAAAGCTAGAAAACGATTAGGGCAGAAGAAAAAAATAAAAACAGAATTAGTCATGCATTCGCGCAAAGCTAAAATGTCTCTTTATACCGTGAATTGCAAATGGGAGCAAGATAAGGCACATGTAATATGTGTAGAGGAAGATTCTCAAATTAGAATTCTTTCAGAGAAAATCGAACAACATACAGCGCGTTTATCTGAAACAGACTTAGAACTGCTGCTGCAAAAAGAACGATTAGAAAAAGCAATGAACCGAGTTATAGAACTGTCGGGACCGTTTATTCATTTATCGAACAACATGGTGCTTATACCTCTGTTTGGCGATTTGTTTGAGGAAGTCATCATGAAAAATGAACATCGGCTGCTCAGACAAATAGATGAAGAAACGGTTGATCGAGTTATCATTGACTTTAATGGAATAGGTCAAATTGATGAACGAGGTGTTGCAGCCCTAGAACATTTAATATGGGAATTTCAGCTAATGGGTGTACAGATTTATTTAACAGGTGTGACACCCGATCATAGTCAATGGCTTCACCAGTATCATTTTCAAGCAAATGTAAAATCTATTAGTAACTTAGGTCAGGTCATTCATCAATTTTTTACAACGGCATGAAATGACTACAAAAAGTGAACACTTCATATAAAGACAATAAGACAGGGGATCAATACTGATAAACAGGTGATTAAAATTTGGTGAAACACGCGCGTAAAGTAGCTTTAAGAATTTCAATTATATATATCATTATTGGCGCTGTATGGATCTTGATATCTGATAATATATCTAGAACATTAGCGCAAGGTCGTTTTGAAGTATATATTTTTTTTCAACAATACAAAGGTTGGTTTTTTATTTTAGCTACGGGGATTATTTTGTATGGGTTGGTATATAGGAGAGCTTATAAACTAGTGGAGTCCCAGCAAGAGCTCGTAGTAAAAGAACACGAACTTCAAACGAGCAATCAGCACTATCAATCTTTATTCAAACATAATCCCGATGGCGTTTTTGAAATAAGTAAAACGGGTGAAGTTCTTCTTGCTAATCCAGAAGGTGAAGCAATCGTTGGATACTCCAGTGAAGAATTACAAAAGATGAAACCTTCAGCTCTTATCGCAGCTGAAGAGTTTGATATGTGTAAAGAGTATTTTAAAGAAGTGCTGAATGGAAAAGGTGCTAAGTTCGAAATGAATGTGATCAATAGAAAGAGAGAAAGACGGTTGCTTAGGTGTTCTTTGCTTCCCATCATCGTTCATAAGCAGGTAGTAGGTGTATTTATGATTGCACGCGATATTACTACATACCGTCAAGATGAAGAGCTTATGATAACCTCGGAAAAAATGTCGGTTATTGGACAAATGGCAGGTGCCGTCGCACATGAAATTAGAAACCCGCTTACTTCTTTAAAAGGCTTTGTACAGGTTATGCAAGCCTCTAAGGAAACAAATGACACATATTTAGATATTATGATGTCTGAAATCGACCGCATCAACTTAATCTCCAGTGAAATGCTCATTCTTGGAAAAAAGCAGCATGTATCTTTTGAAAAGACCAATTTATGCGAGATTTTAAAACAAGTTATTACCCTAATGGAAGCGCAGGCCAATTTAAATAATGTTTCTATTTTATTGAAAGAAACAGCCAAAAGGCCTATTTATGTTTCAGCTGATGCAAATCAGTTGAAACAAGTGTTCATCAATGTGATTAAAAATGGTGTAGAAGCTATTATGGAGAAAGGTCATATTACAATCACAGTTGAAGAAAAAGATACACGAGCATTGATTCACTTTGAAGACAATGGAATCGGAATGAGTCAAGAGAGGATTGAACAAGTAGGAACGCCGTTTTATTCTACAAAAGAAGCTGGCACTGGCTTAGGGCTGGCCGTGTGTTACAAAATCATGGAGCGTCATCAAGGTACCATGCATTTTAAAAGCGGTAAAGGAAAAGGGACAACGGTTACTATTGATATGCCAATTATAGAACGAAACAGCCGCCTCTCGTAGTTCAGAGAGGCGGCTGTTTTCTTGAAAAAGAGGCAGTAAGCAGATGAGCCCTTTGCGTCTGGATCCATATAGGACATAAAACCTCCTTCTTATACAAGTTTTCGTTCATAATAAAGAGGATCATATTGTTTTCTATAGAAGCAATAGTGTATCATAGTTGAAGCTATGTTTATTGATGTAGAAAAGTTAAGGCAACAACCGATTTTTCTACTGACGGATTGACAGGGTCCCTTGGGATAAGGAAGGTTTATTTATAAATGGAAATTAAGGTCAGTATTAACGCACATCACATGGCGACTGATACATTCGTTTAATTGAAATGAAGAAAATCGTTTATAATATCGAGAAAAGCATGGAAAAGGAGATAGATATGAGTCAGTTTATAGAGACTTTACAGCCTTTTTTACAAGAGGCGTGGAAAAAAGCAGGGTTCAATGAGCCTACTGCTATTCAAACGAAAGCTATTTCAGAGATTTTAGCTAATAAAGATGTAATAGGAGAATCCCCAACGGGAACAGGAAAGACGCTGGCATATTTGCTGCCTGTCTTACATCGCATTCAGCCGGGACCATCTCATATTCAAGCAGTTATTTTAGCATCTTCCCATGAATTAGTTATGCAAATTCACGGTGAAATTCAAACTTGGTCGCAGGGAAGCGGTATTTCAAGTGCTGCGTTTATTGGCGGAGCAAATATGAAACGACAATTAGAAAAACTCAAAAAACGTCCTAATATCATTGTTGGTACCCCAGGACGTTTGAACGAGCTAATTAAAATGAAGAAATTAAAAATGCACGAAGTCAAAACAATTGTGATTGATGAGGCGGATCAATTGTTTGTACCTGAGCATTTTCAAACGGTTCAACAGATTGTAAAAATGGCTTTAAGTGATCGTCAAATCCTAGTCTTCTCAGCTACTGTATCAGAACGTACCAAATCGCTAGCGAAAGATATGATGAACCATCCTCTTGAAATAGAGGTAGGAAGAGACGAACTTCCAGCTTCGAAGGTAGAGCATGTATACATCAAAAGTGAAGCTAGAGATAAAGTGGACGTGCTTAGAAAACTAGTTCGTCAAGAACAAATGAAAGCTTTAGCCTTTTTTAAAGGGATTGATACTCTCATCGAGTTTGAAGAGAAATTAACATTTAAGCGTGTAGAAGCAGGCTCTTTACACAGTGAAACGAAAAAAGAAGATCGTGCTACGACGATTAAAGGGTTTCGAAAAGGAGATTTCCCTGTCTTATTAGCAACGGATGTCGCAGCTAGAGGATTAGATATTAAGGGATTGACGCATGTAATTCACATCGATGTTCCTCAAGATGCAGATCAATACGTACATCGCTCAGGTAGAACAGGCAGATCGGGAGCAGAAGGTACAGTCATTTCTCTTGTGACTGAACGTGAAGAACGAAATTTAAAACAAATCGCACGTGAACTTCAACTTTCATTAGTGAAAAAAGAACTTTATATGGGTGAAATCGTGGATGACGGAACAAAAGAGCAGTCCCGTACAGCTAAAAAACCTTCAAAAAAGCCATTTAACAAGAAAAAGAAACAAAAAGGCCGAATGTAAACTAGGTATTATTCCTTTTTATAACAGCAGTGTCACAACCTAAAAAGCAACGTCTACTGCTTTATTACAGCAGCCTGGCGTTGTTTATTTTCTCTATTTTACCTGTATAAATAAGTAAAAAAAGAGAAATGTAGATATTTTTTCCTAGGTATGAAAATAGTTTGAATGATGGATTTTGTTTTTTGTAACCTTATTTTAACATTACTTTAAGAGACTTCTAATAAAAGAGGAAGAAGGACGTGGGGACATTTTATGGATGCAATTGATGATCTCTTTGACGACATAGAGCGAAGAAGAAAAAGTAAAGAATATAGTCGAGATGCAGATCAATTAGAATCATATTTACATGAAGTTCAACGTATCATGGAATTTCTTGAAGAGGGTATCTATCTGTTTCAAAATTCGCACCAACAATATGCGTCAGATTGGTCAGGGCGTTCTAAGAGCTCATATGAGGATATTTATAATGATATTACGCAATCTACTTTTCATCTGTACGACGTAAGGGATGAATTGTTTCAAACTTTACGCTTAGAAATTTCACGATTAAGAGAGTTAGCATCGGCGTAATAAATAACATTATCGACTCACTCCTTTAGAAAGTGAGTCTTTCCGTATAGGCTTAAAAAATGTTTGGATGATGACTGAAGGCTTACAAGAGATAGGGGGACGGACATACATGGAGATAAAAGTAAATCCAGAGGTGCTGCAGACATTTGCAGAGCGAATTCAGCAGTCTCATTCACAGACGGCTGATGCACTTCAAAAACTAAGCTGGGAAGCTACAAATCTACATTTCTTGTCTGTTGCAGATATTGATAAAGTGCTGGACTTGCAGGAAGAGTTACAGCATATGATTCGCAAACTTGATTCGCTAACGGAAAACGCACATTTATTAGTAAAAGACACTGCAGAACAAATGAGAAAAGCAGATGGAGAGCTAGAAGGCTCTTCAGGCTGGACGGAGTTTTGGTCGAGCGTGTGGAGCGATGGGAGCACCCATTCACAAGATACATGGAATGACATAAAGAACTTAAAAGAATGGAATACGTATGACAATATGCATAGAACGATTGAAAAACCTTTAGGTACTCTTAATGTTATGTGGAATTCGCTTTCTATGTCTTGGGAAGAAAAAGTAGTGAATGGTTCTACATGCAGTCGAACGGAATTTTTTACTTATGGCGTTATTCAAATGGGGTTGGGCATTTTAAGTCAGGAAATGAATTCTTCAAACATTATGTTTAGTGACAGCACAGAGGAAGTGAAGAGAGAATGAATGAAGTATATGATGGCGCTGGAAGTGAAATAGTACAGTTCCTTACAGGGTTGTCTCGGCAATGAAATATACATTTAACTTATTAGAAAAATCATTAATTGAAGCAATGAAAGATAATAAGAAAATTGCTCAATTTTATAAAACTTTAATGAATAGCAATTTATGGCTAGTTGTTAGTTCAGAGCATGGAGCATCAGATATATTAATTGCAGAGCACTACGTTCAGACGATGAAAAGCGCAGCGTACCGATATTTACCTGTTTTTTCGTCAAAATATCCGATTGAACAGATGCTGAAAGATGAAAAGACCGTATGCGTATCATTTAAGGATATGCTGCCTGTATTAAATGAAGAAATAGCGATATTACTTAACCCTGACACGCCTCTCTCAAAATTATTCATCCCCGAAGAAATAAGGATGTTAAAAGAAGATCAAAATTATTTTAAGCAGTAGCCAAAAAATAAAAAGCGCATGTGCTTTTTCAAAGCATGTCTGAATCTTAAATAAATAGAAGATATATAAAGAGGCAGGGCCTTAAATAGGCTGCTGCTTTTTTATTACTAGTAAATAGTTCTATAGATAATGAACAAAAATGTAATTTAATAGTCTTATAGTTTTTATTTTCCTTTAAATAGGTACCTATAGATCAGATAGAAAAGGTTTAAATGAGAACAAAATCTTGGTTATTTAGGTTTTATTTGCATTTTTTAGGGGTATTTGTAGATACATATTCTCATTTTTGGAGGCTTTTGCAAGTAACCTTTGACCTTAACACTAGAGTTTCTTACAATAATAGTAAATATATAAACCGAAGGAGAGATATGTATGTCAGGGATTATTCGCGTAACACCAGCAGAGCTTCGCGACATGGCAGGTCGTTATACTAACGAAAGCGGTCAAGTTCAAGAATTAGTAAGCCGTCTTGATACAATGAAAAATCAACTTCAAGACATGTGGGAAGGTGCTTCAAGCGAAGCGTTTGCTGCTCAATACGAAGAATTAAAGCCTTCTTTCGTTGAAATGTCTAACCTACTTACAAAGATTGCTAAGCAATTAGATGACTCTGCAAATGTTCTTGAAGATACAGATAACCAAATCGCTAGCCAAATCCGCGGTTAACTTCATCTAATAATCTAAGTGAAGTAATAAAAGGAGCGCCCTATTCTCAAAAGATGAAGGCGCTTTTTCTATGTTTTGAGGTGATGAAACCCTATGTATATAGAAGTAACAGTAGACTTAAAGCACTATACAGGTGATCGGTTCGATTTGCGACTATCAAACTATCATTCACTCAAAAAAGTAGTCGAGATCGTTTGGCAAGCTAAAAAGATTACTCAATCACCAAAGGACGGTGCGTGGATACGTGTTTCAAATAAAAATCTTATTTTCTCGGGAAATGAGACGATGATTAACTGCGGAATTACCACAGGTGATTGTATCGAAATTCTCTAAAGGAGTCTATTAGAATGTCAGAGAAGAAACCGACTTACTTAGAAGAACAGCTCGAAGCTGTAATGACACGTCATAATAATGAATATACATTTATTTTTCAAAAAGAAAAAATTCGACTTAATCGTTCTGTTGAGATTGAAATGTTAAAGGATGTAAACACGGCTTTTCAAAAAGAAATCATGATGAGCGATGATGAACTTAAAATAACAATTAAGCCTACTTCCGAATTTCAACCTTTTACAGCATTAAGAGGAAAAGAAGAACAGCAAAAATGGCTGTTTGCAGATCAGCTTATCAAACAGGTAAAGCAGCATTCTTTTTCAAGGCTGCATTTGTTGATTTGTCCAGAAAATATCATTTTTGATAAAAGTTTAAGTCCGGCTTTTTTACATTATGGAGTCAAAGAAAGTTTACCTCCTTATGAGTCTAACGAGGAACAAAGCTTTCAAGAGTTAAAGGCTACGATAGCAGCGGCCGTTGACTCATCGCATACATTTGAACAGTATTTTAAGTTATATGAGACCTTGCAATTAAAAGAAGACGCTAAAAAAATAATGCATATCAGCAATGAGGAAGAATTGAGTCAATTTGTTCAGCATAAGCTAACCCAAATTGAAAAGCATCAAAAGACACTCGTTCAACTTCCTCAAAAACGCTGGACTATTTTTAAGTTTTCATCTGTGGGTATACTTGTCTTATTAATTCCAGCTCTTATTTATACTTTTTACTCTTACTTTTTTGCTCAGCCGAAACAAGAAGCATTTGTAGAAAGCAACGAATACTTTCTTGAAAAAAACTACAGCAAAGTAGTCGACACACTTGAAGATTATGACATTGAAAGCATGCCTAAAATTGTGCAATACGAAATAGCAACTTCCTATCTTGTTAATGAAAAGTTAGGGGAGGAGCAAAAAGCAAATGCTTTAAAGACTATTACGCTTCAGTCAGATCCTCAGTATTTTGCGTATTGGTTTTACATTGGCCGAGGAGACAACAAAAAAGCGCTAGAAGTCAGCAGGTTGTTAGAAGAACGTTCATTAATTATCTATGCACTAATGAAATACGAAGGTCAGCTAAAGACAGACAACGATTTAGCGGCTGATAAAAAGCAAGAGGAGCTTGATAAAGTAGCGAACGAACTTGAAGAATTTAAGAAAGAAAATGATCAGCAAGAAGCGGAAGCAGCCAAGCAGCAAGAAGAGAAACAAGCTGAGGAGGCACAGGCGGCCAAGCAGCAGGAAGAAGATCAAAAAGCTGCAGAAGCCGAGAAAAAGAAACAAGAAGAGCAGAAAAAACAGCAGGAAGACCAATCGAAGTAGGGAGGTAGTTGTATGAATATGCTTTGGGTAGTTAGTGGGCAAACGTATCAGCAGCTGCCTGTAGATTTTAAAACCTTTCGCCAAGCAACGGTTGGAAACACTCAGCATCAAACTTTTACGTTTTCCTATCCGTTTGAGAAAGGGCAAATGACGCTGTCATCTGAAAAGAACGGCCGGCTCTTAATTTCCTACGGAGAAGAAAGGATAGCAGAGCTATCTGTTTCTGAGTCGTTTGTATGGCGAGAACAAGGACATGCTTTAACCTTTGTCCTTACAGAGACGGCTGTTAAAGAAGCTGTCTATTATATTGATTACGGATCAGAAGTTTCGTTTTCCACAAGTGATGAAGCAGCTGATGTGTATCAGCAGAAACAAAAGTGTGTAGTAGAGCCAAAAGAAGGATTTTACTTATCGAAGATAAACGGGAAGTGGAAGGTCTTTTATAACCAAGAACCGCTTTATCTTAACGGACACCGACTAGAAGAGAATACGAACCTTCAGCCCGGAGATCTTATTTTATGGTCTTCTATGACGATTCAATTGATCGAAAAAGATTTGCTGAAGATTCAAAGCTACTACGATTATGCATCTAAGCTTCCAGCTACGGCACAGCCTATTTCTGAAATGAAAAAGAAGTACCCGGTTTATAGACGGACACCGCGCATGATATATGATTTGCCTAATGATAAGGTAAGCTTGTCCTTTCCGTCTCAGGACAATGATGAAAATAACCGAAGCTTATGGCTTACTATTTTACCGCCATTAGTCATGCTTTTAGTCATGGGTACGGTCTCGATTATTCAGCCTAGGGGAATTTTTATTATTATATCTGTCATGATGTTTACGACTACGCTGATTGTATCTACCGTTCAATACTTCAAAGATAAAAAACAGCGCAAGAAGCGGCAGGAGCGTCGTCGTCGAATTTATACAAAGTATTTAGAAAACAAGCGCGAGGAATTACAAGAACTAGTATCAGTTCAACGAGATGTATTATCTTATCATTTTCCGACGTTTGAACGAATGAAATATTTAACAGAACAGATTTCTGATCGAATTTGGGAACGAACTGTAGAAAGCAGTGATTTTTTACAGGTGCGCCTTGGAACAGGAACAGTTCCGGGAAGCTACCAAATTTCTTTGAATAGCGGAGATATGGCTAATCGAGAAATTGATGATTTGCTTGAGCAGTCTCAGCACATGGAAAAGGTCTATCGAGAAGTGAAAAATGCCCCTGTTACCGCTCATTTAGGTTTAGGCTCTATCGGTCTGGTAGGAAAGATGAAAACGGTGAAGAATGAACTGCATCAGCTTGTAGGACAGCTGGCATTTTCCCACAGTTATCATGACGTAAGATTCGTATTCATTTTTGATGAAGAAGAATATAAAGAGTGGGAATGGATGAAATGGCTTCCTCATTTTCAGCTTCCGCATTCTTTTGCGAAAGGTTTCATCTATAATGAACAAACGAGAGATCAGCTTTTATCTTCTATTTATGAAATGCTGAGAGAACGCGATTTAGATGAAGCAAAAGGAGAAGGGGTTTTCTTGCCTCACTTTGTTTTTATTATTACGAATCAGCAGTTAATTGCAGATCACGTTATCTTAGAGTATTTAGAAGGATATCACCCTCACCTTGGGTTCTCTGCGATATTTGCGGCAGAGACAAAGGAAAGCTTAACGGAGCATGTTCATACACTCGTCCGTTATATTAACGAATCCGAGGGGGATATATTAATTCAAAAGCAAAAAGCTGTGAATATTCCATTTCAGCTTGATAAACACACGCTTGATTATAATGAAAGATTTGCAAGGATGCTGCGAACATTGGATCACCAAGTCGGCATGACCAACTCAATTCCAAATAGCGTTTCATTCTTAGAATTATTTAAAGCAAGAGAAATTGGTGAGTTGGATATCGTGCAAAGGTGGCAAAGCAATGAATCAGCTAAGTCGCTAGCAGTTCCCATTGGTTTAAAAGGAAAAGAAGATATTGTTGAACTAAATCTTCATGAAAAAGCTCACGGCCCTCATGGATTACTTGCAGGTACGACGGGGTCAGGGAAAAGTGAATTCTTACAAACGTACATTCTTTCTCTAGCGGTGAATTTCCACCCCCATGAAGTTGCGTTTTTATTGATTGACTATAAGGGCGGAGGAATGGCTCAGCCGTTTAAAAACATGCCTCATCTGCTTGGAACCATTACAAACATTGAAGGAAGTAAGAATTTTAGTACAAGAGCCCTAGCTTCTATTAAAAGTGAATTAAAACGACGCCAGCGCTTGTTTGATAGATATGAAGTCAATCACATTAATGATTATACAGATTTATATAAGCAAGGTATGGCAGAAGAACCTCTGCCTCATTTATTCTTAATCTCGGATGAATTTGCCGAGTTAAAAAGTGAAGAACCAGAGTTCATTCGGGAATTAGTCAGCGCGGCGCGCATTGGACGTAGTCTGGGCGTTCATTTAATTTTAGCGACGCAAAAGCCAGGCGGTGTTATTGACGATCAAATTTGGAGTAACGCGCGCTTTAAAGTAGCTTTAAAAGTCCAAGATGCCGCTGACAGTAAAGAAATTTTAAAAAATGCGGACGCTGCTTCTATTACGGTGACGGGTCGAGGCTATCTGCAGGTTGGAAATAATGAAGTGTATGAACTGTTTCAGTCAGCTTGGAGCGGCGCGCCGTACATGGAAGATACGTATGGGGCTGAAGATGAAGTCGCCATTGTCACAGATCTCGGGTTGATTCCTTTATCTGATGTATCTACTCAGCAGACGTCATCTAAACAAGCGGAAGCAGAAATTGATGTTGTGGTGCAAAAAATTGAAAAAACGCAGCAGGAACTAGCTATCAAAAAATTAAATAGTCCATGGCTGCCGCCTCTTAAAGAAAGATTGCTTCGCAGTGAGTACAAAGAGAAGCGAGACGGTGTATTCCCAATTGGCTTGATTGATGAACCGGAAAAGCAAAGCCAAACGGTATATAACTATCAGCTGATGGACGATGGAAACATTGGTATATTTGGTTCGTCAGGATACGGTAAATCGTTTACAGTCATGATGTTGCTTCTTAGTCTAGCTGAAAGACAGAGCCCGGAGCAGCTTCATTATTACATTTTTGACTTTGGAAACGGCACGCTGCTGCCGCTTCGTCAGCTGCCTCATACGGCGGATTATTTCTTAATGGATCAAATGCGTAAAATTGAAAAATTCATGACGATTATCAAACAAGAAATCGCAAGGCGAAAGCAGTTATTTCAACAGCGGGAAGTTAGCAATATCAAAATGTATAATGCTCTAAGTTCAGAAGAGCTTCCTCTAATTTTTATCACGATTGATAATTTTGATCTTGTCAAAGAAGAAATGCAAGATCTAGAAATGCAGTTCACACAGCTCGTGCGTGACGGTCAGTCTTTAGGAATTTATATGATCTTTACCGCGACGCGCGTGAATTCTATTCGTCAGTCGCTTATGAATAACTTGAAAACAAAAGTTGTTCATTATTTAATGGATCATTCAGAAGCGTATTCTATTTTAGGACGTACGCCGTATGCGCTAGAGTCTATTCCAGGCCGGGCTATTATTAAAACGGATCAACCTTATTTTGCGCAGCTGTTTTTACCTGTGGAAGGAAAAGATGATTTTGAAATCTTTGATGCAGTTAAGCTGCACATTCAACGATTAAAGAATCAATATGCTGATGCTACTGTTCCGGAGCCTGTACCAATGCTGTCATCGAAACTTGTACTTGCCGAGTTTATGACGGACAGAAGGGTTATTCGGGAAAAAGGAGTCATTCCTCTTGGATTAGATGAAGAGTTTGTTCGACCGGTGCATATGAACTTTACGAAAAATAAGCATTGCATCGTCATGGGGCAGACGCAAAAAGGAAAGACAAATGTAGTGAAGGTCATACTGCAAACAGCGCTTGAACAAGGCGTGAAGCAAATCGGACTATTTGATTCGGTTGACCGCGGTTTATCAAGCTATGCAGCTGAAGAGCAAGTTGTTTACATGGAAACAAAAGAACAGATTATCGACTGGCTTGATTTAACTGAAGAACGATTGCAGCGACGTGAAAATAAGTATTTGGAAGCAGTGCAGGAAGGAACGGTACACAGTCTTTCATTTGCCCCGATCATGCTTGTAGTAGACGGATTTGTACGATTCCAGCAAAACTTAGACAGCGTCCTGCAGGATCGTATTACAAAATTGATGAAAAATTATAGTCACCTGGGCTTTAACTTGATTGTTGCAGGGAACAACAATGAGTTTTCAAAAGGATTTGACGCGTTAACAACAGAAGTGAAGCAAATTAGCCAAGCCGTGTTGCTGATGAGGAAAACAGAGCAAAGCTTATTTACACTTCCTTATGACCGAAAAGAAGCCGATGTTAACCCTGGCTTCGGTTATTATATTAAAAGTGGAAAAGAAACAAGAATTCAAATCCCGCTATGTGTAAGTGAAAGGAAGATCTTAACATGACCGAACAGCGTAAGTATACACTTAAAGTCATATTAGCTGTTGTTTTAATTTTGGCTCTTCCTTCTTTCTTTTTCCAGTATATTGGAGACAACCCGCTGCAAGTCACAGAAAACTCAACAAGAACGATTGCGGTTGTTAACGAAGATAATGGAGTAAAAGAAAATAGTGAAAAAGCGATAGAATTTGGAGAAAAAGTGACTCCTCTTTTACAGGAGGGGTCGGATTATCAATGGACCGTGCTTGGACGAAGCGCAGCTACAAGCGGTTTACAGAATGGGAAATATGATGCGGTTATCTATATTCCCTCGACCTTCTCACAAAATATTTTATCGTATCAGGAAAAAAATCCAGAAAAAGCTACTTTGGAATACAAAGTTCAAAGTCAGCTTAACGCAGTTAATAAGGAAAAAGTAGTAGGGGAATTAGAAGATGCTACTACAAAGGTTAATAATGAAATGTCCTCTTTGTACTGGAGTTATGTATCACAGGAAGTAGATAAGGTACGCGGACAGTTCGATAAAATTCTAAATAAAGAAATCGCCTTTCAAAAAACAATGGTCGCTTTTTATAAACCGAATTCAAAAGATTTAGCAGGTGAATTAAATGATCAAAAGAAAATTCTTCAGCAAATCCAAGATAATGTAAATAAAGCAGAAAAAGGTTCAAGCGACAGACAAGGCGACGTAGAACAGGTTGAAAAGAATTTAAACAGCTTCATTGAATATGTAAATCAATATCAAACATATCAAGAAACACAGAAACAAATGCTTGAAAAAACGCAGGCTCAAAGCGTCGCTGCGATTCAAGAAGAGTTGTCTTCCCTTGAATCTAATCAGCCAAGCTCTAAGCAAAATTTTAATGAGCAGGCCAATCAAGTGTTTAGTGGCTTATCTTCCATTCAACAGCAGTTGGATCAAAATCAAAAAGCCGTCGGAGAACTTGGAGAACAACAAGCGGATAACGTCAGTGAACAAGAAAAAGCTCTGCAAGATTTGA
Source organism: Priestia sp. JNUCC 25 (assembly GCF_053667915.1). Lineage (NCBI taxonomy): Bacteria > Bacillati > Bacillota > Bacilli > Caryophanales > Bacillaceae > Priestia > Priestia sp. JNUCC 25. The sequence goes on from NZ_CM132211.1 coordinate 335,336, forward strand.
ACGGCCAAATAGTCAGTTCATATAAACAGCAGTCTGAGCAAACAACCCTAAATCAAATTGAAAGTAAGCTAAAGCCGCTTCGTGCGCAGCTAGAGACAGCTTCATCAAATGAGGGTGGCGGAGGCTCAACGGATCCAGGAGAAGATGGCGAAGCTCAGCCAGATCCAAATCAAGGCGGAGAGACGCCAACGGACCCTGGGGAAGATAACGGAACTCAGCCAGATCCGAGTCAAGGTGGAGAGACTCCGACGGATCCTGGAGAAGATGATGGAACTCAGCCAGATTCCGGTCAAGGAGAAGGAACGTCAGAACCAATTAAAGTGGATTTATCTCAGCAAACAGCAAAGCTTGATGATATATCAAAAGGACTTGAAGACTTAGAACAGCAGCTCCAAGGAATGGTGAACGAAACACCTGAAGCGCCTGAAGCGCCTGAAGCACCTGAGACATCTGAGGGAACGGAAACGCCTGAAACATCGGACACAGCGGATGCATCAGGTACATCCAATGCTGTGAAAAGTGCGCTTGAAAAAGTGGCTAATCTGAAAACACAGGTACAAGCAGTCAAAGATGAGCTGCAAAATGTAACCGTTCAGCCGGAAGCTTCAGGAGAAAACACGGATGCGCTGAAGCAGAAAATTGCCAGTTTGGAAGCAGACGTTAAGTCTTTGACAGCACAGAAAAACAAAGCAGAGAAAGACTTAGAAGAAGCAACCAAGTCGTCGAGCGGTCAAATTGCTAAGCTTCAAGAAGAAAATGAACGATTAAAAAAAGAGAATGAAAAGTTGAAAGAAGACGGCAAAAAGCCTTCTAAAGGTAGTGTGGATGTAGACAATCTCATTACGATGATTAAAAACAAAGAAGATAAAATTTTATCTTCTCCAAACCTTTCAGCTTCTCGCAAGGAAAAGTTGAGCAATACATTCTCAGGTAAGATTCAAAGCAGCAGTGCAGAAGATCTGCTAAAGTATTACGGTGATTTATCGCAGTATGATTTGACTTTAGCTCAAATAGGAAATACAGACATACAGAACAGCGTCCTTAACAATGACTCTATTAAAGGAAGTTTGCAGCAGGCGTTAGCTGGCACCGTCTCTTCTCAAGATGCACGTAAGCAAATCCAACAAAACCTGTCTCTAACAAAAGAAGAGTTAGCACAGTTCCAAAGTTCAGTGCAAGATTTTGCTGATCAATATGGACAAACAGTTGATGCTGAACAAGCATCTATTATGGAAGAGCTATCAGCTATTCAAGAAAAAGCAAATGCAATGAATCAAGAGCTTCAATCTAGCGCAGGTGAAGATCAAGCATTAGAAAAGAAAGAAGCTCCGGACGTAACGGGCTTAATGACGCTGCAGCAAAGCATGGGTCAAGAGTTGAAGGGAATGAACGAACTCATTTCATCTTTAGGTGAAAGACAAGCTAATGTTGTCACATACACAGATGAATTGCAGAAGCGTGTAAATGAAGTCCAGGATAAAGCTGACACACTTAACAGCAAGTGGGCCCAAAACGTGGATTCAACGAAGTTGGTTCGCGGCCAGGTATACCGTTTGTTAAATAATACATTAGTAGATGGACAGAATAATGATTACGTTTATCATTATTTAGCGAATCCTCTTCAAGTAAGCGGTGAAGTGCCGGCTGAAAAAGTAAAAGAGGTTCCACCAGTTGTCATTTTGGTTATTATCTTAATCAGCAGCTTACTAATTGGCTATTTCAGTCAATACTACCGACATGCACCTATGCTTGTGAAAGGTACGCTGTTTGGGTTATTGAATTTGATTGTAGGGTTAATGGTAAGTATCTTTAGCCTTAATATTTATTCGTTATCGGGAGACCGGGCAATGGAATGGTCAATCTTTACAATCGTCTTATTGCTTGCTTCATCTACACTCGTACGTATTGCTTTCTTATTAGGAAGCTTCGCTGGATGGGTGACGACAGTAGGGTTGATTTTATTTTATATTACCCCGCTTCTTAACTTATCTATGCCAAACTTTAATTACGAAGATCCAGTATCTAAAGTATATATGTCAATTCAATATGATACGCAGTCTCTGTTTGGACAGGCGCTTATTGTATTACTGGGAATGACTGCCGTTTTAAGTGTTCTGCCATCTATTATTCGTGCTTTAAAGACGACTAAAGAGGTTGAAAATGATGAAACCTATAGTGCTTAATAAGAAGATTGGAAGTATTGTTCTTATTTTTTTACTTCTTTGTTTCCCTATAGCAGCAGCGGCTGAAGCTGATGACGGAAACGTTGAAGAGATTAAACCAAATGTATATAAGGATGATCCGATTAATTTGGACCCCGAATCTTTGCTAGAAAATAAAAAAGAAGTAGGAAATATTCCGGAGGAAATAAAGGATCTTACATTTGAAAAAGAGGAAGATGCAGAGAAAGAGAGCTTAAAAGAAAGTCTTTTTGCGAACGCATCAGCTGAAGATAATACGATTTCTGCGAAAGCAAAAGAATATAACTTGTTTTCTTCTAAAAACACTTCCTACAAGAAAGAGCGAACAGAACAAACTGTTTCTGAAAAGTCATCAGACCTACAATGGTTTTATTTATTATTGATTGGTGTGGGGGTTGTTATATTATTTGCGGTTTTAATACCGCGCATCAGCCCTCAGCCTTCTGTAAAAAAATGAAAAAACCTCGCTGTTAATCAACAGCGAGGTTTTTTCGTATAGACGCAGGCTTATAGGCGGCGGAAGCCTTCTTCAAACAAATAATCTTCTGCTTCTTCGTAAGATAGAAATGCTGCCTCTAAATTCAAGCCAGAATAAACATTCCACAGGTCATCTTCATGAACAAGTAAAAGCGTTGCATTGTCTGGGCCGTTCCAGCGCTGTTCATTTCCATTCCCTACAATAGCTTCTTCTCTAGCTGTATCAGGAAGGGTAGACAAAGATTCAATAGAAGCTTCAATAATAGAGCGAAGCTCTTCTTCTGTATAATCACGGATATTTACAAGACCTTTGTCATTTGTTTCATATCCTTTTAAAAACCCTGCATATACAAATCCATTTCCGTTAGGATGCAGATGATGCACAACAACCGTTTTATCGTACACGCTTTCTTCATAATGAAAATTCACGCGTCCTAAAGATACATCTTTTCGATGCAGCTCTGGAAACGATGAAATAATAGCTAATTTTTCGTCAAAACTAAGCATAGACAATCCTCATTTCTATTTAAATCATTTCATTTTCTGAAATAGTATAAGCTCTTTTACGATTCGGTTGATTATACCATATATAAAGAAAGACACATAATGCTTTTTCCAATGTGGACTTTTAAAAAGATAACCCTTCGCATAAAGTGGCCGTCACTGTAAAGAAGAATACATCTTTTTCACTATAAAACTTAACAAAAAAGAGGCAGGGAATTCACAGTGAAAAAATAATATAAAGAGGTGGAAGAAAACTAGTTTTCAAACCTATCATAAGGAGGAATAAAAAAGTGAAATTATACGCTCTGTGTAAAAAAACATGGGCAATGTCCCTGCTTATTTTTGTTCTTTTAGTAAGCTTAACTCCTGTTAGTCAAGCAGCCGCGTTTTTATCTGTTGCACAAGCTCTTGAGAATCAAAACAACAGTGTACAAACGGTTAAAGGATATGTAGTAGGTCAACCTACAGGCACATCTACAGTTATTAAGAGCAATTACCCAAACGATTATGCACTTGCTCTTGCTGACAGTTCAAATGAAACCAATACAGACAAGATGGTGTACGTTCAAATTCCTTCAAATTTGCGAAGTACATTTGGACTTCAAAGTCACTCGGAGTTAAAAGGGAAAAGTCTTACTGTTACGGGCACACTCACTCCTTATTTTTCGCACTCTGGAATAAAATCAGTTACTTCTATCAGTACAGAAACAGGAGGAACTGATCCCGCTCCAGATCCCACAGAGCCAACCGTTCCAGTAGAAGACTATTATCGTACTGCAGCTGAAAAAACAGGAAACAGCTTAAAGACAGAGCTTCATAACATTATTGATCATCACACAGAACTGTCGTATTCAGCCGTATGGGAAGCTTTAAAGAAAACGGATGAAGATCCAGCTAACGCAAATAACGTTATTTTGCTCTACACGGGGCGTTCACAGGCTAAGGGTACAAAGGGAGGCGGAGTGGACGATTGGAATCGTGAGCACGTCTGGGCAAAGTCTCACGGGGATTTCGGAACAGCTATGGGACCTGGAACAGATCTTCATCACTTACGTCCAACCGATGTGTCTGTAAACAGTACGAGAGGAAACTTAGATTTTGATAACGGAGGGACGGAACATAGCGAAGCACTCGGAAATTATTTTGACAGTGATTCATGGGAACCTCGAGATGAAGTAAAAGGCGACGTGGCTCGTATGTTGTTTTATATGGCCGTGCGCTATGAAGGCGATGTAAGTGATGAGCCTGACTTAGAACTTAATAACACAGTGAATAATGGCACTGCTCCTTATCACGGGAAATTATCTGTGCTTCTTCAATGGAATGCCCAAGACCCAGTAGATGATCGAGAACGACGTAGAAATGACATTATTTATTCAGACTATCAGCATAACCGCAATCCGTTTATTGACCATCCTGAATGGGTGAATGAGATTTGGAACTAATGAAGAAGGCGTCCTGGCGGGGCGTCTTTTTTTATAAAAGAAAAAGGAAAAAACTAAAATCTGCCGAATACCTATAGGTGATTTTGAAAAAATGGAGGGAAGATATGAAACAGCTATGTAAAAAAGGATTGGCTTTCGTTTTGATGTTCATTTTTGTTAACGCTTTCATTTTAAGTCCAATTAACGGAGCGGCTGCCGTAGATGGAAAATCAATGAATCCAGGTTACAAAACCTATTTAATGGCGCCTTTAAAAAAGGTAACAGACTATACAACATGGGAAGCGTTTGAGAACGATTTACGCAAAGCGAAACAAAATGGATTTTATGCAGTGACAGTAGACTTCTGGTGGGGAGATATGGAGAAAAACGGCGATCAGCAGTTCGATTTTTCCTATGCTCAGCGATTTGCTCAAGCAGCTCGTAACGCGGGTATAAAGATCGTTCCTATTATTTCTACTCATCAGTGCGGCGGTAATGTAGGAGATGATTGTAACGTTCCGCTTCCGTCTTGGGTATGGAACTTAAAAAGTGATGACAGCCTTTACTTTAAATCTGAAACAGGTACGACAAATAAAGAAACGCTAAGCCCGCTTGCAACCGACGTTATTTCTAAGCAATACGGAGAGCTCTATACGGCATTTGCGCAAGCGTTAGCACCTTATAAAGACGTGATTGCTAAAATCTATTTATCAGGAGGCCCTGCAGGTGAAATTCGTTATCCGTCTTATACAGCAGCAGACGGAACCGGCTATCCGTCTAGAGGGAAATTTCAAGTGTATACGAACTTCGCCAAAAGCAAGTTTCAATCATATGCTTTGACTAAATACGGTTCACTCGCCGGCATTAATCAAGCATGGGGAACCAATTTAACGTCTGCATCGCAAATTTTACCGCCATCAGATGGCTATCAGTTCTTAAAAGATGGTTATTCAACAGCTTATGGAAAAGATTTCTTAGCATGGTATCAAGGAGCTTTGGAAGATCACACAAAACGTATTGGACAGTTAGCTCATCAGGCTTTTGATTCCACCTTTAACGTACCAATCGGTGCAAAAGTGGCAGGAATTCATTGGCAGTATAATAATCCCACGATTCCTCATGCTGCAGAAAAACCTGCTGGATATAATGATTACAACGCGCTTTTAGATGCGTTTAAAACAGCTAAATTAGATATAACGTTTACGTGCTTAGAAATGACGGACAGCGGAAATTATCCGGAATATTCTATGCCAAAGACGCTTGTACGCCAGGTAGCAGGTATTGCGAATGCAAAAGGAGTTGTTTTAAACGGGGAAAATGCTTTAACTATAGGCAGCGAAGATCAATATAAAAAAGCAGCTGAAATGGCCTTTAACTATAATTTTGCAGGATTTACTTTGCTTCGTTTCTACGATGTTATTAACAATGATACGCTGATGGGGCAATTTAAAAATACGTTGGGCGTTACACCTGTTGCGCAAACGGTTGTAGTAAAAAATGCGCCAACTGCATTAGGAGAAACGGTTTATATTGTTGGAGACAGAGCTGAGCTAGGTCAGTGGGATACGTCCATTTATCCAATTAAATTAACATATAATTCATCTACAGCTGATTGGAGAGGCACCGTCTATTTTCCTGCGAGTCAAAATGTTCAATTTAAAGCAATTGTGAAGAGAGCTGATGGATCGTTAAAAGCATGGCAGCCTTCGCAGCAATATTGGAGCGTGCCGTCAACAACAACGACTTATACAGATAATTGGTAAAACAAAGCCGCATAGCAAACGCTATGCGGCTTTATTTTGAACACAAGAATTATTTCCAGTTCGTTTGAATAAATTCATCTCGACCAGACTTAGCGCGGTCTTCTTTATAATGCTTTGGATTTTTCTTGTGGAAATCTTGGTGATACTCTTCGGCTTCATAAAACGTAGAGGCAGGAAGAATGCTTGTCACGATTGGTTTTTTAAAACGTCCGCTTTCTGCGACCTCTAGCTTCGTCTCTTCAGCTGCTTGTTTTTGGCTGTCGTTATGGTAAAAAATTGCTGTTCGATACTGCGAGCCGCGATCTTGAAATTGACCTCCGTCATCTGTTGGATCAATTTGCGGCCAATAAAGATCTAATAAACGTTTATACGGAAACACTTCGGGGTCAAATGTGATTTGAACCACTTCGTAGTAACCGCTTGTTCCAGATTTCACTTGCTCATAAGTAGGGTTATCCACAGTTCCCCCCATATATCCTGATACAATGCCGTGAATACCTTCTAGCTCTTCAAAAGGTGTAACCATACACCAGAAACATCCACCTGCAAATGTAGCTTTTTCCATACGTAATCCCTCACTTAATCCGTTGTTATGAAGGGTATTATAACAAATTTATATTGAAACAGCTAGAAAAGGGTTTGTAGTCTGTGTAAAAGCTGTGGATAAAGATGAATATCCACAGCTTTTACACAATAAACTCGACTGTTTTGAAGATTGAAAAATGAAGGAGAGAATAAAGAAAAAATGATAGAATAGATAAGATGTATATATCGATTTAGAAGAAATTGCACAACAGAAGTACAATCTACGGACTGGACTTTGGGGTGCTGATGGCATCTAGATAAATAAAGTTAGTACGTTAGTAAAAAGAGGTAAGAAACAGCATATTCGCGCTGTTAAATAAATATACAAAGATAATAGGAGAGTTGAATATGTTACAAGATAATCTCATCCTAGAGCACTATGGATTAAACGAATTAAATTTTGATACGATCAAAAGCTACCGGGATCGGTTTGCTGAAGTAAAACCAGCTCATCCTTGGAATGCGCTTGAAACAAAGGAGTTTTTATACAAAGTAGGAGCTTGGGGAAAGGTTAGAGATACCCATAAAGAAGGAGTCACACTCGCAGGCCTGCTTTTATTCAGTGAAGAACGGATTATCACAGAAGTTTTACCACAATACTTTTTAGAATACCGGGAAAGTAAAGGAAACGAAGAATGGACAGAGCGCTTTACCTCTCAAGACGGGACGTGGTCAGGAAATATCTTTGATTTTTATTTTCATATTCATGAAATTGTTCGTAATAGCGAACCCCAGCCGTCAATCGCTTCCTCTTTAACAGAAGTTTTGATTAATATGCTTATTCATGCAGATTATAATGGCGAGGGCGGCGTTATTTTAGAAAAGCAACCTTCACATTACGTTTTTTCTAATCCAGGTCTTTTGCTAGTACCTACAGATTCAGTTTTTAGCAATACCGTTAGTCAGCTTCGAAACCCAAATATCGTTAAGTTATTCAGTTTACTAGGGTTATGTGAACGTTCGGGCTCTGGTTTAAAAAAAGTAAAGCAAAATTGGAGCTTGCATCATTATAAAACGCCGGCTATTGATCAAGATGTTTCTATGCATCGTACAGTGGTCACGTTATCTCTGTCCACTCAAGAAAGACAGGTAAGTTCTTCTGAAAAAGACACTTACAATACGTCCATAACCGATTTGGGAAATAATTTTAAAGATGTCGAAAAATATCAAAATACACCTGAAAACGATGTCGAAATTGACTCCTACAATAAAAATAGATACTCCTATAATAAAGAATTAATAGAGGAGTTAAAGTCATATAATAACAATGTTAACTCCTTAAATAAAGAAGATAACTACTATAATAATGAGAGTAACTTATATAATAATGATGTTAACTCCTATAATAAAAATCATAACTCCTGCAATAAGGAACAAGAAGAGGATTCTTCTAATTTGGTAAATGTGGAGAATATTGATACGAAGCTATGGGGTATTGCAGCGCTGGCTCGTGAAAAAAAACGGCTTTCGCCGAATCAGATGGAACATATTATTCTTGAGTTATGTAAAGAAAAACCGCTTATGCTTAAAGAGTTTGCTTATTTACTAGAAAGAACGCCGGATGGAGTACGTAATAATTATTTAACAAAGCTATTACGAAAAGGACAATTACAGTTGAAATATCCAAATCAGCCAAACCATCCAAAACAGGCATATTTATTTAATAAGAAAGATATAGAGAAATAAATCAAGCAACCGATAGAACATATAGAGATTAAGCTGCAAAAAATTGATAAGGAGGAGTTTGCTAAAAGCTACAGATTTAAGGGGGAAATTCACCATAAAGTTGTGCCAAGCTGTCAGACTCTCTTTATATGAGTTCTGGCTCGTATAAAGGAGGAAAAAGAGTGTGAAAAGCAAGTGCGTTCTTATTTTTCTGGTAGTTGTATGGCTGTTTAATATGGGGAAAGGAATAGGATGTGGATCAAAGGTGAATGCAGAGATGAATATACCGCTGTCGACGTGGGTGTGGGATACAAAGAAATGGATGCTGAACCAAGAAGCTATCCTCGAAAAGCTTCAAGAAAAAAAGGTCACAAACGTTTATTTACAAATTGATACTCATCTTTCACCTTCCGTATATAGGCATTTTATCCAACAAGCACAAGCCAAGGGCATAAGTGTTTACGCACTTGACGGCGCTCCTTATTGGATAGGGCCTTCTGGTATAGAAGAGCAGGAAGCATTTTTTAATTGGATAACAGTTTACCAAGCAGAAGCAGACGAGCAACAGCAATTTTCAGGGGTTCATTTGGATGTAGAGCCTTATTTGTATAAAAGTTGGGAAAATAATCGCGTGAAAAGTATTCTGCAGTATCAATATGTTATTTCTCAAGCCGCTGTACAGTCTCATGAGTTACACTTGCCGCTTGCTGTAGATATACCGTTTTGGTTTGACGAAGTTCCATTCAAAAATAGCAATGGTTCCGGTTCGCTGGGGCGGTGGGTTATTCAGTACGCTGATGAAGTCACAATTATGGCGTACCGAAACCACGCAGATCAAGAAAACGGTATTGCTGAAATAACAGAAAATGAACGCAAGTGGGGACGTTTACTATCCACTCCGATTGAAATAGGGGTAGAAACGATGGCTTCAGATGAAGGAGAATACATTTCTTTTTCTGCTAAAGGAGAAGAAAAGATGATGCAAGAGCTGGGTATGTTGCTTACGGAGTGTCAAGCTGAAAACCCTCCAAGCAGTATAGCTGTTCATTATTTTGATAGCTGGCTACAGATGAAGCCATGACAACGAAAAGACCGCTGCATCGCTGCAGCGGCCTTTTTGGGTTTAGGGAGTATAGATACAATATAGCCATTTTATTAAAGGACTATACATAAAAAAAGTAACCATTTAAAAAATGGCTACTCACACAAAGGGGGGGAACTTAATCTTATCATTCCCACTTTTTCTAAAAGATATGCCTCTTTTAACCCGTTTTTTTAAAATAATTTAGTCGTCCAAGATTCGCAGTTCCACACGTCTGTGACAACATCTTGATAAAATTCAGGTTCGTGGCAAATAATTAAGATACTTCCTTTGTATTCTTTTAAAGCTCGTTTTAATTCATCTTTCGCATCTACATCTAAGTGGTTTGTAGGCTCATCCAGTACAAGAATGTTGGTTTCATTGTTAATCAGCTTACATAGACGAACTTTTGCTTTTTCTCCACCGCTTAGAACTTCTACTTTACTTTCAATATGTTTTGTTGTTAAGCCGCATTTAGCTAAAGCTGCACGAATCTCGTATTGGGTAAAGTGAGGAAACTCATTCCATACTTCTTCAATACACGTATTGTAATTAGCCGTTTTGATTTCTTGTTCAAAATAGCCAATATGCTGGTAATCTCCTTTTTCTACAGAGCCTGAAATTGGTTTGATTTCTCCTAAAATACTTTTTAAAAGAGTTGTTTTCCCGATTCCATTTGCTCCTACAAGGGCAATCTTTTGACCTCGCTCCATTTTTAAATTCAGTGGCTTAGAAAGCGGCTCTTCGTATCCAATGACTAAATCAGATGTTTCAAAAATTAATTTGCTTGAAGTACGAGCACCCTTAAAGTTAAACTCTGGTTTTGGACGCTCTTGAGCTAGTTCAATTACTTCCATTTTATCGAGCTTTTTTTGACGGGACATGGCCATATTTCGTGTCGACACACGTGCTTTGTTTCTCGCTACGAAATCTTTTAAATCTGCCATTTCTTGCTGTTGTTTTTTATAAGCTGCTTCAAGCTGCTGTTTTTTCATCTCATATACTTTCATAAAATCGTCGTAGTCTCCTACATAGCGATTTAACTCTTGGTTTTCCATATGATAAATTAAATTGATCACGCTATTTAAAAATGGAAGATCGTGAGAAATTAAAATAAAGGCATTTTCATATTCTTGCAAGTAGCGTCGCAGCCACTCAATATGCTGTTCATCCAAGTAGTTTGTAGGCTCATCAAGTAAAAGAATTTCTGGTTTTTCAAGCAGCAGTTTGGCTAATAATACTTTCGTACGCTGTCCGCCGCTTAAATCCTGTACATCGCGATCTAAGCCGATATCTTCTAATCCTAATCCGCGTGCAATTTCTTCGACTTTCGCATCGATAACATAAAAGTCATTGTTTGTTAAGAGGTCTTGAAGCGTACCGACTTCTTCTAATAGTTTTTCGAGTTCTTCTGGTGATACCTCCGCCATTTTCTCGTAGAGGCCATTCATTTGAGCTTCTAAATCAAATAAGTATTGAAAAGCACTTTTTAGTACATCACGAATAGAAAGGCCGCGCTCTAATGCTGTGTGCTGATCTAAATAGCCAACGCGCACTTTTTTAGACCATTCTACTTTTCCAGCATCCGGTTCTAGCTTGCCTGTAATGATGTTCATAAATGTTGATTTACCTTCGCCGTTTGCTCCAATTAAGCCGACGTGTTCACCTTTTAACAATCGAAATGATACATCGTTAAAAATCGCACGGTCACCAAAACCATGGCTTAGATTTTTTACGTTTAATACACTCATGCTGACACACCTTTTCTTTTAAAATATCTATCGTACGTTTCGTTATAAACAAATTGATTCATAACGATTATAGCGAACTTATATACATAAATCCATATGAGTTTTCCAGCCTTGAAAGTCATATAAAATTCACTCGCGTCTTCCTTTCACTTCATTCATACTATATATATCAATGTAGAAAATCCTTCATGACGAAGGGACGGTTATATCGAATCATTCAAATAGAGTATACAAAAGAATAACAAGGCAGGGGGAAAAGAAATGAATATTCATACGATACTAGTGGCAGGAAGAATGCATAAAGAGCTGGAGGAGATAATCAAACAAAAGCAGCTGTCTCAGACGTTTCGATTTATGGAAGAGCAAGACGTTACAATTGAAGATTTAAACTGGGCTGACGCGCTTTTATCCTTCGGTCCAACGAATTGCTTTGAAGATCATAGCCTTAAATGGGTTCATTCTCTCGGCGCAGGAGTCGATCGGTTCTTAGAAAGCGGTAATTGGAAAAAGAGTGTGATGTTAACACGTACGGTTTGTTCATTCGGTCAGCGAATCAGTGAATATTGTCTTAGCTATATGCTAGCTGAACTTCAGCACCACGCACAGTTTCAGCAACAGCAAAAGCAAAAGCAGTGGAAAGTGGTAGAGCCTAAGCAGCTTTCTACTCAAACGGTCATAATTTACGGAACAGGTGAAATCGGCGGGCGTCTTGCAGCCGTTTTAAAATCTTTTGGTGTACGAGTAATAGGTGTATCTAAAAGTGGGAATGAAAAGCCGTCATTTGATCAAGTAGTCTCGATTTCGAAGGAAAAAGAATTGCTAAAAGAAGCCGAATGGATTATTAGTACAATGCCGCTAACATATGAAACAAAAAGCTACTTTGATCCCAAATGGATGAATGTAGTTGAAAATGCATACTTTATAAATGTTGGACGAGGAGCAACTGTAGATGAAAATGCGTTAGTAGAGGCTATTGAGCAAAAACGTATTCGAAAAGCATACATAGACGTGTTTGAGCATGAGCCGTTAACGAAAGAATCTTCTTGGTGGGATCATTCAAACATCATCATAACACCTCATATTTCAGCCGTGACTACGGCTGAAGAAGCCGTTGAGTGCTTTGTTGAAACACTGCAAAAAGTTGAACAAGGCGAATTGCCTTCTAACTTGGTTAATATTGAAAGAGGCTATTAAAGCATTATGATGCGCGTTTCCGCTATGAGAATGGTATACTGAAACTTGCTTTTCTTGAACGAAAAGAATGAAATCTGTTCTTCTAGGGGGGAACAAACGTTGAAACAAGAAGAATTATTTGAACAAGCACGTGTATTTATAGAGACGTGTTACGCTGAACTTGAAAAAAGCGAAGCGGATAAAAACAAGCGGTTAAAAGAAATCCATCAGCAAATTATGTCACTCGGACATTATGATCATACATTTGAAGAGTTAGAGCACGGAGCTCGCATGGCTTGGAGAAACAGCAATAAATGTATTGGACGATTATTTTGGCAATCGCTCAATGTATTTGATAAGCGAGATGCGAACACAGTTGAAGAGGTAAGAGACGCCCTTTTTCACCATATTGAATATGCAACAAATGACGGGAAAATCCGGCCTACTATTACGGTGTTTAAACCAAAAATGAAAGCAAAAGAGCCGGTTAGAATATGGAACCATCAGCTAATCCGCTATGCGGGATATGAGACGGAATATGGTATGGTAGGAGATCCTGATTCTATTGCGTTTACGGAGGTTTGCCGAAATTTAGGATGGGAAGGTGAGAGAACTCACTTTGATGTTCTTCCTCTGGTACTGCAAGTTAATGAAGAGTCACCTCGATGTTTTGAGATTCCAAAACATTTAGTGAAAGAAGTAGCTATTACGCATCCAGAACTTCCTGAATTTGAAGACTTACAGTTAAAATGGTACGCTGTCCCGATGATTTCAGATATGAAGCTAGAAATTGGAGGGATTGATTACGTCGCGGCACCATTTAATGGATGGTACATGGGGACTGAGATTGGGGCGCGAAATTTAGCGGATACGTATCGCTATAATCAACTTCCAAAAATAGCTTCTATGATGGGATTGAACATGGATTACAACGCGACGCTTTGGAAGGATAAAGCTCTTGTTGAATTAAATGTTGCAGTGCTTTCTTCTTTTAAACGAGAAAGAGTTAGCATTGTAGACCATCACACCGCTGCTCAGCAATTTCACTTGTTTGAAGAAAGAGAGCAAAAAAATGGCCGCGAAGTGACTGGGAACTGGACATGGTTGATTCCGCCGGTTTCGCCAGCTACCACGCATATTTTTCATAAGCTTTATAAAAATAAAGTATTATCACCAAATTATTTTTATCAAGACGCTCCTTATTAAATGAACAAAAAAGAGAGTACGCATTTGTACTCTCTTATTACACGTTAATTAATTTTTGTGTTTATCAAGCAAGTTAGCAAGTACATATGTTTTGTACTTTTCTACTTTGCGGCCTTCGTGGTTGCGAACTCCTCGTTTCTTAAGTTCCTCAACATACCAACCTTTGCTTCCTACGTGCATACTCAAACACCCTTTCGTCATTTTTTTAGGATGAACAGAATAAGGTTCATTGTCTGCTCGAATGGAGACATCTTGTCTTTCCAATACGTGCCTCATTGTAACATCTTTTATTTTATGATGAAAGGGAAAAAGGTTAAAAAAACGAGAATGATTTCAAATGAATTTTAGTTTACTCATTCCTCGTTTTTTTGAGATAGAAGGAGGAGGTTTAATTCATCTTTATTTTGAATTAGATCTTCTAGCGTATATTGATCCAATACTTTAATGAAGGCTTGCATGGCTTCATGTAAAACACTTTTTAACTTACAGACGGGGCTAATAATGCAGAAGTTTCCTTCACAGTCAAAACATTCCACGATATGAAAATCTTCTTCTGTTTGACGTACCACTTTTCCAATATTAATGTCTTTTGGAAGCTGAGCTAAACGAATACCGCCGTTTCGTCCTCGAATCGTTTCAATTAAGCCAAGTTTTCCAAGCTCGTGAATGATTTTCATAAGATGGTTTTTTGAAATATTATACGCTTCAGCAATTTCTTTTATATTGCTTAGTTTATTATTATCGCGAACGCCTAAATATAATAAAACTCGCAGTGAGTAATCTGTATATTGTGTGAGCCTCATCTTTTTACCTCTTCTCTTATCAGCAGCTGATATATCTATAATAGCATGTCTATATCTAAGAAATACAGAAAGAATGCTCTCATTTTTGACGAGGCGAATTTGTGAACATTTCTTTAAATGTGTATATAAAATATATCTTTTTAAGTTGGATATGAGTATCATAAAGATGTATTAAAAATATATCTTTTAAAAATGAATCTTTCGGAGGCGAAAGTTATGAAACAAACAACTATTTCTATTGTAAAAAGTACAGTTCCTGTTTTAGAACAGCATGGTCAAGCAATTACCACTCGTTTTTATGAGATGCTTTTTAAACAGTATCCTTCTTTAAAAAATGTATTCAACCAAACAAATCAAAAAACAGGCCGTCAGCAAATGGCGTTAGCTAATACAGTTTATGCCGCTGCGCAGTACATCGATCGGCTTGAAACTCTGCTTCCAGTTGTAAAGCAAATCGCTCATAAACACCGCAGTATCGGCGTAAAAGCAGAGCACTATCCAATTGTCGGAGAGTTCTTATTAAAAGCAATTAAAGATGTTTTAAAAGAAGCTGCGACCGATGAGATTATGGAAGCTTGGAAAGAAGCATACGGTGCCATTGCGGATGTATTCATAAGTGTGGAGCAAGAATTATATGAAGAAGCCGAAGAAAAAGGATGGAAAGATTATAAAAAACTAATGGTTCATAAAAAAGTAAAAGAAGCAGAAGACGTGTACTCGTTTTATTTAATATCACCTGATCAAAAAGCGCTGCCTGCTTTTCTGCCAGGTCAGTATGTGAGTGTACGAATTCCTGGTCAAGAGTATTTATCCATTCGTCAGTACAGCTTATCTGGCTATCCAAACCAACCATACTATAAAATTACGGTGAAAAAAGAAAAGCAAATGGAAGACGGGGTTGTGTCAACTTATTTACATGACCAATTGAAAGAAGGAGACTTGCTTGAAGTCAGCGTTCCAGCAGGAGATTTTGTCTTAAAAGAAAATAGTAAATCATTATTTATCAGCGGAGGTGTAGGAATTACTCCAATGATGTCAATGCTTCATCAAGCACTGGAAAACAATCAAGAAGTAACATTTATTCACAGTGCTAAAAATGAGCAGTTTCATGCAATGAAACAAGAGCTTCAATCGTTGTCAGAGACATATACGTTTGAACAACACGTTTTCTATAGTCAAGCGCAAACAGAACAGCATGATGAACATATAACGTATGGTCGCTTAACTAAAAAAGAGCTAGCTAAATATGCCGCCGATAAACATGGATATTATTATGTTTGTGGATCTTCTTCATTTACGCAAATGGTGTTAGAAGGCCTAGCTGAAATGGGTATTTCCCAAGAAAATATCATGTATGAATCGTTTGGCCCGAAAATGAGTATGACTCCTTCCGCATAAATGTATGGAAAAAGGGTAAAAAGCTAACAGTAGACAATACTGTTAGCTTTTTTTATGAAAGGGAGTTTAAAGATGACAAATAAGCAGTATGACATGGTGGGAATAGGAATAGGACCTTTTAATTTAGGCTTAGCGGCCCTTGCTGAGCCTCTTGATGAAATTGATGCCGTCTTCTTTGATAAAGAAGAGAAATTTGAATGGCATCCGGGCATGTTAATTGACGGCACGGACTTGCAAATTCCGTTTCTAGCAGACTTAGTTACATTTGCGGATCCAACAAGCCCCTATTCTTTTCTAAATTATATTCACAGGCAAAAACGCTTGTATCCGTTCTTTTTCTTTAATCGTTTTGACATTCCGCGTCAAGAATACAACGAGTACGCAAAATGGGTAGCGGAGCAGCTATCTTCCTGCCACTTTTCTTCAAAAGTTGTGGACGTGATACCAAAAAATGAAGAAGAGTATTATGAAGTAAAGATAGAAACACCTGAGGGAATTCAAACGGTAAATGCTAAACACGTTGTAATGGGAACAGGAAGCATTCCACTTGTGCCTCCGGCTTTTGAAGAAAAGCTGAATGAGCATATTTTACACAGCAGCGGCTATTTACATAAAAAAGAAGAGATTCAAAAAGGAAAGCATGTAACGATCGTTGGTTCAGGGCAAAGTGCTGCAGAGATTTTTCTTGATTTACTAGAAGAACAGACTGAACATCATTACCACCTTACATGGTTTACAAGATCCTCGAATTTTTTTCAGCTTGATCAATCCAAGCTTGCTCAAGAGTTATTTTCGCCAGACTATGTAAATTACTTTCATTCGCTGTCTTTTGAGGAACGTACAAGCACGGTAGAAGATTTAAATCCTTTACGTCACGGAATTGAATCTTCTACTTTAACGAAAATCTATGATTTACTTTATCATCGTTCACTTAAAGGAAAAGTACCAGTTACGATTCAAGCTTCGACTGAAGTAAGTGATATTCATAAAAAAGGAAATGGATATGAGCTGGAGTGCAAACAATTAAAGGCTGGCCGCTCTTTTCAATACGAAGCGGATCGTTTGATATTGTCCACGGGCTATAAGCCAAAAATTTCGCCGTTCATCGAACGAATAAAAGATGATATCGAATGGGAAGATGACAAGCGTTTTAAAGTCACAAAAGATTACCGGCTTGTCTTTAAACAACCCCGTAACCACCACTTTTTTACGTTAACCAATATCGAACATTCACATGGATCTGGCGCAACAAATCTTGGTTTATCCGTTCAGCGCAATCAGCGTATTCTGAACGTGATTGCAGGGAGAGACGTGTATCCAGTTCCAGAAGAGACGACGTTCCAGACATTTAATTTGTTTTGAATTTCTGATTTATAAAAATCTTCAATGTGGTTTTTGATTATTGTAGAAAAGTTTTTTACTCATAAACTATGTTTAAAAGAATAGTGTACGGGTATTTTATTTATAGAACATTAGTACACAAATCAATTAAGGAGTTGCTTGGAATGAGTAAGAAAATTGCAGTATTAGTAACAGATTTATTTGAAGATGTGGAATATACAGATCCAGCCGAAGCCTTTGAAGAAGAAGGCCATACGCTAACCAAAATCGATGTTAAAACAGGTGAAGTAACAGGTAAACAAGGCGAAACAACATTAACAATTGATAAAGCAATTGCGGATGTAAAACCAGAAGATTTTGACGCATTGTTTTTACCGGGAGGTTTCTCACCAGATATCTTGCGTGCGGACGATCAAGTCGTAGCTTTCACAAAATCATTTATGGATGAAGGCAAACCGGTTATGGCTATCTGTCATGGACCACAGCTGCTAATCAATGCTGAAACATTAAAAGGACGTGACGTAACTGGTTTCAAATCAATTGCTATTGATTTGAAAAATGCAGGTGCAAACTTCCATGACAAAGAAGTGGTAGTATGCGGTAATCAACTAGTTACAAGCCGTACACCAGACGATATGGAAGCATTCGTACGTGAATCAGTAAATGTCTTAAAGTAAGTAAATAATATTAGTAAAACTTTCTGTAAAAGGTGATAACAGGGTGGTTTACCACTCTGCTGTCGCCTTTTTTTTATGTAACGATTTTGACGAGGAATTTACAGTTATATTACTGCATTGGATGAAGCGGTTTCTAAAAGAATATGAAAACCTTTTACTACCAATAGATAGAAGCCACGTAACACAATCGAAATATTTTTTACATAAATGAAAGTATAATTTTGGTAGCTTAAAAGACGTTGCGAGTTTCATAGTTTTCATGCAACAATGAGGGTGCATCACGAGATTGGCTTGCTACAAGCTTAGATGCGTTGCGGTTTTACAAAAAAACTTTATTATCACATAGGAGGATTTTAAACATGAAGAAAAGGTTTCGTATTGCCACTGTCGCAGGTGCCGTATCATTAGGATTACTAACAGCAGGACAAGCAAATGCAGCAGCCCCTGATTGCAACACTCCAAAACAAATTAACATTAAAGATGCTCAAGCAGCACAAAATATAAATGTAGATGAGCTATTAAAGAAATTTAACGCTCAAGGACAATCTGCTCAAGCAGCAGCTCCACAACAAGAAACACAAGCACCAGAGCAAGCTGAAGCAGCTCCACAGGAACAAGCACAAGCACCAGAGCAAAGTGAAGAAGCAAAAGCTCCAGAGCAAACACAGCAAAACACAAAAGCTCAACAATCAGAAAATACTGATAAAGCAGAACAAACAAAAGATGCTAGTCAATTCGAACAAAAGGTCGTAGATTTAGTGAACCAAGAGCGTGAAAAACAAGGTTTAAAACCTCTAACACTTAACAAAAAATTAAGTGATGTTGCACGCACTAAATCAAAAGATATGATGGATAAAGGGTACTTTGACCACAATTCACCAACATATGGTTCACCATTTGATATGATGAAACAATTCGGCATTGAATATACAACAGCAGGTGAAAACATTGCAAAAGGTCAGCAATCTCCTGAAGATGTAATGAATGCTTGGATGAATAGTGACGGTCACCGCAAAAACATTCTAAACCCTGATTTCACTGAAATTGGTGTTGGATACGTAAAAGGTGATACTACGTACTGGACTCAACAATTTATCGGTAAGTAATACAAAAAGAGCAGGATATACCTGCTCTTTTTTTGCGTTTTTAGCTGTCCAATTTGGGTATAGTAAAGTAAGAACACGTAAAGGAGTGCCTTAAATTGGGACGTATATTGAAAAAAATTCTAGTCGCTGTTTTTCCTATCCTTTTAAAAGAAGGATATCGTCATTATAAAAATCGTAAAACTCGAACTACGCCGTCTAAAGGATATAAATAAAAAGGACTCGAAAGAGTCCTTTTTATTTTATGCTTGAACGGTGATATGCTTGAATTCTTTTACGTTAAATAATCCTTTGTCGGTTAATTTTAGACACGGGATAACAGGCAAGCTTAAGAAAGATAGTGTCAGCAGGGGATTGAATTTCTGTGAAATATCAAGCTCATGAAGAGCCCCGTGAAGCTGCTTAAGTAAGCTGTTTACTTCATTATAAGGGTGAGGTGACATTAATCCTCCAATGGAAAGAGGGAGGGAGCCAATCACTTCATTGCCTTTTACAATAACAATACCTCCGCCGATTTCTTCAAGTGCCGCAATTGCTTTTGCTAAATCTTCATCATTTGTTCCTACGGCTACGATATTATGTGAATCGTGAGCAATCGTGGTAGCAATCGCTCCGTCTTTTAACTGAAAACCTTTTACAATCCCAAGACCAATATTCCCTGTTAGATGATGACGCTCAACAACAGCCATTTTCAGCTGATCGTTTTCTACAGAAGACTGAAATTCGTTTTGCTTCACTTGAACTTCTTCTACAATATGATTTGTAAGCAGGCTGTTTGGATTAATTTCAATAATATTAGCGCGATTGTGCTGAAGTGGTATCGTAAGTTTTTTAATGGAAAACTCTTTGAGATGAACAGAATTCATTAGTTCTGTTGGAAGATCAATTTGTTCTTCTTGAACAGAAAGCATCTCTCCCTTTTCAGCAATAAGCTCTCCGTTTTGATAGACATGTGCTGCAGATATATCGGTTAAGTCGTCTAATAGAATAAAATCCGCTTTGTAACCAGGAGCAACCGCACCTCTATCTTTTAACCCGTAGCATTCAGCGGCATTTAACGAAGCCATTTGAATCGCAATTAACGGATCCAGCCCGAGTTCAATAGCAAAACGAACATTGTAATCAATAGAACCTTCCGTTAATAAATCATCTAGGTGTTTGTCATCGGTACAGAATAAAAATCTGCGCGCGTTACGTTCATTTACAGCAGGTAATAGTTGTTTCAAATCTTTAGCGACAGAACCTTGGCGGATCAGAACATACATCCCGCGCTGAATACGTTCAATTGCTTCTTCTGCTGTTACGCATTCATGATCTGTTGAAATGTCAGCGGTACGATAAATATTAACGCCCGTAGCATCTAGCCCTGAGCCGTGCCCATCAATTACGCCGTTTGCATCGTTAGCTGCTTGTAATTTATCGAGCATATCGTCATCTCCATCTCGCACAGCAGGGAAATCCATCACTTCTGCTAATCCAAGCACGCGAGGGTGAGAGAAAAATGGCGCTAAGTCAGCTGCTTTTAAGACGGCTCCAGAGCTTTCAAAAGGAGTTGCCGGCACGCTTGAAGGTAAGTTCACAAATACGTCTAAAGGAATGGAATCCGAGTTTTGAAGCATAAACTCAATGCCAGATTTCCCTGAAACATTCGCAATTTCATGAGGGTCCGTTACGACAGTTGTGACGCCTCTAGGTACAAGAAGTTTTGAAAACTCTTTAGGTGTAACCATTGATGATTCAATGTGAACGTGTCCATCAATGAACGTAGGAGAAATGTATTTTCCTTTTGCATCAACGACGTTATTCCCATCGTATTGACCTATTCCAACAATCACTCCATCAGCAATCGCAATATCGGCTTCAATGATGGAAAGCGTAAAGACATCGATAATTTTCCCGTTTTTCACTACAAGATCTGCAGGTATTTTTTTATTGGCAACAGCAAGCTGTTTTTTTAAGATTGTTTTTGTATTTGACATGAATGTGACTCCTCTCATTGTATAACTGAATAACAATGAAGGACTATGTAAGGGAGAACATAAAGAAGAATAAAAATGCAGTATGAATGATGTTCAACCCTCGTAGTCCAACTATTTACGGTAGTTCGGTAGAAACTCTTGGACCCTATTTCCAAGACTATACGAGCTTTAGGTATTTCGATACATTCTATAGACAAATAATAAAAACGTCAATTCCTAATAAAAAAGAAAGATTTTTGGGAATATTTCATCTATGTGTATGTAAACGATTTAACTCTTCTTTGCTCGCTAAAAGGTGCAGCATTCATGTATAGAAAAAAATGTAGAAAAAACCGTCAATGGCTATTAGTCATTGACGGAGTTGTCATTAAGCTTGTTTACGCAGTGTACCTAATTCTTCCGCGATTGCTTGCATTTCACTTGGGCTAAAAGAATCTTTTCTCATTACCATATCGTATAAGTACTTTAAGTCTTCATACATTTCTTCGTCAAAAGCTTCAGCTTTAATTGCTCCGATATTTAGCATGCGCAGTTTTTCACTAATGCTATCGACCATATGTTTAATATTTTCTGGAGATTTTACTGATAAATCCACTTTGTTCATCCTTCCAGTTGCGTTTTTTTTATTGTAACATGTTTTTATCGTGTGAACACTTTTATGTCAGGTTCTTATCCAAAGAAGAGTGGAAACGATATAAATAAAAGAAAACTATTTTTTAGTTTGAAAATGATTGTATATAATGTTTGTAATAAGGGAAAGGAGTCGAGACTATGATTAACGTATTATTCGTTTGTTTGGGAAATATTTGTCGTTCACCCATGGCAGAAGCGGTCTTTAAAGATATGGTGAAGAAAAAAGGGCTAGAAGGACAAATTCACGTAGATTCTGCAGGCACAGGAGGCTGGCACAAAGGCAATCCTCCTCATGAAGGGACGCAATCTATTTTAACGAAAAACAACATTGATTTTAAAGGGCAAACAGCAAGACAAGTGATTCAAGAGGATGTAGCTAAATTCCATTATATTATTGGAATGGATGTCGAAAATGTAGGAAACCTGAGAAGGATGGCTGGACATACTAAAACAGGTTATATTGCAAGGCTTTTGGATTTTGTGCCCGATTTACATATTGAAGATGTGCCTGATCCTTATTTCACGGGAAATTTTGACGAAGTATATGACTTAGTTCAAGAAGGATGCAAGGCTCTTTTAGACGAAATTATAGAGAAGCATTTCTCGGAATAAGCGATACTTAAAAAATAAAAAACGGAGGAGAAACGACAAATGGGTAAACGAAATAAGCTAGTAGAAGGTATTGTCATTGGAGCAATTATAGGAGGAGCTGTTTCTTTATTTGATAAAGAAACAAGAAGCTCCGTCATTCAAGGAAGTAAAAAACTGAAAGACAAAACAACAACTCTTATTCAGCACCCTGAACTTGTAACGGATACTGTCAAAGAGAAATATGAAACCATCCGTACGACCATCGAGCAAGTTTCTGAAGATGTATCATTTGTAGCAGGAAAAGTAGAAAAGTTAAAAGAAACAACGCCTCAGGTGATGGAAATTGTAAACGATACAAAAGAAGCATTTGTGGAGAAGTATGGTGATGAACAAAAATAAATAAGGAGGCACATATGGCTGGAATGTACATGAATAACATCGTAAGGTTTGGCAAAGAACTGATGGGCCGCATTCATCGAGATGAGCTGCCCAGTTTATCAGCTGAATTGGCTTATTATCTGCTGCTCTCGCTATTTCCTTTTTTAATTTTCTTAATTACGCTGATTGGATTTTTGCCATTGGAATCAACAGACCTGCTTGACTTGGTCGAAAATGTAGCGCCACAGCAAACGCTGCACATGATTGAAAGCAACGTTTCCCATATCATTGGTTCTCATAATGAAAAGCTATTGTCCTTTGGTATCATTGCCACGATGTGGTCTGCTTCAAATGGAATTAATGCGATCGTAAGAGCATTTAACCGAGCGTATCACGTACAAGAAAATCGGCCTTTTTTAGTGGCGAGAGGTATGGCAGTTCTCCTTACTTTTGCGATGATATTTGTTATTATTGTAGCGCTTTTACTTCCTGTTTTCGGTCATATGATTGGCCTTTATTTATCGTCTACGTTTGGGTTTTCAGAAACTTTTCTCGCTTTATGGTCTGCTTCCCGCTGGATTATCAGCGGCCTCATTTTGTTTACTGTTTTTACGGGGTTATATTACTTTGCTCCTAATAAAAAGCTGCTGATTCGAAATGTTGTAAAAGGAGCGGCTTTTGCTACGGTCGGCTGGACAGTGGTATCGATGCTATTTGCTTATTACGTAAATCATTTCAATAACTATACAGCTACATATGGAAGCTTGGGTGGAATTATTATCCTGCTTATTTGGCTGTACCTATCGGGGATGATTATCGTTATTGGAGGAGAAATTAACGCTATTTTCTACGACCGTCGAGTCAAATCTTCATAGTCACAAATTGGGATGAAATCATTCGCAAGATAATGAGCATACTAACAAAGTGAAAGGGAGGTTTTACATCATGACAAAGCATACAAAAAAAGACGGAAGCAATACAAAGCAGAATAAAAAGAGCCAGCCGAAGCATAAAACAAGCAACAGCCAAAATGGACAAAACGGTTACCATTAAGGCATTGATTTTCATAATAAAAAGCCTAACAAATACGTTAGGCTTTTTTGCGTTAAGATTTTAGCAAGCGAAGGCCGTTTAAGATAACTAAAATGGTGCTGCCTTCGTGACCTATAACACCAAATGGCATATCAAGCACTTGGAAAAAATTCGAACAAATTAATAAAAAGATGACGGCAATAGAAAAAATAACGTTTTGTTTCACAATTGAGTTCATCCGTCTGGAAAGAGCTACTGCATCCGAAATTTTTGATAGATCATTTTTCATTAAAACGATATCCGCTGTTTCAAGTGCCACATCCGTTCCTTCTCCCATGGCTACTCCAACGTTAGCAGTAGCCAGAGCAGGTGCATCGTTAATGCCATCTCCCACCATTGAAACGGTAGGGAATTTTTCTTTTAACGCTTTAATTTTATCTACTTTCGCTTCAGGCAAACATTCTGCAATGTATTCATCGACTGCACATTCTTTTGAAATGGCTTCGGCTGTTTTTTCGCTGTCTCCTGTAATCATGACGGTATGAATGCCCTGCTCTTTAAGAGATTTAACAGCGTCTACAGCTTCTGTTCGTACAACGTCTTTTAGCGCAAGCAATCCCACAATACCATGCTGGTCTTTTGCGTACACAATCGTTTTTCCTTCACTGGCAAGCGTAGATGAAATCCCATTTTCAAATTCAGCTGCATCTTCTTTACCTACAAAATCTGCTTTTCCTATCTTCCACGTATCTCCTTGAAGAGACCCAATGACACCATATCCGGGAACGTCTTCAAGCGAATCTGGCTGAACGAGCGTCAATTCCTGCTTATTTTTCACAAATTCAACAATGGATTGAGCAAGCGGATGATTGGACTGACGTTCAATTGATGCGATTTTAACAAGAAATTCCTGTTCGTTCATATCAGAACGGACAATGACATTTGTTACTTCTGGCTTTCCTTTTGTTAACGTTCCTGTTTTATCAAAAGCAATTGCGCTTAAATGGCTTAACCTTTCCAAATGCACGCCGCCTTTGAACAAAATTCCTTTTTTTGCTCCGTTTGAAATAGCAGACAGCGAAGCAGGGGTGATAGATGCAACCAGAGCGCAAGGAGACGCTACAACTAAGAGAATCATTGCACGGTAAAATGTCTCGGTCCAGCTCCATCCAAGCACATAGTGTGGGAGAAATAGCATAACTGCCACAACCGATAGAACAATTTTTACGTATGTGCCTTCAAATCGTTCAATAAACAATTGAGAAGGCGACTTTTCACTTTGAGCCGTTTGAACAAGTTGAATGATCTTTTGAAACAGCGTCTCAGCACTTGGCTTTGTCATTTTAATGGTAATGGCGCCTTTCACATTCACCGTGCCCGCGAATACTTCATCATCGAGCTGTTTTAGTACAGGAACAGATTCCCCTGTAATAGCAGCCTGATCAATCGTTGTTTGACCTGAGACAACAATACCATCGGATGGCACTCGTTCACCCGGCTTAACTAGCAGCAAGTCACCGATTTGTAAATCCGAAATGGATACAATTTCTTCTTGATCTCCAATCAGACGCGTTGCTTCTTGCGGCTGTAAATTCATCAAGGCGCTAATTTCTCGGTTGCTTTTATTCATGGTGTACGTTTCTAATGCACCGCTTAATGCAAAAATGAAAATAAGCATAGCACCTTCTGTCCAGTAGCCAATTACAGCCGCTCCAATGGCTGCAATAATCATTAACATTTCGACATTCAATTCTTTATTTTCAATCGTTTCTTCAATACCTTCTTTTGCTTTAGCAAATCCGCCTATCACGTAAGCTAATACAAAGAGCGTAATAGATACAGCAGTATCCTGCTGTTTTGACAGCAGCCAGCCGGCTAAAATCAGCACGCCGCTTAACAGTGCAGCAATGAGTTCACCATGTGTTTTTAATACGTTGACAGCAGAAGATGTTTGAGGCGTTTGTTCTTGTTTTTTAGATAACGCATTTTCCATACAAATCCTCCTTGAACGATAATTGAGAAGAATAATCACAATCATTACCCCTAAAAAAACACGAAAGCTGCCATCTCAGCGATAGCAGCACATTTTTTCAGTTCTTCTCTTTTAAATTGGGATATTTAGTATAGTATAGCACGGAACAAGCAAGGAGGTAACGACTAACGCCTAAAAAATAAAAACAGAATGCAGCTGGACGTCTGCATTCTGTAAAAAACGTACTACATATCTAAATGTTCTTCATAATATTTATAAGCGGAAGTGTAAATGTGCTCGATATCGGCATCCGTCATGTACATTAAGGTTTCACGGTCAATCCCCTTCATTGTTTCAATAAATGTAATCATGTTTTTGCGTTCTTGTCTGCTCATTTATTATTCTCCTCTCCATCTGTTTTAATACAGTTTATTATATTTAATTGTATTATATAACAGAAAAAGTATTTTGTGTGGATTTTTTTTAAAAATAGGCAAAAAAATTTAGAAAGACGTAAATAATTGACTATATAGAAAAAGGTGTTTTATAATTTATATATGAACATATGCTCATATACTTGCATATAATGAACGGAGAGATGTTATGAAAAAAGATGAACATTCGTTTTTATCGCCTCAAATAGTAGAAGAAGCGTCAAGAATACTAAAAGCTATTTCAGATCCTACGAGAATGAAAATTCTTTATTTACTATTTCAAGAAGAGTGTTCAGTCGGTCATATGGTTGAAGTGCTTGGTGTTTCACAATCAGCTATTTCACATCAGCTGACTCACTTGCGTCATTTACGTTTAGTAAAATATCGCCGTGAAGGGAATACGTATTTCTATACGTATGATGATGAACACGTGGTCGGAATACTGCATCAAGTAATTCAGCACGTAGAATGCGCACATAACGAGTAAAAGGAGGGGCTTTGCATGAGTCATGATCATCACCACCATCATGGTCACCATCACCATTTTGATACACAGCGTGAAGGCAACAAAAAAGGTCTGTTAATTGCACTCATTATCACAGCGGGTATTATGGTTCTTGAGTTTGTTGGAGGGCTTTTTACAAATAGTTTAGCGTTATTATCCGATAGCGGACACATGCTTTCTGATACAAGCTCACTTGCTCTTAGCCTTGTAGCGATATGGTTTGCTAACCGAGCTGCATCGGCTAAAAAAACGTACGGTTATTATCGTTTTGAAATATTAGCGGCTCTTTTTAACGGAGTGGCACTGTTTGTAATAGCAGGATTTATCATCTATGAAGCCTATCAGCGCGTATTAGAGCCGCAGTCTGTAGCAAGCGGCAGCATGATGCTGATTGCTACCGTTGGTTTACTCGCTAATTTAATCAGCGCCTGGTCACTTATGAGACAAGGCGATGTAAAAGGAAATGTAAATTTACGCAGCGCTTACTTACACGTACTGGGAGATGCTTTAGGATCTATTGGAGCTATTGTAGCGGGATTTCTTATGATGCTGTTTGGATGGTATATTGCTGATCCTATTATTTCTGTAGTTGTGTCTGTATTAATTTTAAAAAGCGCTTGGGGCGTGCTTGCCCACAGCGTTCATATTTTGATGGAAGGCTCTCCTGAAGGGGTAGATCACAGTGAAATAAAAAACCTTCTTGAAAACATTGAAGGAGTCAAAGATGTGCATGATTTACACATTTGGACGATTACTTCAGGACTGGACTCATTGAGCTGTCATATGCGCGTAGAAGATGAAAAAGATAGTCAGCAAATTTTGCAAAAAGCCATCGATTTAGTACATGATCACTGCGGCATTGAGCATACAACGATACAAATTGAAAAATCAGCTCTTCAGCATCGAACGCTAAAAGTTTAAAAAACAAGCGAGAACCTATAGGTTCTCGCTTGTTTTTTGTTGCCTAGGCATCTTTTGTCCGAATACAAAAAGAATAATAAAAATAAAGCCAAGCATCCCGCTAATAATATTAAAAAAGCTGATATGGTGAAAGAACTGAATAAACGTGCCGCCTATGTAAGGGCCGGCAAGGCTTCCGATACTAAAAGCAATGCCGCATAGTAAATTACCTGTAGGCAGTAGACGAGCAGGAATCAAATCCGTCATATAGCTGATTCCTAAACTGAACGTCGAGCCTACAACCATCCCAGCTATAAATAAACAGGCTACTAATGGAATAGCGGTCTCTTCCAAGAGGCTTGCTGTAAAAAACGTAACGGCTCCAATTGATAAAATCCATCCTAATACCAATTTCCGTCCAAATTTATCGCTCAGTATTCCCAGAGGAAGCTGAAATACAATAGCTCCAACTGCAAAGGAAGTCAGCAGCAGTGAAATAAACTCTACTTGTAAACCAATTCGTAAGCCATATACAGGAAAGCTTCCGTTCAGTGATGATTCTAAAAATCCATATCCAAAAGGCGGCAAAAAAGCAATCCAAGCATACTTAGCGGCCTTAGAAAATCGCTTAGCCGTTTCTTTTAATGAATTAACCTCCACTTCCTGTAAGGGAAATTCATTTTTTATCAAAAATAAAAACACCCACGTTATGAGGCAGAGAGCTGAAGAAATCATAAAAGGAAGCGCTTGATTAATTTCAATTAACGGCGTCATTAAAGGGCCAACAGCAAAACCAATACCGAAAAAAAGCCCGTACAATGAAATGTTTCGACCTCGTTTATCAGCAGGTGAAGACGATGTAATCCACGTTTGAGTACCAAAGTGCAGCGCGTGATCTCCTATTCCAATAAATAAACGGAGCACAAACCAAAAAACAACAGATTTCCACAGGGGAAACAAAGCTAAAGATACAATAACTAAAAGTCCGCCTGCTGCGATAATTGGTTTATATCCGTATCTGCGAAGCGGGGCTTCCATGAAAGGAGAAATAAATAAAATGCCTAGGTACAATCCAGTTGCGTTTAATCCATTTATAGTAGAAGAAAGACCGTCTTTCTCAAAAATAATAGCAATTAAAGGCAGCAGCATACCTTGGCTGAATCCAGAAATGGCGACAAGGCTAACTAAAATCCAGAAACGTTGTTTATGAGTAGCACTCATAGCATTCAACCTCTTTTTATCTATATTTTGTCAATCTAACTGTTTCATCGTACAAGGAAAACGCTTTATTGACAAGGATGTAGACGTGCTGTGCTGTTAATTTGACATCTTTTTATAAGGAAAGTAGAATAAAACATGTAAATAGTTACATGTTTTAATTTACAACAAAAAGGCGATCGCTAGGATACAAACAGTGCTTAAGAAAATAGCGACATTCACAATCAATGTCGGTACAACGAGTGTCATTGGTCATACAGGAAGTGCAAAATATAAACGCTTACACAACTGCTTTTTTCTAGGCACTGCTGTGAGACATTTAGATCGCGTTGTGTCAGACATATACGAAGTGTTATAAATCAAAGGAGCGATATAAAAATGGAAAATTTTATTGGGAATCATATGATTTACACATACGAAAACGGATGGGAATATGAAATTTATATCAAAAACGAAAATACAATCGATTACCGTATTCATAGCGGAATGGTGGCAGGACGATGGGTTCGTGACCAAAAAGTAGATATCGTGAAGTTAACAGAAGGTGTATATAAAGTATCGTGGACTGAACCGACTGGAACAGATGTATCTTTGAACTTTATGCCTGATGAAAAACGGATGCACGGCATTATTTTCTTCCCAAAATGGGTACATGAACATCCTGAAATTACCGTGTGCTATCAAAATGATCATCTCGATTTAATGTATGAGTCTCGTGAGAAATATGAAACGTACCCGAAATATGTGGTTCCGGAATTTGCTGACATTACATTTATCAAAAATGTCGGAGAAAACAATGAGGAAGTTGTAGCTCAAGCCCCTTATGAAGGAATGACGAATGATATTCGCGCTGGAAAACTAATTTAACATGAAGCCATAAAAGAGGCTGAGACAAAATTATTTTAGTTGAAGGTAGATCCGAACGAATTTGATTCTTGATGAAGAATCAAATTCGTTCGGATTTTTTTATTGTGATGGTGCCCGGAAATAAACAGCAGTGTAACAAGTATCCATATTGAGAGTAGTGAGTTATATAAAAAGCGGTTTATAATAAAGTAAAGGAGTGAAAAAAATGGAATTTAACATGAAAAAAGAGGCGGGATTTACAACAAATCTTCCTTATGGAGAGCTACATATCGCTGGAGATGAAGAGTATGGCTTTCGTCCGTATCAGCTAATGACATCGTCCATTGCTGTTTGCAGCGGAGGCGTGTTAAGAAAAATTCTAGAGAAAAAAAGAATTGCTTTTTCCGATTTACGCATCCAAGCTGATGTGACACGAAATGATGAAAAATCGGGGCGAATCGAGAAAATTCATTTGCACTATATCATCACAGGAGAAGACCTGCCATTAGACAAAATTGAAAAATCAATTGAGCTAGCACGAAAAAATTGTTCGATGCTACAGTCGGTTATTGACAGTATAGAAGTGACAGAAACCTTCGAAATTAAATGAGGTTGGGGCAAAAGTATTTTAGTTGAAGAAGATCCGAACGATGAATCAAACTCGTTCGGATTTTTTATGGTGTTGTTACAAGCGGTTCAGCTCCTTGTTCCCATTTGTTCGTCTTTAGATGGAATGGACTTAGCTACGTCTCAATCTCATATTTCCTTCGGTTTGCTTCCGGCTTTATCAAAATAGCGCATGCGTTCAGGAGTCAACTGAAGAAGCAAATAATTTGGATCATCTGGACTTTTAATCCACTCTTTTAACTTTTTATTCCAAAATTTCTTTTTTAACTCTTCGTTTGTTTCTACATTTACTTTGGCTTCTACCTCTACATACGGATCACTCCAACCTTGCCCATCATAGCCTAACAAAATATGAACGTAAGAGTTTTTTTCTAGTTCTTCGACTTTATGGGTATCTTTATTGGTGGCGGTGTAGAGCACAAGATCTTCATGAAAAAACATCATAAAGCGTGAATAAGGTTTTCCATCTTGAATTGTAGCTAACGTTCCAATTGTATAGTCATCCAGTACGGATAAAATTTGATTTTTCACATCATTATTGCTCATTTTTTCACTCCTTATTATATCTTTTTACCCTTGGTAGTTTGGCTGATTTTTAACTATCTTAATCAAAAATCAATTAAGGGTTTATCATTTATAAAAATAGGTTAAAAATACTAACATTGACGGTGAGTCTATACAAATTCCATTAATTTGATATGATTGATTTTGTTGTCAAAAAATGAATAAGGTAGGTGTACATATCGATGATCAATCGGATTTTTCTTATAGCGGTTATTCTTGGGGTGCCGCTATCTGTTATTGGGCACATGATGCACTGGTCAGATGTTCTTATGTTTATTATTTACTGTTTAACAATCATTGCCCTCGCAGCTTTTATGGGGAGAGCAACAGAGAGCTTAGCTGTTGTAGCTGGTCCTCGAATAGGAGGTCTATTAAACGCTACGTTTGGTAACGCTGTAGAATTAATTATTTCTATTTTTGCTCTGAAAGAAGGCCTTACAGCGGTGGTGCTTGCATCGTTAACCGGTTCTGTATTAGGAAATCTTCTTCTTGTAGGCGGTCTTTCATTCTTCATCGGGGGATTAAAATTTAAGCGTCAAGAATTTAATGTCTATGATGCAAGACATAATTCTGGATTATTGATCTTTGCCGTTATCGTTGCGTTTGTTATTCCTGAAGTGTTTGCTAGCGAAATGAACGAAGCGAAGACCATGTCCCTGAGTGTCGGAATCTCCATTATTCTCATCATCTTGTACTTAGCGGCGTTATTTTTTAAGCTGGTAACGCATCGAGGCGTGTATCAGCATAAAAGTGAAGAAGTGGAAGAACATGAGGAGCCAGAGTGGTCAATGTGGAAAGCGATTACTGTTCTCTTTTTGTCTACGTTAGCTGTAGCTTACGTATCCGAAAGCTTGGTTAGCACAATCGAAATTGTATCGGAAAGCTTTGGCTGGAGTGAGCTGTTCATAGGGGTCATCATTGTAGCGATTGTTGGGAACGCGGCAGAGCATGCTTCCGCTATTATTATGGCCGTTAAAAATCGCATGGGTGTAGCTGTTGAAATTGCTGTTGGATCAACTTTACAAGTAGCGATGTTTGTAGCACCGATATTAGTACTTGTTTCGCTAATGTTCGAAAACCAAATGTCTCTTGTTTTTACTTGGCCTGAGTTGATTGCGATGGTAACAGCTGTATTTTTAACCATTGCGATTTCTAATGACGGAGATACAAACTGGTTTGAAGGCGCAACTCTTTTAGGTGCTTATATTATTATGGGAATTGGTTTTTATCTTATTTAAAAAAGAAACGTTCACTTTATGTGGACGTTTCTTTTTGTGTGATTGAATAGAAGAATTTCCCTTTCGGTATTCAGGATAAAACAGGGGATGTTTGAAAAAACTATGGTTGCATTCATTAACGATGTTGAAAGGAGTTTCTAGATGTTACGTAAATTGCTTTTATTTGTGTTTACCATCATTATTTCATTTTCATGTTCAACGAAGATCGCCATTGCTAAAACAGCTCAGCCTACCATCAACGTGCCTTCTTCAGCTTTAAATATTTCAAAAGAAAATACCTATCCAAATGCTAGTCAAGACACGCCATATTTGCAGCCGAGTGAGTTTACAAAAGAGCTCATTGAAACATCAAATGTAAAAATTGAAAACCCTGATTTAATTCGTATATTAAATGAATCAAACATTTCTAAAACTCCATGGGCAATTGGTTTCAGAGCAACCGTCTTTTTAGGACAGTGGCCATTAAATTACGAATCAACAGAAACAAACGTTAACTGGCAGCACCAGCGAATCAATACAAATCATTATGATAACAGAGCAGGAAAAACTCAGTACAAAATGATGTACAGTCAGGAAAATCAAAGTCATGTAAAAGGCGGATTAACAGCAAAAGTGCCTCAGCCTGATCATGTTAAACAAATGATGCTAATTGAAGCAGCTAAAAAAACAAAGCTCACTTTATCATTTCAAACGTTTGTAGGTGCCGGAACGAAAAAAGACCAGGTCTATAACGTAGCTCCTAAAAAAGTAGGTTATCTGTATGCGTATACGCCTGCTGTAAGTGAAAAGGGAAAAGTAACATATGGAGAAGTGTATGTCACAGTAAAAGGCAGCAAGCGCTCAATTGTTGTGAGAAATGTAACGTCTCAAGGAATTGGAGCATGGATTCCAGTACAAGATTATGTTTCCTTAAGCTTTGGAGCTTATGACCAGCCGAGATAACAAAAAAGAGATTCCCACGATGGAATCTCTTTTTTGTTATTTTGTAATGCTCGCTTGGAGTTTGCTGAAATCAGTATCTTGATAATAGCTGTTTTTCACCAAAATATTAGGTCCCAAACAAGACACTGCTGAACAATGACAGCTAAGTTCTTTAGAAATTGTGCTTTGCTGCCACGTATCAAAAGCGTCTGTAAGCTTTGTATCTTGAATGTTGCCAAGAGGAGGCGTATCACCAAAATCCGTTACGATAATATCTCCGTCGAAAATATTTACATTTAGGCGAGAGCGCCCGTCTGGATCGTTTCGAACAGTTACATTTTTACTGCTATATAAGCGCTGTAAGAGCGTTAAGTCTTCCTCATTATTGCTGCATGCATAAAATGGTAACGTGCCGAATAGCATCCACACATTTTCATCTCGAATATCAAGAAGGTGATGAATAGCTTGACGCATTTCAGGAAGAGATAATGTTTCTAGAGTGCTAGCAAAGTCACTTGGATACATAGGGTGTACTTCATGACGCTGACAAAGCATTTCATCAACAATTTGACGATGAATCTTTTCCATATGAGGAAGCGTACGTTTATTTAACATCGTTTCAGCTGATACGGTTACACCTGCTTTTACAAGCGCGCGGCTGTTTTCAATCATACGGTCGAAATATTTGGTGCGCTGCTCATAAGTAGGCTTTCGCTCCATCATTGCAAAGCCAGCTTCAACAAAGTCGTCCATCGTTCCCCAGTTGTGAGAAATATGTAAAACATCTAAATAAGGAATGATTTGTTCGTAACGAGCAAGGTCTAATGTTAAATTTGAATTAATCTGTGTACGGACACCACGTTCATGTGCATACTTTAATAAAGGCACCACATAATTTTTCACAGAAGATAGGGACATCATAGGCTCTCCGCCCGTAATGCTTAACGCTCGAAGAGTTGGAATTTCATCGAGGCGTTTTAAAATTAAATCAAGCGGCAGTGCGTTTGGATCTTTTGGCTGCAGTGTATATCCAACCGCGCAGTGCTCACATCGCATATTACAAAGCGTCGTTGTTGTAAATTCAACGTTTGTGAGCGTCGGTTTGCCGTATTGTTTCATATCTAAATACGCTTCCCACGGATCGAACTCCGGGGTAATTCGTTGTAAAGTGGCCATAAAAAAACTCCTTTTATTTTTCCGTAAAGTGAAATGGTTATGAAAGCATCTCACGGTCCGTCCTGCTAGACTAAATTATACGTCTCATTCAAAACGGACACCAGTGACTATTATGGATTTTATTGCTTTTAGTTGTCAAATATGAAAGTATTCGTTAGGATATAAAGAAATACGAATGAAAAGCTATATCAGGAGGGTTTAAAATGGGAAACGCCGTTCGAGATAAAGATTCACAAGTACGTTATTTAAAGGATCGTTTAAATATGTTTGTACACGTATTAGACTCTATGGAGCCTGAAAACACAGATCTAGAAGACATTGACCGTTTGATTACAATGATTGATGACCTAGAAGCAAAATGTGAGCAGTTTAAAAAAGATAAAGAATGAACAAAGGAAAAAGCGCTAGAAAAACTAGCGCTTTTTTGCTTGAAGTGGAAATCCTCCTATAAAGGTCTTTCGAAACAATTTTTGAAGGAGTATAATAAATTTTGAAAGTTGTACGACAGATAGATAAATACATACATTAGCGGGATATGGGAGGAATTAAGTGATGATTGAAGCTTTAAAACAAAGCATGTACGATTTAATTGTTGAAACATCTACAAAATTGCCAAAAGACGTTCGACGTGCTATCGCAAAGGCAAAAGCGCGTGAAAATGCAGGAACGCGTGCAGCAATGTCTTTAGCGACCATTACCAATAATATTAAGATGGCGGATGATAATTTATCGCCAATTTGTCAAGATACGGGTATGCCAACATTTAAAATTAAAACCCCTGTAGGAGTGAATCAGCTTCAAATTAAAGAAGCAATTTATTGGGCAATTGAAGAAGCAACAAAGCACGGAAAGCTTCGCCCTAACTCCGTAGATTCGTTAACGGGAGAAAACAGCGGTAATAATTTAGGCGGCGGCACGCCGGTTATTAAGTTTGAACAGTGGGAAAATGACTATATTGATGCGCGTCTTATTTTAAAAGGCGGCGGCTGTGAAAATAAAAACATTCAGTACAGCCTGCCTTGTGAAGTAGAAGGTTTAGGTAGAGCTGGCCGTGATTTAGACGGCATTCGTAAATGTGTGATGCACTCTGTGTATCAAGCACAAGGTCAAGGCTGTAGTGCCGGCGTCATTGGTGTTGGAATCGGTGGCGACCGTACAACAGGCTATGAATTAGCAAAAGAGCAGCTGTTCCGAAATTTAGATGACGAAAATCCAAATTCTCAGCTGAAAGAATTAGAAGAGTATGTAATGGAAAATGCCAATAAGTTAGGAATTGGTACAATGGGCTTTGGCGGAGAAACGACATTACTTGGCTGTAAAGTCGGCGTAATTAATCGTATTCCTGCTAGCTTCTATGTGTCAGTTGCGTATAACTGCTGGGCTTACCGTCGTTTGGGCGTTAAAATTAATGCCGATACAGGAAGCGTTCAAGAGTGGCTGTATCAAGAAGGCGAAGAAGTAGATTTTAATAAAAATGCAGGCGCAGAAGACAAACAAAATGCGGATGAAACAAAAGAAGTTGTATTACAAGCACCTATTACAGAAGAGCAAATTCGTGAATTAAAAGTTGGCGACGTGGTGCGCATCAACGGTATGCTCTACACAGGACGCGACGCTATTCATAAGCATTTAACAGATCACGATGCGCCAATTGATTTAAATGGACAAATCATTTATCACTGTGGTCCGGTTATGTTAAAAGATGAAGATGAAAAATGGCACGTAACCGCTGCAGGACCAACAACAAGTATCCGTGAAGAACCTTACCAAGGAGATATTATGAAGAAATTTGGTATCCGCGCGGTTATCGGTAAAGGCGGTATGGGTCCTAAAACGCTTGCTGCTCTTCAAGAGCATGGCGGTGTGTACTTAAATGCGATCGGCGGAGCTGCACAGTACTATGCTGATTGTATCAAGAGCGTAGAAGGCGTTGATTTGATGCAGTTCGGTATTCCTGAAGCAATGTGGCATTTAAAAGTAGAAGGCTTTACAGCTGTAGTGACGATGGATTCACACGGAAACAGCTTGCATGCAGATGTAGACAAGTCTTCATTTGAAAAGCTTGAGCAATTTAAAGAACCGGTATTTAAATAAACATACGTCCGGAACGTATGGTAAAAAGTAACGTTCATGAACGAGAAAATTGAGTGGATACTAAGCGTAAAATGACTTCCGAAAGGAGCTTCTTATGCGCCGGTTCACCTTTTTTCTCGTTTTTTTATTCGGGATGTCAACAGGCATAGCATCTGTTGAAGCACAAATGTATCCAAACACTCCGATCAGCTGGGGATTTCAAAAAAGTAAAAATCACAAGCCCGCATCCGCAGGTACAGCTTATGAACAAATTCTTGCTAAGTATGATGCTTTTTACCTCGGAGATACAAATAAAAAAAATATTTATTTAACGTTTGACAACGGTTATGAAAATGGTTATACACCGCAGGTATTAGACGTGCTCAAAAAAAGAAAGGTTCCTGCCACGTTCTTTGTAACAGGACACTATTTAAAAGAAGAGCCTAAGCTAATTAAGCGAATGGTAAAAGAAGGGCATATTGTCGGCAATCATTCATGGCATCACCCTGACTTAACTCAAGTGGATGACGCACGTTTTAAAGAGGAATTACAAAAAGTAAAAGATGAATACAAGAATATTACTGGTCGTGATGAAATGAAGTATCTTCGCTCACCTAGAGGTGTATTTAGTGAACGAACGCTAGCTCTTTCAAAGCAAGAGGGCTATACGAATGTATTTTGGTCACTTGCATTCGTTGACTGGAAAGTGAATGAACAAAAAGGCTGGCGCTACTCATACGACAATATGATGGCTCAAATACATCCAGGTGCAATCATGCTTCTGCATACCGTTTCAAAGGATAACGCAGATGCATTAGATCAAGCAATTGTGGATTTAAAAAAGCAGGGCTATACGTTTAAAAGTATTGATGATTTAATGAACGAACGCAAACAAATGAAGAAAAGTCCTTCTGAAACGAAATAAAGATAAAAACCGACGGGAATGTTTCTCCTGTCGGTTTTTTGCTGTTGAAGTGTTATAATATGCGTTGATGTCTTTTTTAAAGCGATACGGTCTAATAGGTTTTAAGCAGCTAAGGACCGTTAATAACTATATAAAGAATTTAAACTAATCGGAGTTGGTCTCATGAATAAACCAAAAACTGAAATGAAAGTTCAAAAAGGACAAACGTTTCCGTTAACGATAAAAAGACTCGGTATTAATGGAGAAGGCGTAGGATATTTTAAGCGCCAAGTCGTCTTTGTACCAGGAGCATTACCAAATGAAGAAGTGGTTGTAGAAGCAACAAATGTCCAGCATAAGTTTGCGGAAGGGAAAATCAAGCGAATTCGCAAAAAATCTCCTCATCGCGTAGATGCGCCCTGTCCTATTTATGAACAGTGCGGAGGCTGTCAGCTTCAGCACTTATCCTATGAAGGTCAGCTAGAATCTAAGCGCGATATTGTTCTGCAAGCGTTCGAACGTCACAGTTCATTAAAAAAAGTAGAGGAAAAAACACGCCAAACAATTGGCATGGAAGATCCTTGGGGCTATCGTAATAAATCACAGTTCCAAGTAGGTGTAGATAAACAAAAAGTCATCGCTGGTTTGTATGGACTGAATTCTCATCGACTGATTGACATTGAAAACTGTCCTATTCAGCATGGAGCCACGAATCACGTGACAAAAGAAATAAAACGAATTTTACAAGATCTTCAAATTCCTATCTACAATGAACGCAAACGCCGTGGTATTGTACGTACCATCGTATCTCGAGTAGGATTTGAAACGGGTGAAGTGCAAATTGTCTTGATCACGGCTAAACAAGAAATTCCGAAAAGAGAGCTGCTGATTAAAGAAATTCAGCGCCGCCTACCGGAAGTGAAATCGCTCGTACAAAACGTAAACGGCCAAAAAACATCGCTTATTTTTGGAGACGAAACGTTTACACTCGCTGGAAAGTCGGTGATTCAAGAAACGTTAGGAGATATCTCGTTCGAACTTTCAGCGCGTGCATTTTTCCAGTTGAATCCTCTTCAAACAGTGAAGCTATATGATGAAGTAAAAAAAGCAGCTGCGCTAACAGGCAATGAAAAAATTGTAGATGCTTACTGCGGAGTAGGTACAATTGGCTTATGGCTTGCTAAAGATGCCAAAGAAATTCGCGGAATGGATACGATTGAAGAATCGATTGTAGACGCGAGAAAAAATGCCAAAGATCATGGATTTGAGCATGCCACATATGTGACGGGTCCAGCTGAAAAGTGGATGCCGAAGTGGGTAAAAGAAGGCTGGAAGCCAGACGTAATCGTCGTTGACCCGCCGCGAACAGGCTGTGATGACAAGCTTCTAAAAACGATTTTACAAGTGAAGTCAAAGAAAGTGGTTTACGTTTCTTGTAATCCATCCACATTAGCGAAAGATGTGCAGCAGCTGTCGAAGGCTTATCATGTTGATTACATTCAGCCTGTTGATATGTTCCCTCATACGGCGCATGTGGAGAATGTGGTAAGTTTGACGTTAAAGAAATGAATAGAAAAAGAGTAAAGGGCAGATTTGATTCTGCTCTTTTTTCTTTGAGCTGTACTTTTATTAATGGGGGAATTGTTAAAATTAAACATCTGTTCTTTTAGAGTAGAAAATATTTTAGTATAGTGAATCGAAATTCCCATAAAGTCTAGATTTAGAAAGTTTTACATCGCTAAAGAGAAATTACATAAGAGGATTAATGCTTTTAAAACAAACTATAATGACGTATTTTATACAAATAATAAACGCAAATTCTATCCCAAAACCCAAACCTTTAACCACATCGATAATACTATATTAATAAAACTAATAAAAAGTATGTACAGAGGTGGCAGAGGTCAAAATGGACTCAATGTTTTTAAAAGGGCTTACTGGCGAAGTGGTAACGCCAAAAGACCCAATTTATGAGGAAGCTCGTCAGGGATGGAATCGTGCTGTTAATAAATTTCCGCTTGTGATTGTATACTGTGAAAAAAAGCAGGATGTTGTGAATGCGATCCGCTGGGCGCGCAAGCATCGTGTTGATATTCGCATTCGATCTGGCGGTCATCATTATGAAGGGTATTCTACGGGTGACTGTGTATTAGTCATTGATATTAGTCGATTAAATGGGTTGAAATTGGATAGGAAACGGAACATTTTAAAGATGAAAGCAGGAGAGGAAAATACGGAAGTGTATGATTTCATCGGTTCGAACGGATATGTGTTTCCAGGAGGAACGTGTCCGACTGTTGGGGTATCTGGCTTTACACTTGGTGGAGGCTGGGGACTTTCGAGCAGACTTTACGGGTTAGGGTGCGACAGCTTGATAGAGCTAGAATTAGTCAATTATGAAGGAAGGCTCATTAAGGCAAACAAATCGTGTAACGCGGATCTTTTTTGGGCATGCCGCGGTGCCGGTGGCGGTAACTTTGGCGTTGTGGTAAGCATGACGTTTCAGCTTCCAAAGCCCACGAACAGCTCTGTGACGCTCGTTCGATTCTTTTATGTAGGTACTACAAAGGAGAAGCAGGCACAAGTGATGAATATATGGCAAAACTGGCTGCCCAAACTGGACAAACGTATGAAGCTAGTTGCAAGCATTTTATAATGCAGGAGGAGAAGGGTTAGGCATATTTGCAAACGGATTCTTTTACGGCTCCCCAGAAAGAGCTCGGGAGATTTTGCAGCCTTTTGCAGAAGTAGAAAGGTTTCAAGTAGAGCTGGAATCATTATCTTTTCTTGAAGCGGTAAAAAAAATAGAAGCAACCTATCCTCCATCTGAAAAATTTAAGTCAACGGGAAGATTTGTGCACAGAAGCTATTCACGTGGTGAGCTTGAAAATCTTGCAGATCTCATACAGCGTCCGGCAGAAGGTTCCGTGTATGATGCGATTTCTTTTTATGCACTAGGAGGAGAAATTCGCCGTGTTGGTAAAAGAGAAACGGCTTTTTTCTACAGAAACGCCAGATATATTATGGGGTTTCAGTCTGTCTGGACAGAAGATGTATTTGCAAGAGCAAACAGAGATTGGCTTCGCAAGCGATTTGAATATATTAAAAGTATTACGGTAGATTCCTATGTGAATTTTCCTATCAGCAACCTGAGAAACTACGAACGTGAGTATTTTGGAGACAACGCAGAGAGATTAGAAAGAGTGAACAAAAAGTATGATCCGTTTAATGTGTTCAGGTTCCCGCAAGGACTCAGGTAGCGCGAGGAAAAGGATACTAAGTTGACGATTGAAACTGTTCAATTACCTTCTGTCGAAGAAGGTAAATAAATGAAAGTAATCTTTCCTGTTGACAAAGCATCTAACTGGTATTAGAATAAACAACTATTCGACAGTCATTCTATTGATTGAAAAAATTAATACGTAGAAAGCTATGATTGCTATGGATCACACTATAGCAGGAGCAGCTTCTGGAGAGATCGCGATAGTTTCGCGACGCCGAAGGGTTCACAATCTCAGGCAAAAGGACAGAAGAGTACCGGATATTTATTTGGCATGTTACTAATTGGTAGCATGTACCTTAATATTTGTTATTCTTATGACCATGAGATTGGAGCGCATCCAATCTCTTTTTTTTATTGGACTTTATTTGTAGTCCGCACGATCGCATCAAAGGTTTTATTGTTAGGAGGAGTTAGAGTTGGAACAACGAGAATTAAAGAGGGATTTATCCAATCGTCATGTTCAGCTAATCGCGATTGGGGGAACCATTGGTACGGGCTTGTTTTTAGGTTCTGGTAAAGCAATACAGCTTGCAGGTCCCTCTATCATCTTTGCTTATTTAATTGTTGGTATTGCGCTTTTCTTTGTGATGAGAGCGCTAGGAGAACTACTGCTGTCTAAAGCAGGTTATCAATCGTTAACAGATATTGCTGAAGAGTATCTTGGACCGTGGGCGTCATTTGTAACGGGATGGACCTACTGGTTTTGCTGGATTATGACAGCTATGGCTGATGTGATTGCAGTTGGCGTATATGTGAAATATTGGTTCAATATTCCTCAGTGGATTCCCGCACTTATTTGTGTAATCATTTTATTAGGTCTTAATTTATTAACCGTAAAATTATTTGGAGAATTAGAGTTTTGGTTTGCTTTAATAAAGGTTATTACGATTCTTGCATTAATTATTATTGGCGTTATTTTGCTGGTAATGGGATTTAAAACAGACGCGGGATCCGTTACTGTTCAAAACATTTGGAATCACGGAGGACTGTTTCCAAATGGGGTTTCAGGTTTCTTACTTTCATTCCAAATGGTTATATTCGCATACGTCGGGGTTGAATTGGTAGGGGTATCGGCAGCAGAAACATCAAATCCCCAAAAAAATATTCCATCGGCCATTAATAAAATTCCGCTGCGAATCTTATTTT
Source organism: Priestia sp. JNUCC 25 (assembly GCF_053667915.1). Classification (NCBI taxonomy): domain Bacteria; kingdom Bacillati; phylum Bacillota; class Bacilli; order Caryophanales; family Bacillaceae; genus Priestia; species Priestia sp. JNUCC 25. Next base: position 376,908 of record NZ_CM132211.1, read on the forward strand.
TCTATGTTGGGGCGCTTATTGTCCTTTTATTTATTAACCCGTGGATGGAATTAAATGCAGCAGAAAGCCCATTTGTTAAAACCTTTAGTTTAGTCGGAATTCCGCTTGCTGCTGGAATTATTAATTTTGTTGTATTAACTTCAGCCGCTTCTGCTTGTAATAGCGGAATGTTTTCAACAAGCCGTATCTTATATAATTTAAGTAAAAATGACCAAGGGCCATCTAAGTTTGCAAAACTGAACAAAAACCACGTACCAAGCAACGGATTGTTTGTATCTACGCTGGTCATCTCAGCGGGAGCTCTTTTAAGCAAACTTATACCAGACCAAGCTTTCGGCATCGTCACGACCATTAGCGCTATTTGTTTTATTTGGGTGTGGAGTATCATTCTTATTTGCCATCTAAGGTATAAAAAGACGCGTCCGCAGCTGCATGCAGCATCAGCATTTAAAGCACCGTTAACACCATTTATAAACTATGTTGTGCTAGCTTTGTTTGCGGTGATTCTTTTTATTATGCTGTTTTCTGACGCGACGCGCCCAGCCTTATTGTTGACGCCCGTTTGGTTTATTCTCTTATTTATTTTTTACTGGACTAGAAGGAAAAAGAAAATAAATCTTTAAAGGCTAGAAAATCAGCAGGGAATAAACATGATTTTTTATAAAAGAATATAGTAAATTTCTGACCTCATCACTCCGTGATGAGGTCTTTTTAGTGGAGGATAAATAATTGATTTCTACTGCATGAATAAAATGCAGGAAGCAAAGTTTATAGAAGAAAACTAAAAATTTGTTCTAACAGAAAACACAGTGAGAAAGCTCATAGTTTTCTGATAGGAATGTAGAACAAATTGCTTTTCTTCTGTGTCTAAAGATGGAATTCCGTCATTTATATGGAAAAGTTTTCATTTTGCAGTACAATGGAGGTAGACTTCATTAGATTAAGGTGAACAAACATGAAATGGTTTAAATCTCATACGTTTTGGAAAATCTTCACGATTAATGTGCTTCTTATTTGTACCGTACTGACGCTAATGTTTATTGTTTCAAGAGTGATGCTGCCTAATATTTCTCAAAATCAATATCGACAGGTAACTGATAAAACCGTCAAGAGAATGAAAGAGCAAATTAACGTCGTCATTAAAGATATTTGGAGCCTGGGAGACGAGGTACAGCAAGATCCTATTTTTTTATCGGATGATGAACAAGAAATAGACGAAGAATTGCAGAAAATAGTTAATATTTCACCGTATATCGATAGCGGAACCATTTTTAATGTAAAAGGGTATGTTGAGCATTATTACCCGAATGATTTAAAGAATATGAAACATGTGAACTTAAGTAAAAGAAAATATTTTCAAGAAGCGCTGCGAACCAAAAAAATATATTTAAGCGATGTCGTTTCAGCAGATACAAAGCACTACATTGTGGTGATGGCGATTCCTATTTTGGATGGGCAGCAAAATGTAAAAAAGGTTGTAAATTTAGCGCTGCGAATTGAAGAAAATAAAAGTTTTCAATCCATCTTTCAAACGTTTGATATAGGAGAGAACGGCTATACATTTATTGTAGACCGCAATGGTAGAATTATTTCCCACCCAGAGAAACAGAGAATCGGTGAAAATGCTAAGAAAAATGAAATCGTTCAGAAAACGATGAATCATAAATCAGGATATCAGCGGGTTGTGAACACCGAAGGTAAGTATTTCTTTGCGTCTTTCGAATATATTCCTGTTTTGGATTGGGGAATTGTCGCTGAATTACCCGTTGAAGAAATTTACAGGCCTTATGAAATGTTTGAAAAAACGCTTTGGATCGTTTCAGGCGTTACGATTTTACTGCTTTCTTTTTTTACTGCGTTATATGCAAGGCAAATTGTGAATCCAATTCATAAACTATATGAATTGGCGGGACAAGTAGCGCGCGGGAATTTTAATCAAAAAATTCCGGAACGAGAAATTGAGCGGGGCGAAATCGGTATTTTATCTAAACAGTTTAATGAAATGATTAGCTATATACGCCATTCTAAAGCAAATTTACAGCAAAAAGAAAATCAGCTGCAGGAACAAAAAACGTTTTTAAGACAAGTTATTGACATTAATCCAAGCTATATTTATGCTATCAATCAAAAAAGGGAATTCATTCTCGTTAATGAATCTTTTGCGATGCTCTTAGGTGAAAAATCTGATGACTTAATTGGACAATCGATTGATAAATATCAGTTCAACCTTCAATCAGATCTTTTATATAAAGGGGAGTTTTCAAACTGTACCCAAAAAGGGATGGTATTAGAAGAACAGTTTAAAGATTCGAAAGGAAACCGGCGCTGGGTCGAAACAGCAAAACTTCCTATTATAAATGAAAAACAGGAAGTGATTCAAATGCTGTGCGTATCGACAGATATTACGGAGCGTAAAAAGGCAGAAGAGAAGCTTAGAACTTCTGAGAAGCTTGCCGTGGTAGGAGAACTTGCAGCTGGAGTGGCTCATGAAATCAAAAATCCTTTAACTTCTTTAAAAGGTTTTGTTCACTTATTAAAAGAACAACATCCTAAAGATGCTTTGTATATAGATATCATGGAAACTGAATTAGAACGAATGAATGGAATCGTAGAAGAATTTTTGATGTTAGGAAAACCTCAGGTAATGAAGGTTGAATCTTTGAACATGCAAGCGCTTGTTCAAGAAGTGTGCTCACTTCTTGAACCTGAAGCAGTAGAAAAGGAAGTAGCTTTCATATTTGAAAGAGACGATCAGTTACCAAAGGTGTATGGAGATAAAAATCAGTTAAAACAAGTATTTATTAATATTATTAAAAATTCTATCGAAGCAATGCCTGAAGGAGGAGCTATTCATATTACGATTAAAGTAAAAGAAAACCACCTTTGGCTGCAGCTTGCTGATGAAGGACAGGGTATTCCTCCTGAACGGTTAGCGAAGATAGGTGAGCCTTTTTATAGTACAAAAGAAAAAGGTACAGGTTTAGGACTGATGGTCAGCTATCGGATTATTAAAGCTCACCACGCGCAGATGACGTTTTCTAGTCAGTTAGATAAAGGAACAAGTGTGGATATATTGTTTCCAATCATAAAAAAGTAGGGGAACTTCCCCTACTTTTTATTATTATACTTATAATATATCAAAAGCGTTGATGGTACTAAAATAAATGAAAGTGCTAAAGAAGATATCCACAGGTTAACAAGAAGTTAACTGCTGAATTATATAGGATATTCACAACTTTATCCACACTATTCACATTTTATCAGAAAATTTACATAAAAATTACCCACTGTTATTTCAAGTTATGAAAGCGGTAATATGCATATTCAATAAAGTTATACACATTATCCACATAATTGTGGGTAAACTTTGTGGATATAGTAGAGTGTTAAAAAAACGTAAATCATACGCTTGAAATCTTCGTGTTATTATTTTTACATAATATAAAAACGTCCTTCCGATACAAACTGTACAGAAAGGATGTTGGGATGATCAAGCGTTGGATAGAGATGTTTTGCCTCACTTATTTTTTCGTGTAGCCGCCTGCACGGTCTGCTTTTTTAAACTCGCGGCCGTAATAGATTTCTTGAGCGCTACTTAACGTATTTTTTGCGTTTTCTTTTCGTTTTTTTTCAGACATAAAAAAACCTCCAATTAACGTTTTTCGATCATGCTACTTATTTTTTCCAGAATCTCTCGTTTTTAATCATAAAAAAAGCTCTCCGTTACACGGAGAGACTCTTACGCTTCTTTAAGCTGGTGATCTTCTTGAACGTCTTGCTCGTGACGCAAGTAGTATAATGTATACAAGTCTTTTGGAATTTCGTATAAATCATATACGTCTTCATGTTGATTAATTTCATCGTATAAAGCTTTGTGTGTTTCATTCGCAAGTACTGCATAAGGCAGTTTTTCTGCAGCCTTAATAGACCTAATATTAATTTTGCGAATTCGCATAAAAATTCGCTCTATATTTAACTCAAAGAACAGTTCATTAAAGAACGCTTCTTTTGCAATTTGATTATATCCTTTTCCATGAAACGGTTTGCCAAGCCAAGTGCCTAAAAAACCAGCTTGGTCCTGTACATCAAATAAATTAATGGTGCCGATAGGGTTACCCCATTCGTCTAAAATCGTGCGAGAAATAATTTCTCCATGATCTTCTGCTTCCATCGTTTGTTTAGTCACAAATAAAAATTCTTCATAGGAATGGGCTTTATGACGAACAAAAGGGAAGACATCAGGATGTACCATGAGTTCGTATAGAGATTGACAGTCATTTAGGTCACGTTTTTTTAACATAACTTTTCCCTCCTGATCGAGGGTATATACAGACTCCAATCAAGTCCCCACCCTCGAAATTTTTTAATAATTAAAAAAATTTCGGGGTGGGAATCGAACCCACTAGAACCAGTTACCTGGTGGCGCACCATTTGCCTTCCCATTACAAGTCAACAAACATAAAAAGTCAACGTGTGATGTTTATGCTTTTGTGAAATTCACATGCTTCTAAACGTATCATACTAAAAAAAATAAAAAAAGAAAATAGGTAAAATGTTAATTTTTTTTAAATAATATTTTACCATCTATCATGGTGAAAAGGGGCTTTGCTAAGTAGTGAAAGGGATGATGGCTCCATAGCACTAAATCAGCGTCTTTTCCTGCTTCGATACTGCCGATTCGCTGATCAATACGGAGATTTCGAGCAGCAGCAATGGTGATGCCTTCTAATGCTTTTTGTTCTTCGAGTCCTTCACGTACGGCAATGGATGCACAAATATTTAAGTACTGAATGGGCGTATAAGGGTGGTCTGTTGTAATGGAAACTTCTACTCCTTCATTGCAGAGAGCTTGATAGGTTTTCCACGTTTTATTTTTCAATTCAACCTTTGAGCGGCGTGTTAAAGTTGGTCCCACGCTTACTTTTAAGTTTCTTCCACTTAGCTCTTTAGCAATTAAGTGACCTTCTGTACAGTGTTCAATACGAACGTCTAAATTAAATTCATCTGCTAAGCGCAGAGCTGATAGAATATCATCGGCTCGGTGAGCATGAATTCGAACGGGAATCTCTCTATTCAGTGCTTGAATGAGCGGTTTGATTCGCAAATCATCTTTATTGTCACTGCTTTTTGCATGATAAAAGGCTTCTCTCAGCATCCCCATAATGCCCATTCGTGTAATGGATTCTTTATTGCCATGGCTGTGGATTCGTTTTGGATTTTCTCCTAGCGCAATCTTAAGTCCAGCTGTCTCTTGAATCAACATTTGAGAAATACTTGTTCCGGCTGTTTTAATAACGGACGTTGTACCTCCGATCACATTTGCACTTCCAGGCATAATGTGTACAGACGTAATACCCGCTTCAATGGCATCTTTAAACCCAGGATCTAAAGGATGTACGCTGTCAAAAGCTCGGATATGGGGAGTCATAGGCTCGATTGTTTCGTTAGCATCATTTCCCGCCCAGCCGGTTCCTTCATCATATAGTCCTAGATGTGTATGAACATCAATAAATCCAGGGAATAAGTAGCGCTGTTTGCAGTCAATGACTTCTACTTGAAGAGGAGGCTGCAAGTTTGGCCCAATTAAAACAATTTTTCCATCTTGAATGAGCACATCACTATTATAAATAGGTTTTGACGTAATAGGATAGAGCGTTGCATTTTTCAAGAGAATGGTTTTCATAAAGGATGCTCCTATCTATCGGCAGCTTAGTCACCTGTTTTAGGTAAATATCAGAAAATAACTAGAGTAAATCTCGCAATGCATCTTCTAATACAGTATATGTAAAAATGTAATTCTGTTGAATCAATTTTTCAGGTAAAACACGCTGTCCTTTCAAAATAATCATACTCATTTCTCCCATCAGCAGCTGAAGGCCAAAGCTAGGTACGGGCATCCAGTGAGGGCGATTTAACACTTTGCCAATCGTCTTTCCAAACTCTTTCATTTGAACAGGGTTTGGGGCAGTTACGTTAACAGGTCCTTCTATTTGTTCGGTATGAATACAATAATCAATAATTTTGACGACGTCTTGAAGATGCACCCAAGACATCCACTGCTCTCCCGAACCAACTGTTCCTCCTGCAAATAATTTATAAGGAAGGGCAGTAGAAGGGAGTGCCCCGCCATCTTTGCCTAATATAACGCCGAACCTTGTTAAAACAGTACGAATATTGAGTTCCATCGCTTTTAACGCTTCATTTTCCCACTTTTTTACTGTTTCAGCTAAAAAATCTGTGCCCGTGGATGGAGAAGCTTCTGTGAACGTTTCTGTAGTTGATGTCCCGTAATAACCAACTGCGCTTGCGTTTACATAAAGGGACGGTTTTTCGGGTAAGGCAGCCATAATACGAAGGATTTCTTGAGTAGAAGAAAGGCGACTTTCCACAATGGCTTTTTTGCGCTCGTCCGTCCAGCGGCCGCTGTTAAGTGAAACGCCAGCTAAATTGATAAAAACGTCTGCTCCTTCTACATGCTCTTCAGGTTGGCTGTTTTCTTGCATCCACTCTACATATTTAAGTTTCGGATCTCTTGCAGCTTTATCTGCATTGCGTGTTAAAATATATACATAATGTTTTTGTGTTAAAAAATGTTTTGTTAAAGCTTTACCTACGAATCCAGTTCCTCCAGCAATAACAATTTTCATACGAATTTCCTCCTTTATTGAGATAAATAAAAATGTGTATGATACGTTTGGCGGTTCTTCAGCCATCAATTTAATAAGAAATATGAGGTGAAGGTTATGCCTGTTGTCACAAAAATCACAACGCAAAAGAATAGCGGTGAACGTTATAATGTGTATTTAGATTACGGTAAAGGTGAAGAGTTTGGCTTTGGTGTTGACGAAAATGTCCTCATCAAATATGACTTGAAAAAAGGTCGTGAGCTTGATGAATTTGAATTAACGGAAATTCAGTACGCAGATGATGAGAAAAAAGCTTATAATTTAGCGATCACTTACTTATCTTATCGAATGCGCTCTGAAAAAGAGGTACATGATTATTTAAAGAAAAAAGAAATTAACTCTACTATTATTCAACAAGTTATTCAGAAATTAGTCAGCCACCGTTATTTAAATGATGAAGAGTTTGCAAAAGCATTCGTGTTAACTCAAATGAACACGACATCAAAAGGACCAAATGTGATTCAAAGAGAATTAAAAGAAAAGGGAATTTCTGATTCCATTATTACCCTTAGTTTATGTGAATACCCTGAAGAACAGCAAATTCAAACTGCTGTGAAATTAATTGAAAAATTAAAAGGGAAATATAAAAAATTATCTCAAGTAATGATGAAACAAAAAATGGAACAAGCATTGGCAGTGAAGGGCTATTCATTTTCTATTATTCAAGAAGCATTTCAGCGCACGAATACAGAAAAAGAAAGCGATGAAGCATGGGAAGCTCTGCAATACCAAGGAATGAAAGCTCATCGTCGTTTTTCAAAGTATGAAGGCTGGGAATATCAGCAAAAAATAAAGCAGGCTCTTTATAGAAAAGGATTCTCTATTGACCAAATTCAATCATTTCTAGATTCTATTGAAGAGGAATAAAGGCGGGACAAAAGTATGTTAGTTGAAGGGAAATCCGAACGGTGAATCGAGATTCTTGATGGAGAATCCAACTCGTTCGGATTTTTTCAGTGTGATGGTAAACGTAAACTTCATATGTTTAGTTGCTTCTAGCAGTTGATTGGAGGGCAAGACGAAGACTCCTGCCGTCCCCGGAAAGGGAGAAGTCCTGCACGGAAATCAACCGCTGTGTCACAAGCAATTCCTATAAGATCATTTATACAATTTGTTTATCTTTAGATTAGATTGATGTAGGTATGTTTCACTCTTTTTTAAAACAAAATATCTTCTGAGTCATTCTGCTGTTTATAAATAATCTCAGCAATTTCTGAAGCCGAGCGCAATCGGCTTTTATCTTTAATGTGGTTGTTGTGATCCCAAAAAGGGGTATTCATGCCTCCCATGTAAGCTGCAATCACATGAAGGCTGGTATCTTTGTATTCCACTTTTAAACTTTCTGTAAATCCCCTTACGCCAAACTTACTTGCCACATAGACGCTTTCATTAGCTTTCCCGCGAAGTCCTGCAGTTGAAATGATATTCATAACTTTAGGTTCAGGTCTCGTCAAGAGATGAGGCATAAGCGCTTGTGTTAAAAAAATAGTTCCTTTTACATTTGTATCGATGACTTCATCGATGGCTTGTTTTGTATAATCGGTCAAAGGACCAAAATGTCCAATGCCTGCATTGTTGATAAGGATATCTACTGAATGCTGCACCAGCAGTTTTTCTACAGATTTTCCTACTTCTTCATACTTTGTAATATCTACAGACATCGTATATACGTTGTCTCCTAGCTCATGCTGCGCCTCTTTTAATTTATATTGATTGCGTCCAGCTAGAATGACGTTGTAGTCTTTTGCGTAAAATTTAGCGAGTTCTTTTCCAAGACCCGTCGCACCGCCCGTGATTAGCACTGTTTTCATTCCCAAAACTCCCTTTTCATAGTCTCCCTTTAGTTATACCTTTTGTTATAATAAAATGAAAGCAAACAAGGGGGAAAACAGCATGTCTGAAAAACGTTACAGCGATATGACGACGTATGAACTTCAACAAGAAATTGGGTCTCTTCAAGAAAAAGCACGAAAAGCTGAACAGCTTGGCATGGTCAATGAGTATGCAGTATTAGAAAGAAAGGTAACAATGGCTAGGTCGTATTTATTGGATCCCGAAACGTTTAAAGCAGGGGAAGTATATGAAATTCAAGGAGATCCGGGTTCATATTTTAAAATTGATTATATGAACGGAGTTTTTGCGTGGGGATTTAGGCTTGGCTCACCGCAAAACGAAGAGGCATTGCCTATTTCCATGTTGAAAAAATAAAGGGATAAACAAGCAGCACGAAGTGTGCTGCTTGTTTGATTTCTATATTCACTCTATTTTTAAACGTAAAGCAAGCGGTTATTCTTCGCGCTCATTAGAAGCATGCATACGTTCTTGAGGATGCGTGTTAATAGTTCCATTTGCACGTTTTGAAGCGTACTCAGCTTTTGCTCGAGGTTCGCCTTCAAACTTAGTATGATGTTGGTTTGGAAAATCTTTTGCTTTATTGCGCATCGATACCTCTCCTTTTACAACAGAAAGCGTTGCGGTTATGATATAGTACATGAGGGAGTGAATAACTCCGCATTTATAGTGTAAGTTAAAAGTGCAAACATACTCATAAAGAATTTTGGTAATCGAGGTGTTCTTATGAACGATATATTTGAAAGATTAACGAATCAGCTATTAAATAAAAACAGTTCGCTCTCATACGCTCAAGCTCGCACGTGGGTTGAACTTTTCTGGGAAGATTTTGAGTCATCTTACGCAAAAGCAGGATATGATTATAAAGGTAAAGAAGCGACGGAAAAGGTTGTTACGATGTATATCAACAGCTACGGTGACAAACTTCATGAAATCGCGGTTAAAAACCCTAAATATCAGCATTTATTAAATAACGATGACTATTTAAAACATTAAATAAAAACGAACCGTCTTCTCAAGACGGTTCGTTTTTGGGTTTCATATTTGTTCTTGTTATGATTAGTGCGGGAGGTAATCAAGCTTTTTACGCAATTTTTTCTCACTGAAAATCCAACCTGTGTACGAGCAAATAATATTTAAATCGTAATCAAGCTGGACCACGGCTACAAATGGATAGTAATCCTTGCTGCGGTAGCGTAAATCAATAAAGCGCACTTCAATATGGTCGTTATATTCGTCCAGTTCCCATCTATAAATAGGTGAAAATGAAAGAAAAGCAGATAAATTTTCATCTTTTTTCGCTACTTCAATTACAGCGGATTCAGGGATTGGAACTTTATCAAACGTATCATAAATAAAAATTTCTTCTCCGATTGCTCTTCCTACGTGAAAATACTTTTCGGTCGTCACAGCTAAATGCCAGTGAGTGAAACGCATTGTAGGAGAGATATTGAGCTTGATTACATCAGGAAACTGTTTTCGAAGCTTCTTGGCGATCTGGTGGCGCATATAAAAGCGCAGTCCATAGTAAAACGCCAATAGCACATACAGCGTAATGAATGTTGGTCCCGGCTCTGCTCCAGCAAACCAAATGATAATCGCAAGGACGTGAGCTGAAAAAATCACGTAATCAAACGTGTTGATTACGCCAAGCGCAATCCATTTATTTGTGAAAGGTCGTAAAGCTTGCGTGCCGTAAGCGTTAAAGATATCAACAAAAACGTGAATAATGACGCCTGCAAAGGTCCACATCCATAGATGCAGCAAGTTAGCTCCTGGCAGCAGAAGCGAAAGAATGAGCACAATAAGCAAAGGCCATAAAATAACAGCCGGGATAGAATGTGTAATTCCACGGTGATTGCGGATATACTGTGCATTGTTTCGCAGCTTTAAAACAGTGTCTAAATCAGGTGCTAATGACCCGGCCATTACGCCAATCATTACAGCATCCAGTGTGGCTGTATTCGCAGATACAGTGGGGTCTAATGTTGCAAGGCCGCCTAAAGCGATTCCCATTGCAATGTGTGTACCAGTATCCAGAGCGAACTCCTCCTTTGTAAAATGACAATCTTAGATTATCCTAATTCAGCATGGAAGCTGGATTTAGGGCGAAAAATCTCGCTTTATTACTAACGCAGCAAATTAGCTGTTTTTATTCATTATTTGAACAATTCATTTTACTATTCATATTTGTAGTTGTTATAAGGTTATCATAAAGTTACTAAGATTCAAAAAGCAACACATTGTATATGTATAGTTAATACCTCGGAGGCTATGACGTGAAACAAAGTAAAGATATTGTACAAAATTTCGATATTCGAGCATTTCAAGATGACTTAATCTCTTGGTTTGAGCAGGAACAGCGCATTCTACCTTGGCGTCAAGATCAGGACCCTTATAAAGTGTGGGTATCTGAAATTATGCTTCAACAAACGAGAGTAGATACGGTCATTCCTTATTTTAATAATTTTATTAGCAAATTTCCCACTATTAAAGATTTAGCTTATGCGAATGAAGATGATGTGTTAAAAGCGTGGGAAGGATTAGGCTATTATTCCCGTGCCCGTAATTTACAAACCGCCGTTCGAGAAGTTCACGAACAATACGGGGGAGAAGTTCCAAATACGCCAGCAGAAATCTCTAAACTAAAAGGAGTAGGCCCTTATACAACAGGAGCCATTTTAAGTATTGCATACGGAGTGCCGCAACCTGCTGTAGATGGAAATGTCATGCGTGTGCTATCGCGCATTTTATCCGTTTGGGATGATATTGCAAAACCGAAAACAAGAAAGCTGTTTGAAGATATCGTGCATGAAATTATTTCAAAAGATAATCCTTCCTATTTCAATCAAGGCATGATGGAACTTGGTGCCATTGTCTGTACACCAACTTCTCCTTCCTGTTTATTATGTCCAGTTCGCGAACACTGCCGTGCATTTGAAGAAGGAGTGCAGAATGAGCTTCCTGTTAAATCAAAGAAAAAAGCGCCGCGTGCTCTTCAGCTTGCTGCAGCGGTGATTAGAGACGAGGAAGGAAATTATCTGATTCATAAACGTCCAAGCAAAGGACTTTTAGCTAACCTATGGGAATTTCCAAATATAGAAGTAGATCTTAGTATAGCGCCAGATCATCAGCAGCTTCACGCATTTATTCAAAATGAGTACGGAGCCGATATTAAAATCCATGCACCGTTTACGACGATTCAGCACGTGTTTTCTCATATCGTCTGGAATATCACAGTATATGAAGCAGAGCTTATAAGTGATATCAGTGCATTAAAAAATTTGAAAGTGGTTTCTGAAAAAGATTTAGAACAATATGCATTTCCTGTTTCCCATCAAAAAATCTTAAAAGAATATTTACTTGTTAAATAAAAGAAGCGCGGATAAACTCCGCGCTTCTTTTTATTTAATCATATGATACATGCGTGCCGTGTGTGTAATCTGCTTCCTGGCGCTGTAACCCGCCCCGTGCTTCAATTTCTTTAATAATTTGCTGATGAATACTTTGTCCTTCAGCATTTAAATACGGCGTTATTTGCTGTAAAGAATGATGGAAAAACGCAAGCTCGCTGTCTTTCCACTCGCTTTTAGAAATCATTGAAAGAGCCGTCATGTCTCTACCTACATACATTCTATTCACCTCATTCATTTCATCAAGTTTTATCTATTTTCCCTATATTACTTGTTTCTTATGCGATAAAATCAGTACAATGTAAAGATAATACGATACATAAGGGAGATGACATCATGTCACAAAAGGTAGCACTAGTTACGGGAAGCAGCAGAGGTATTGGTAAAGAAATTGCCTTACGTCTGGCTAAAGAAGGATACGATATTGTATTAAACTATGCACGAAGCAAAAGTGCAGCGCAGGAAGTAGCAGAAGAAATCAAAGCATTAGGCAGAGAAGCATTAGTTGTTAAAGCAAACGTAGGAAAAGTAGAAAAAATTAAAGAAATGTTTGAGCAAATTGATGAAGTATTCGGTCGCTTAGACGTATTTGTAAGTAATGCAGCGTCAGGAGTTTTACGTCCTATTATGGAATTGGAAGAAACTCACTGGAACTGGACAATGGATATTAACAGCAAAGGATATTTATTCTGTGCACAAGAAGCGGCTAAACGTATGGAAAAAGTAGGCGGAGGAAAGATTGTTACCATCAGTTCGCTTGGGTCTATTCGCTATTTAGAAAATTATACAACAGTAGGCGTGTCAAAAGCTGCTGTAGAAGCGTTGACCCGCTATTTAGCAGTGGAGCTGGCTCCAAAGAATATTGTGGTAAATGCTGTATCTGGAGGAGCTGTGGATACAGAAGCATTAAAACATTTCCCAAATCGCGATGAGCTTCTAGATGATGCACGCAAGCATACTCCAGCTGGTCGTATGGTGGAACCAAAAGACATGGTAGATGCAGTTATGTTCTTAGTGTCCGATCAAGCAAATATGATTTGCGGTCAAACGCTTATTATTGATGGAGGGCGTTCACTTTTAATGTAAGGTAAATGTATTTTGGGCTTGCGCCTTAAAATACTGAAAAAAGTTTGCATACCCTATTTACCTCCCGGGCATATTAATTTTCGTGGAGGTGATTACAATGGCAAAGCAAACAAACAAAACAGCATCTGGTACAAGCACACAACACGTGAAACAACAAAATGCTCAAGCATCTAAAAACAACTTCGGTACTGAATTTGGTAGCGAAACAAATGTACAAGAAGTGAAACAACAAAATGCACAAGCAGCGGCAAACAAAAGCCAAAATGCTCAAGCATCTAAAAACAACTTCGGTACTGAATTTGCTAGCGAAACAAGTGCTCAAGAAGTGAGACAACAAAACGCACAAGCTCAAGCAAAGAAAAACCAAAACTCTGGTAAATACCAAGGTTAATATCAAAAGCGAACTTAACGTCTTTCATACGGCGATGTTAAGTTCGCTTTTTCTTATATAAAAAGCAACAAAGTATGACAAAACTTCTTGAAACTTTACACAACTCGTCAAAGGAATCTGTATCACCTAAACAGAATGTTAACAGAAGTGCCGCGTGTATGGTTAAAGCAAATAGGGAGGAGCTATCGTATGAAAAAATTTGATGAGCTAGTGACTCAACAATTGGAGACCATGGATCAACTTCTGTTTTTGCAGTCTGAGATTGAGCGCTGTCAGGAAATCGAAGGTGAACTAATAAAACTTCATGAAGAAGCAAAACTTCATTCTGTGCAAGGTGAGATTAGTGAAATGAAGCTAAAATTAAAAGAGATTCAATTGACGTTTGAAGCACAAACCGAAGACATTATTCGTACATATAAAAGTGAAGGGGCTTGCTCTACACTTGCTTAATGAACATTGATGTGTCACTTCCTCTCTTTTTTAAGGCTGCCAAGCAAAGGAAAAGTAGGGGGAGTGGCTTTTTTGAACTCAAGAAGGTTAGCACATTTGTGTTAAAATGAGAGAGAAACCGTTATAATAAACATAAGACAAATGGAGACGTTATATGAATTTTTTTAAGTGCTAAAATGAAAGTAGGTATTGGAGATGGGAATTCCGGTGGAAGGAGAAACAATTCAAATACACAGCTACAAGCATAATGGACATATTCATCGCGTGTGGGATCGGACAACCGTATTAAAAGCAACCAATAACTTAGTGATTGGAGGAAATGATCGTACGGTCGTTACAGAATCAGATGGACGAACATGGGTCACAAGAGAGCCTGCAATTTGTTATTTTCATGCTCAGCAGTGGTTTAACGTCATTGGGATGATCCGTGAAGATGGAATTTATTATTACTGCAATATCAGTTCGCCGTTCATTTATGATGACAATGAAGCGCTCAAATATATTGATTATGATTTAGATATCAAAGTCTATCCAGATATGACATACACCCTTCTTGATGAAGATGAATATGAGAAGCATCGAAAAGAAATGAATTATCCAGAAGTGATTGACCGTATTTTACATAATCACGTCGAGGAGTTAAAAGGTTGGATTCGACAGCGAAAAGGCCCGTTTGCTCCAGATTTCATTGACATTTGGTATGAGCGTTTTTTAACATATCGGCATTCTTGATGAATGATCTAGAGAACATTATGTTAGGCCGTCTAAAGCTGACTGTTTGATATAATGTTCTTTTTGGCGTTATGCTCACCATCTTTTAGGAGAGATAAAAGCACTAAAAAATCGACGCGTGTACATATACTAAGAAAGCTTGCCCTCATAGATAGAAAGGGGAGATTTTATGGGAAGTATAAGACGCTACATGAAGTTTGTACAGCCATACAAATGGCAAATTGTCGGCACTGTATTAATTGGTATTATTAAATTTGCTATTCCTTTATTAATTCCGCTGCTTTTGAAATATGTTTTGGACGATATCGTAAATGGACATGGCATGTCTTCTTCTGAAAAAGTTCATAAAATGGTGACGATTATGGGGATTTCGTTTGTTATATTTTTAGTGTTAAGACCTCCCATTGAATATTACAGGCAGTATTATGCTCAGTGGGTATCGAGCAAAGTACTATATGATATACGGGATCAGCTGTTTAGCCATATTCAAAAGCTTAGCTTACGTTATTATGCAAATACTCGAGCGGGTGAAGTGATTTCACGAGTCATTAATGATGTAGAGCAAACAAAAAACTTTGTTATCACAGGCTTAATGAATGTATGGCTTGATATGATGACGATTGTAATAGCCATTGTGATTATGTTTACGATGAATGTACCTTTAACACTGGTATCGATTATTTTGCTGCCGGTTTATGCGTTCTCTGTAAAATATTTTTACAGTCGTCTTCGCCATTTAACAAGAGTCCGTTCGCAGGCTTTAGCGGAAGTGCAGGGGCACTTACATGAAAGGGTTCAAGGGATCTCTGTTATTCGCAGCTTTGCTATTGAGCCTCATGAGCAGAAACAATTTGATAAGCAAAATTCAAATTTTCTACAAAAAGCAATCAATCATACGAATTGGAATGCAAAAACATTTGCAGTAGTAAATACCATTACCGATTTGGCGCCTTTAATCGTGATTACATTTGCTGGATATCAAGTCATCACAGAAAGTCTTAGCGTAGGAACGATGGTAGCATTTGTTGCCTACATTGACCGCTTGTATAATCCGCTTCGCCGCTTGGTTAATTCATCGACTACGCTCACGCAGTCTGTTGCATCTATGGACCGGGTGTTTGAGTTCATTGATGAAGAATACGATATTACAGACAAGAAAGATGCAAAAGAATGCACTGAGCTTCATGGAAAGGTGCAGTTTGAGCACGTTTCATTTGCTTATGAAGAAGAAGAAAAACCGGTGATTCATGATATTAATTTAGATGTAGAAAAAGGAAAATCCGTTGCGTTTGTTGGAATGAGCGGAGGCGGTAAATCCACGCTTATCAGCTTAATTCCGCGCTTTTACGATGTGACAGAGGGCAAAATTCTCATTGATGACATTGATATCAAAACCTATAAAGTACGCAGCCTGCGAGATAAGATTGGAATCGTCCTGCAGGATACGGTGTTGTTTAGTGACACGGTTAAAAACAATATACTGCTTGGAAAGCCAGGAGCGACAGATGAAGAGGTAATTGCTGCGGCAAAAGCCGCAAATGCCCACGATTTTATTATGAATTTGCCTGAAGGATATGATACAAAAGTGGGAGAGCGGGGAATGAAGCTATCAGGGGGACAGAAGCAGCGTATTTCCATTTCGCGCGTATTTTTAAAAAATCCAGCTATTCTTATTTTTGATGAAGCCACTTCAGCTCTAGATTTAGAAAGTGAGCACTATATTCAAGAAGCATTAGCTGAACTAGCAAAAGATCGCACGACCTTCATTGTAGCCCATCGTTTATCTACAATTACTCATGTTGATGAAATTGTACTTTTAGAAAATGGAAGAGTAGTCGAACGAGGTTCTCATGAGGAGTTAATTAAGAAAAAAGGTCATTACTATCAGCTCTTTAACGTTCAGCAGCTTGATACAATTTAAAAACACCACCTATTGTCTAACAATAGGTGGTGTTTTTAATCTTCTTGTCGCTGATGATTAATATCAAATGAGTTATCATCTTTGTGATAGTTTTGGAACGTATCAATCAGCTTATCAAGATGCTCTAACTCTTCACTATACTCAATGATGACAGAGATCAAAGGGAAGATATGATAAATAACCTTATTCTCTTCATCATTATCGTATATTTTGTACTGCATAAATTTATCGATTAAAGCTCGTTTTCCAACGCAGGCTTCGTTTGGTACAGTAGTGGTTGGCTGTACGCGTAATTTCCCAATGAATTTTAATAATACTTGCTCATGATACATTAACAGGCACTCAACTTCAGATTTGATTAAATCTTGAAATTGCTGTGGCATGACCTGGAGATCATTTTCTACTCGGTGGAGTAGCTTCAAGGTTGTAAGAGCTCGTGTTGTTACGGTAATCATTTGACGAAATAAAACGAGCTTGCGTGACTTAACAAAACGTTTTTTGGTTGAATAAGTGCGTTCTTCTTTGTAAAAATCGAAAAGTTGATTCATTTTAGCCACATTGTCTTTCATTTTTTCAATGTCTTCTTTTAACAATGTGTGCTCAGATGCGTGATAAAGATTCATGCGAATCCATTTAATAATTTCTTCCGTTGTGCTTACAATTTTATAATACAGCTTTGTTTCATACTTTGGCGGAATAAAAATAAGATTGACAATAAATGCTGAGAATACCCCAAGTAACACTGTACCAAAGCGTATAAGTGCATATTCAACGAAATTATCTCCTGGATTTTCCATGATTGCAATTACTGTCACAAGCGCAAGCCCAATTGTATTATTAATACGTAATTTTAAGTTGACTGCGATGACAACAACAGCGGTAAAACCAATAATGATGGGATGGGTACCAAAAATAAGTCCAAAACAAACTGCAGAAGCAGCTCCAATCACATTCGCCTGTATTTGCTCCAATATTGTTAAATAAGATCTGTAAATAGACGGTTGAATTGCAAAAACTGCCGCAATTGCCGCAAATATTGGAGATGGTAAACTTAGAAATTCACCTAATAACAATGAAAGTGTAATGGCAATTCCCGTTTTTAAGATGCGGGCACCAAGTTTCATGTGCGTTCGTAGTTCCTTTCTGTAAAAAAGTTTTTTCGTTATGAAGAATGTTCCCCAAAACAAATGATAAATTGCAAAAATCAATCCTTCTTTATTACATAACCTGTTGGAAATAATATAAACAATAACATACTATACAAGGTTTAAGAATGGATATCAAGAGAAAACAAGCAGAAAAATAAGGGTATTTCTCGGGATTTTTCGACAGGCTGACAAAAAGGAGATGACGCGTAAGAAATGGTTATGAAAGGTGGGAATGTTCTATAAGGAAACCCAAAGGTAAAACGAAAAAGAGGTCGAGACATAACGAAATAAATTCAATCTCAAGACGAACAAATGGGATACATGAGCTGAACTGCTTGTGACACAGCAGTTGATTTCCATGCAAGACTTCGCTTTCCGCGGGCGGGCGCTAAGCCTCCTCGTCGCATACGCTCCTGTGGGGTCTCGCCTGTTCTGCTTTTCCCGCAGGAGTCTTCGCCTTGCCCTCTAATCAACTGCTAGAAAGACCTACACGCATGAAACTATATTCACCATAACAAAAAAAACGAACCACAAATCAAACATGTTGATTAATGGTTCATTTTTCACTTCGTCTAAAATTCTTTTATCTCAGCCTCTTTAGAATAAGAATTAGCGTTCTTCACTTAATTGTTTAAATGCTTTTTCTACTGCTTCTAATGTCTCGGCAATATCTTGTTCTGTATGAGCTGTAGTAAGGAACCATGCTTCATATTTCGAAGGAGCTAAGTTGACACCTTGGTGGAGCATTAGTTTAAAGAAGCGTGCGAATAATTCGCCGTCTGTATTTTCTGCTTGTTCATAGTTTTTGACCGTTTCCGTTGTAAAGTAGACAGTAAGAGCGCCTTTCAATCGATTGATAGTGATAGGCATGTTATATGTACGAGCATGTTTTAAAATACCTTCTTCGAGCATCGCCCCTAGCTTATCCAACTGTTCATAAACACCTTCTTGCTTTAGTACTTCTAGGCAAGCAATCCCAGAAAGAATAGAAGCTGGGTTTCCTGCCATTGTACCTGCTTGATAAGCGGGTCCAAGCGGCGCCACTTTTTCCATGATTTCTTTTTTACCGCCGTAGGCTCCGATTGGAAGGCCGCCGCCGATGATTTTTCCAAAGGCAGTCAGATCAGGTTTTACACCAAGTAAATCTTGAGCTCCACCGTACATAAAGCGAAACGCTGTAATAACTTCATCGTAAATAACAAGTGCTCCAGCTTCGTGAGTCAATTCGTTGACTTGTTCTAAAAAGCCAGGTTCAGGCTCAACAATTCCAAAGTTTCCAACGATTGGTTCTACTAAAACAGCCGCAATCTGATCGCCCCATTTTTCTAATGCTTCCTTGTAAGGCTCAATATCGTTAAAAGGAACTGTGATGACTTCATTAGCGATACTTTTTGGTACACCTGCAGAGTCAGGAGTTCCGAGTGTAGAAGGGCCAGATCCAGCTGCCACCAATACAAGGTCTGAATGGCCGTGATAGCAACCTGCAAATTTAATAATTTTATCGCGTCCAGTATAAGCGCGTGCTACACGGATCGTTGTCATAACGGCTTCTGTTCCAGAGTTGACGAAGCGCACTTTATCTAATGCGGGCATCGCTTCTTTGAGCATTTTAGCAAATGTGACTTCATGAGCAGTTGGAGTACCGTAAAGAACACCCGTTTCAGCTGCTTTTGTAATAGCTTTCGTGATATGAGGATGAGCGTGTCCCGTAATAATAGGACCGTAAGCTGCTAAATAGTCAATATATTTATTTCCATCAACGTCCCAGAAATAAGCTCCGCTTGCCTTCTCCATTGCAATAGGCGCTCCGCCTCCTACGGCTTTATATGAACGTGAAGGGCTGTTAACGCCGCCTACAATATGTTCGAGTGCTTCCGCGTGTAATTGTTCTGATTTTGTAAATTGCATAGTATGCCTCCTAATGAAAAGTTCAACTTCTTTATTCTATCAAACTTATTTGTTTCTTGAAAAACATTCGAGAACGTGTATGATAGAAATTTGTGAGCTAACTGCTAGAAAATAGTTCCTCGTCTCTTGGAGGAGTTGCTAGCAAGGGCGCTGGAAACAATAAAAGAAACCACTAATACGTCCACGTAACGGAGGGAATACAATGAAAAATGCTATTGAGGTGAATCAACTTCGTAAAGAATTTAAAGCCTATTCTAGCCGCTCTGGCCTTAAAGGGGCATTCCGGGATTTATTTACCCGTAATTATAGAGTCATGAAAGCGGTGAACGATATATCGTTTACCGTAAAACAAGGGGAAATGGTAGGGTATATAGGAGAAAACGGAGCGGGGAAATCGACCACAATCAAAATGCTGACAGGAATCTTAACTCCTACTTCAGGCGACATTACCGTAAATGGAATGAATCCTCATAAGGAAAGAGAAAAGTTTGCCCAAACGATTGGTGTTGTTTTTGGTCAACGCTCTCAGCTGTGGTGGGATATTGCCGTACAAGAATCTTTTCGCCTGTTAAAAAAAGTATACAAAGTGTCAGATGAAGATTATAACGCTCATATGGAGCATGTTATTCAAACTTTAGATATTGGACCGCTACTAGATAAGCCGGTGCGAAAGCTTTCGCTAGGTCAAAGAATGCGCTGTGAGCTGGCTGCTGCTCTTATTCATAATCCGCCGCTTCTATTTCTAGATGAACCGACGATCGGTTTAGATGTACTAGTTAAATTAAAAATCCGCCAATTTTTAAAAGAAATTAATGAAAAATATAATACGACGATTTTGCTTACGACACATGATTTAGCAGATATTGAAGCTTTATGTGAACGCGTCGTAATGCTGGATGAAGGCAGTATTATTTATGACGGATCGCTGCAAAAGCTGCGTTCGAATTGGGGAGATCTTAAACAAGTTACGTTTGAATTTGGAACCGCGCCAAATAAAGAACAGTTGAAGCTATTGACGCAAGGGATGCCTGTTAACTGGATTGAAGGTGATCAAAAATATTTGTGGACAGCGCAGCTTCAAAATAAAGGGGACTTGATGTCGCAGCTGATTGCTAAAGTGGTGGCAAAGCATGAAATCAGTGATATTAACATTGAAGAAATTTCAACGGAAGAAATCATCCGCAACATTTATGAAGAAGGTGTTGTGAATGGATAAATATATAGAGATGATACGCATTCGCTTTTTAATGATGCTGGCGTATCGGACGAATTATTACAGCGGAATATTGATTTATGCGATTAATATTGGTGCTTACTACTTTTTATGGTCCGCTATTTATGGAGGAAAAGAGAATATTCAAGGGTTATCCATTACCCAAATGACAACGTATGTAGCAGTTTCATGGATGGCAAGAGCCTTTTATTTTAATAACATTGACCGTGAAATGGCAATGGAAATTAAAGATGGCAAAGTGGCAGTAGAGTTAATTAAGCCTTATAGCTACCTTGGTATGAAAACAATGCAAGGACTGGGAGAAGGGATTTTTCGGCTGCTGTTTTTCTCAGTGCCCGGCATGATTATTGTCGCGTTTTTATTTCCAGTACAGTTCTCAGCAAATGCAGCAACATGGCTTTATTTTGGACTGTCTTTAATTTTTAGTTTCATTATTAATACACAAATTAATTTATTAACGGGTATTACGACTTTCTTTCTCTTTAACAATGATGGACTCATTCGAGCGAAGCGCGTTGTTATTGATTTGTTTTCAGGACTTCTTCTGCCCATCAGCTTCTATCCTTTGTGGGCGCAACATATTATGAGCTATTTCCCTTTTCAAGCCATTAGTTATATTCCGAGCATGATTTTCACAAATGGATTTAAAGGGCAGGAAGTAATAAATGCTCTTATCACACAAGCAGTTTGGTCAGGACTTCTATTTATCCCTATTGCATGTTTGTGGAACATAGCGAAGAAAAAAATGGTTATTCAAGGAGGGTAGTCTATGAAAATGTTTTATTTTTCGATTTTTTTTCAGTACATTAGTCAATATATGAAAACAAGGCTTCAGTACCGCACCGACATGGTAGTTGAAATCATTTCAGACTTATTGTTTCAAACAGTTAATTTGATTTTTATTTTAGTTGTATTTGGACATACTCAGTCGCTGCACGGATGGTCACGAGAGGAAATTATCTTTATTTATGGTTTCTTTTTGGTCCCTTTTGCTATTTTTTCGTCTTTCTTTAACATTTGGGATTTCAACGAGCGGTACATTGTTAAAGGAGAAATGGACCGAATTTTAACGCGGCCAATTCACAGTTTGTTTCAAGTTATTTTAGAGCGGATGGAACTAGAATCATTGTTTGGTGGTATCACAGGGATTGCAGTAATGGCTTATGCTGCGTCTTCTTTACATCTTCATTTCCAGTGGTATGATGTTTTTATTTTTCTATTATTTATTTTAGGAGGAGCGCTTGTATACGCAGGAATTTTCATCGCCTTAGCAAGCATAGGCTTCTGGTCCGATGCCAGAACCTCTATTATGCCTACTATTTATAATATTGGAAACTACGGAAGGTATCCTGTAGATATTTATAATAATGTCATCCGATATGTTTTAACGTGGATTCTTCCTTTTGCATTTGTAGGCGTATATCCAGCTGCTTATTTCTTAGGAAGGTCAGAATGGTATGGATATGCATTTTTAACTCCAGTTATGGGAATCGTCTTTTTTGTAATCTCTATTTTCTTATGGAATACAGGGGTCAAAAAATACAGAGGAGCAGGCAATTAAATGCCTGCTCTTTTTGGTGGCTTCGGAGTAGTAATGAATGGACAAGAACGCGCGTATAGTGGTAGTAGAGTATAAATTAAAGGAGTAGAATGATGGTTGTTTTTCTAATCCTCGTTATCATTGTTTTTGTAATTGGTAGTATGAAGTTTCTCTTTGAAAAAGAACTTGGAGAATTTCATTTTTTCTCAATTGGTCATTTCTTTGTCTTGTTTTATTCATATATTACAGTTTTATTGGGATTTAGCCTTATTTATACAGTATGTGAGATGGGGAGTATTCCAGTATTAAGCGGAGGGTTTGAACATGAAGGTCATTATTTTTATACCCTGTTTAACAGTATGTATTTCAGCGCAGCGACGTTATTTTCAGTAGGCTACGGAGATATGTATCCGGTTGGAATTGGGAAATTATTTGCAACTTTTGAAGCGTTTATCGGCTATATTATGCCTGCAATCTTTGTGATGCGAACTGTTACCCGCACTTAAACTTGTCATCTTATCTAATATTGGGTACGCTATTCAAAGAAAATGAAAAGCGTAAAGGAGAAGATAAATATGACAGCTGTAGTTGGAGAAAAAGCACCCGATTTTGTATTGATGTCTACAAATGGAGAGCAAGTATCACTAGCGTCGATGAAAGGCAAAAACGTTGTGCTGTATTTTTATCCGAAAGATATGACGCCAGGCTGTACAACAGAAGCCTGTGATTTCAGAGATCAGCATGAAAATTTTGAAGAGCTAGATGCGGTGATTCTAGGAGTGAGTCCGGATCCAATCGACAAACACCATAAGTTTATTGATAAGCACGGCCTTCCATTCTTACTTTTAGCTGACGAAGATCACAGCGTAGCTGAAGAGTATGGAGTATGGACACTGAAAAAAAACTTTGGAAAAGAATATATGGGCATTGAACGCTCCACTTTTATCATTAATAAAGAAGGAATGCTCGTAAAAGAATATCGCAAGGTTCGAGTGAAAGGGCATGTGGAAGAAGCTTTATCATTTATTAAAGAAAAAATGGCATAAAAACAGGCAGATAACTAGAGCAGTTTTAGTCTTTGAACATACAATATCAGTGTAGGGCATACCTCCTCAGATGTTAATATATTTAAAAGTGTGGATTGATTTCCACACTTCTTTTTTTGCATAAAATATATGAAAAATTTCTACTTATTACATAAAATAGGAATAGGCATCAAGTTGACAAAACGTGGGTAAAACATGTAGACTAATTATAAGAATTATAAAGTAATAATACTTACAGAAGAGGGGTGCATGACGTGTCAAATCATTTACAAGAAGCCCTTGAAACGTTAAAAGGTACTGGCGTTCGTATTACACCACAACGTCATGCTATTTTAGAGTATTTAATCAATTCAATGACACATCCAACAGCAGATGATATTTATAAAGCGCTGGAAGGTAAGTTTCCAAATATGAGTGTAGCAACCGTTTACAATAATTTAAGAGTATTTCGCGAAGTAGGTATTGTAAAGGAACTAACATACGGTGATGCATCAAGCAGGTTTGATTATGTTACAACAGAGCATTACCATGTGATTTGCGAAAGCTGCGGAAAAATTGTGGATTTTCATTATCCTGGTTTAGACGAAGTAGAAAAGCTGGCTGCTCATATTACTGACTTTGATATTAGTCACCACCGAATGGAAATTTACGGAACGTGTCCTGATTGTACGGCTAAAAAAGCGCATTAATAAGCTGATAGTAGTGATACTATCAGCTTTCTTTTTGTTTTTTTCTATTATACTTTTCGTCGAATTGTTTTCCTTCAAGAGACTGGTCAAGCGTAAGCGGCTCGTTGCAATACATACACATATCTACGCGCCCTAGCATTTTGGTTTGCTTTTGACATGTAGGGCAGGTTACTTGAACCGCTTTTGTAGAAAGCATGCCAATCCAGAAATAAACGCCGGTACTAGCTACGATGCACAGCAACCCCAAAAGCATAAAAATAGTCATTAGCCAGACTGAAGACCGAAAGAAAATTCCCCCATACATAACAATGAAACCAACAAAGATCAGGCTGAGTGCAAACGTGCGAATCTTGTTAATTTTATTTGAATACTTTATCCCCATCAGTATCCCCCCTGTTACCAATATATCATAGAGTGAGACAGTGAATGATGATAAAAATTGAATCTTCGGAAAATTATCGTTGGTTTTTGAGCTTTCTGAATGATTTCCATAATTCTGAGTGGGATATCCGTTATACATCGTATATAATAAAAAAAGAAATCTTAGTCCATAGCCTTTAAAAGTTTGAAAAATATTTGTTTATTACAGTTAGGAGAGCTCAAAATGGAAGATGTTTTACGGCCAATATATCAAGAAAGAGCTAGCAATAAAGACACACTAGGTATTTTACTGATTGAAAAAAAGAAATCAGAATCTCCAGTGACGGATAATTTGGATGCTATCTTATTTATTGTGACCAAGACTACAGAAACGTCTCTTTTTATTAAACAATACGAATATGAAAATGAGCGTGCGGCACTTTATATGGCTTCTGAACAGCAAATGAGTGAATGGATTATGAATGGGACGAACCGCCGTATTATTGATTGGATCTTAAATGGTAAAGTGCTATTTGATCGCAACGAATATATGGAAAATTTAAAGAAACGCTTAATTGATTTCCCTAGAGAAGATCGGACAAAGAGAATAGGTGTCGAGTTTGCTAAGTTGATTCGCCGATTTAAAGAAGGAAAAGACTTTTATGCGTCTAATCATTATTTAGATGCATTCAATCATGTCATTCATGCTCTTCATCATTTAGCACGACTGTCTGTGTTGGAAAATGGATTTCACCCAGAAGTGACAGTATGGAACCAAGTGAAAAAAATAGAACCTGAAATTCATCGTCTTTACGAAGAACTAATTATTAGCCAAGAAGAGGTTAGCAAGCGTTTAGAGCTGCTTTTCTTAGCGAGTGAATTTCTAGTAAATAAAAAAACTGAATTGGGTGCCAAGCATCTTGTTCATATTATGAAAAGTGAAAAGCAGGAATGGACGTTTAATGAACTGGTTCATCATCCCGAAATACGCCCTTATGCTATTGATTTAGGAATACTTCTTGAGTTTTTAATTGAAAAAGATATCATTATGGTAAAAAAAGTAGAAACCAAGGGAAAGAGTTTGTACCATAGACACTATGTGGCGAAATGATAGAGAGGATAAAGGGTATCTGATACGGTGCGGTTATGACGTGTAGATACCCTGACATATGACTTTATAGCCTGGATAAAAGGTTTTTCTAAAAAAACACGATTTATTTTAAAAAATCTATTGACGCTTTAAAATATCCGTGATAAATTTATATACGTCGCCGATGAGCGATACTAAATTTATCAAAAACTTGAAAAAACTTCTTAAAAAGTTGTTGACAAGAAAGAGATGAACTGGTAAGATTAAAAAGTCGCTTAAGAGCGGCGGTTGAACTTTGAAAACTGAACAAAGCGACAAACGTCAACGTTAAATTTTATTTTTTAATTGAGCAAGTCAAACATTTCTTCGGAGAGTTTGATCCTGGCTCAGGATGAACGCTGGCGGCGTGCCTAATACATGCAAGTCGAGCGAACTGATTAGAAGCTTGCTTCTATGACGTTAGCGGCGGACGGGTGAGTAACACGTGGGCAACCTGCCTGTAGGACTGGGATAACTTCGGGAAACCGAAGCTAATACCGGATAGGATCTTCTCCTTCATGGGAGATGATTGAAAGATGGTTTCGGCTATCACTTACAGATGGGCCCGCGGTGCATTAGCTAGTTGGTGAGGTAACGGCTCACCAAGGCAACGATGCATAGCCGACCTGAGAGGGTGATCGGCCACACTGGGACTGAGACACGGCCCAGACTCCTACGGGAGGCAGCAGTAGGGAATCTTCCGCAATGGACGAAAGTCTGACGGAGCAACGCCGCGTGAGTGATGAAGGCTTTCGGGTCGTAAAACTCTGTTGTTAGGGAAGAACAAGTACGAGAGTAACTGCTCGTACCTTGACGGTACCTAACCAGAAAGCCACGGCTAACTACGTGCCAGCAGCCGCGGTAATACGTAGGTGGCAAGCGTTATCCGGAATTATTGGGCGTAAAGCGCGCGCAGGCGGTTTCTTAAGTCTGATGTGAAAGCCCACGGCTCAACCGTGGAGGGTCATTGGAAACTGGGGAACTTGAGTGCAGAAGAGAAAAGCGGAATTCCACGTGTAGCGGTGAAATGCGTAGAGATGTGGAGGAACACCAGTGGCGAAGGCGGCTTTTTGGTCTGTAACTGACGCTGAGGCGCGAAAGCGTGGGGAGCAAACAGGATTAGATACCCTGGTAGTCCACGCCGTAAACGATGAGTGCTAAGTGTTAGAGGGTTTCCGCCCTTTAGTGCTGCAGCTAACGCATTAAGCACTCCGCCTGGGGAGTACGGTCGCAAGACTGAAACTCAAAGGAATTGACGGGGGCCCGCACAAGCGGTGGAGCATGTGGTTTAATTCGAAGCAACGCGAAGAACCTTACCAGGTCTTGACATCCTCTGACAACTCTAGAGATAGAGCGTTCCCCTTCGGGGGACAGAGTGACAGGTGGTGCATGGTTGTCGTCAGCTCGTGTCGTGAGATGTTGGGTTAAGTCCCGCAACGAGCGCAACCCTTGATCTTAGTTGCCAGCATTTAGTTGGGCACTCTAAGGTGACTGCCGGTGACAAACCGGAGGAAGGTGGGGATGACGTCAAATCATCATGCCCCTTATGACCTGGGCTACACACGTGCTACAATGGATGGTACAAAGGGCTGCAAGACCGCGAGGTCAAGCCAATCCCATAAAACCATTCTCAGTTCGGATTGTAGGCTGCAACTCGCCTACATGAAGCTGGAATCGCTAGTAATCGCGGATCAGCATGCCGCGGTGAATACGTTCCCGGGCCTTGTACACACCGCCCGTCACACCACGAGAGTTTGTAACACCCGAAGTCGGTGGAGTAACCGTAAGGAGCTAGCCGCCTAAGGTGGGACAGATGATTGGGGTGAAGTCGTAACAAGGTAGCCGTATCGGAAGGTGCGGCTGGATCACCTCCTTTCTAAGGATTTTTACATGACGTACGTTTTGACACTTTGTTCAGTTTTGAGAGTTCAATCTCTCAATTATAGAAAGCATACTACTTTCTTCTTATTAGATAAGAAGAATTTTGGTTGCGATTGTTCTTTGAAAACTAGATAACAGTAATTGCTGAGGAAAAGTGAAACTTTTCTTTAATCAAATCAATAAATAACACAACATTATGTTGTACCATTTATTCGCTAATGGTTAAGTTAGAAAGGGCGCACGGTGAATGCCTTGGCACTAGGAGCCGATGAAGGACGGGACTAACACCGATATGCTTCGGGGAGCTGTAAGTGAGCTTTGATCCGGAGATTTCCGAATGGGGAAACCCACTGTTCGTAATGGAACAGTATCTTTATCTGAATACATAGGATATTGAAGGCAGACCCGGGGAACTGAAACATCTAAGTACCCGGAGGAAGAGAAAGCAAATGCGATTTCCTGAGTAGCGGCGAGCGAAACGGAATTAGCCCAAACCAAGAGGCTTGCCTCTTGGGGTTGTAGGACACTCTATACGGAGTTACAAAGGAACGAAGTAAATGAAGCGACCTGGAAAGGTCCGTCGAAGAAGGTAACAACCCTGTAGTTGAAACTTCGTTCCCTCTTGAGTGGATCCTGAGTACGGCGGAACACGTGAAATTCCGTCGGAAGCTGGGAGGACCATCTCCCAAGGCTAAATACTACCTAGTGACCGATAGTGAACCAGTACCGTGAGGGAAAGGTGAAAAGCACCCCGGAAGGGGAGTGAAAGAGATCCTGAAACCGTGTGCCTACAAGTAGTCAGAGCCCGTTAACGGGTGATGGCGTGCCTTTTGTAGAATGAACCGGCGAGTTACGATCCCATGCAAGGTTAAGCTGATAAGGCGGAGCCGTAGCGAAAGCGAGTCTGAATAGGGCGTTTAGTATGTGGTTGTAGACCCGAAACCAGGTGATCTACCCATGTCCAGGGTGAAGTTCAGGTAACACTGAATGGAGGCCCGAACCCACGCACGTTGAAAAGTGCGGGGATGAGGTGTGGGTAGCGGAGAAATTCCAATCGAACCTGGAGATAGCTGGTTCTCTCCGAAATAGCTTTAGGGCTAGCCTCATGTTGTGAGAGTCTTGGAGGTAGAGCACTGATTGGACTAGGGGCCCCCAACGGGTTACCGAATTCAGTCAAACTCCGAATGCCAAAGACTTATCCATGGGAGTCAGACTGCGAGTGATAAGATCCGTAGTCAAAAGGGAAACAGCCCAGACCACCAGCTAAGGTCCCCAAGTATACGTTAAGTGGAAAAGGATGTGGAGTTGCTTAGACAACCAGGATGTTGGCTTAGAAGCAGCCACCATTTAAAGAGTGCGTAATAGCTCACTGGTCGAGTGACTCTGCGCCGAAAATGTACCGGGGCTAAACGTATCACCGAAGCTGTGGATTGACATCTTAGATGTCAGTGGTAGGAGAGCGTTCTAAGTGCTGTGAAGTCAGACCGTAAGGACTGGTGGAGCGCTTAGAAGTGAGAATGCCGGTATGAGTAGCGAAAGACAAGTGAGAATCTTGTCCACCGAATGCCTAAGGTTTCCTGAGGAAGGCTCGTCCGCTCAGGGTTAGTCGGGACCTAAGCCGAGGCTGAAAAGCGTAGGCGATGGCCAACAGGTTGATATTCCTGTACCACCTCCCCGCCGTTTGAGTAATGGGGGGACGCAGTAGGATAGGGTAAGCGCGCTGCTGGATATGCGCGTTCAAGCAGTTAGGCTGATGAGTAGGCAAATCCGCTCATCATAAAGGCTGAGCTGTGATGACGAGGGAATTATAGTACCGAAGTTCCTGATTCCACACTGCCAAGAAAAGCCTCTAGCGAGGCGGGAGGTGCCCGTACCGCAAACCGACACAGGTAGGCGAGGAGAGAATCCTAAGGTGATCGAGAGAACTCTCGTTAAGGAACTCGGCAAAATGACCCCGTAACTTCGGGAGAAGGGGTGCTCTGGTAG
Organism: Priestia sp. JNUCC 25; assembly: GCF_053667915.1. Lineage (NCBI taxonomy): Bacteria > Bacillati > Bacillota > Bacilli > Caryophanales > Bacillaceae > Priestia > Priestia sp. JNUCC 25. Next base: position 406,359 of record NZ_CM132211.1, read on the forward strand.
GGTGTATAGCCCGAGAGAGCCGCAGTGAATAGGCCCAGGCGACTGTTTAGCAAAAACACAGGTCTCTGCGAAGCCGCAAGGCGAAGTATAGGGGCTGACGCCTGCCCGGTGCTGGAAGGTTAAGAGGAGGGGTTATCCTTTGGGAGAAGCTCTGAATCGAAGCCCCAGTAAACGGCGGCCGTAACTATAACGGTCCTAAGGTAGCGAAATTCCTTGTCGGGTAAGTTCCGACCCGCACGAAAGGCGTAACGATCTGGGCACTGTCTCAACGAGAGACTCGGTGAAATTATAGTACCTGTGAAGATGCAGGTTACCCGCGACAGGACGGAAAGACCCCGTGGAGCTTTACTGTAGCCTGATATTGAATTTTGGTACAGCTTGTACAGGATAGGTAGGAGCCTGAGAAGCCGGAGCGCTAGCTTCGGTGGAGGCGTCGGTGGGATACTACCCTGGCTGTATTGAAATTCTAACCCGCGGCCCTGATCGGGCCGGGAGACAGTGTCAGGTGGGCAGTTTGACTGGGGCGGTCGCCTCCTAAAATGTAACGGAGGCGCCCAAAGGTTCCCTCAGAATGGTTGGAAATCATTCGTAGAGTGTAAAGGCACAAGGGAGCTTGACTGCGAGACCTACAAGTCGAGCAGGGACGAAAGTCGGGCTTAGTGATCCGGTGGTTCCGCATGGAAGGGCCATCGCTCAACGGATAAAAGCTACCCCGGGGATAACAGGCTTATCTCCCCCAAGAGTCCACATCGACGGGGAGGTTTGGCACCTCGATGTCGGCTCATCGCATCCTGGGGCTGTAGTCGGTCCCAAGGGTTGGGCTGTTCGCCCATTAAAGCGGTACGCGAGCTGGGTTCAGAACGTCGTGAGACAGTTCGGTCCCTATCCGTCGTGGGCGTAGGAAATTTGAGAGGAGCTGTCCTTAGTACGAGAGGACCGGGATGGACACACCGCTGGTGTACCAGTTGTCTTGCCAAAGGCATCGCTGGGTAGCTATGTGTGGACGGGATAAGTGCTGAAAGCATCTAAGCATGAAGCCCCCCTCAAGATGAGATTTCCCATAGCGCAAGCTAGTAAGATCCCTGAAAGATGATCAGGTTGATAGGTCAGAGGTGGAAGCGTGGCGACATGTGTAGCTGACTGATACTAATCGATCGAGGACTTAACCAAACTTTTAAAAGCGTAAGCTTTACTCAGCAAACTGTTACCTAGTTTTGAGAGAACAAAACTTTTCAAAAAAGTCTTGCTTTCTTTTGGAAATCATGTATAATATAATATGTCTGGTGGCGATAGCGAAGAGGTCACACCCGTTCCCATACCGAACACGGAAGTTAAGCTCTTTAGCGCCAATGGTAGTTGGGACTTTGTCCCTGTGAGAGTAGGACGTTGCCAGGCTGTTATTATTCCACAGTAGCTCAGTGGTAGAGCTATCGGCTGTTAACCGATCGGTCGTAGGTTCGAGTCCTACCTGTGGAGCCATTTGGAGAGCTGTCCGAGTGGCCGAAGGAGCACGATTGGAAATCGTGTAGGCGGTTAACGCTGTCTCAAGGGTTCAAATCCCTTGCTCTCCGCCATTTTTATTTAATTAGCACAGTGGCCCGTTGGTCAAGCGGTTAAGACACCGCCCTTTCACGGCGGTAACACGGGTTCGAATCCCGTACGGGTCACCATTTATTTTTATCTACATAATAGTGGAGGATTAGCTCAGCTGGGAGAGCACCTGCCTTACAAGCAGGGGGTCGGCGGTTCGATCCCGTCATCCTCCACCATATATTATCATCGCGGGGTGGAGCAGTTCGGTAGCTCGTCGGGCTCATAACCCGAAGGTCGCAGGTTCAAATCCTGTCCCCGCAACCAAGTGGTCCCGTGGTGTAGCGGTTAACATGCCTGCCTGTCACGCAGGAGATCGCGGGTTCGATTCCCGTCGGGACCGCCATTTTAAATTTAATAAGGCTCGGTAGCTCAGTTGGTAGAGCAAAGGACTGAAAATCCTTGTGTCGGCGGTTCGATTCCGTCCCGAGCCACCATTTTAAAAACATTTGTTTTTAAAATGCCGGTGTAGCTCAACTGGTAGAGCAACTGACTTGTAATCAGTAGGTTGGGGGTTCAAGTCCTCTTGCCGGCACCACAGTTATTGTGGAGGGGTAGCGAAGTGGCTAAACGCGGCGGACTGTAAATCCGCTCCTTCGGGTTCGGCAGTTCGAATCTGCCCCCCTCCACCATTTACAGGGGCATAGTTTAAAGGTAGAACTACGGTCTCCAAAACCGTCAGTGTGGGTTCGATTCCTACTGCCCCTGCCAATTATAAAAATAACATTGCATATATACGTGGCGATTGTGGCGAAGTGGTTAACGCACCGGATTGTGGTTCCGGCATTCGTGGGTTCGATTCCCATCAGTCGCCCCATTTATAAATGATATGCATATTTCAATATTGGGCTATCGCCAAGCGGTAAGGCAACGGATTTTGATTCCGTCATGCGTTGGTTCGAATCCAGCTAGCCCAGCCATATATGCGGAAGTAGTTCAGTGGTAGAACACCACCTTGCCAAGGTGGGGGTCGCGAGTTCGAACCTCGTCTTCCGCTCCAATTTTAATAAAGTTATTTAGTCTTGAGTAAATGGCGGCATAGCCAAGTGGTAAGGCAGAGGTCTGCAAAACCTTTATCACCGGTTCAAATCCGGTTGCCGCCTCCATTTATTTACAAGCTGCCGGGGTGGTGGAATTGGCAGACACACAGGACTTAAAATCCTGCGGTAGGTGACTACCGTGCCGGTTCAAGTCCGGCCCTCGGCACCATTTATAATTTTAACTTGCCTTTTTTATTTTGCCGATGTGGCGGAATTGGCAGACGCGCACGACTCAAAATCGTGTTCCTTCGGGAGTGTCGGTTCGACCCCGACCATCGGTACTTTAGCTTTATTTGACAGGATGATTCCTGTTTTTATTTTTACTTATCGGTCGACAAATTTTGATAATATTTGCGGGTGTAGTTTAGTGGTAAAACCTCAGCCTTCCAAGCTGATGTCGTGAGTTCGATTCTCATCACCCGCTCCATACATATTGTTATCACAACGCAGTGTCTCGCTTTCAAAGCTGAGATGTTGCGTTTTTTATTTTTAACGTAAATATAGCGTCTATCTTTTCAAGATAGACGCTATATTTACGTACATCAGTTAATGACTTGATAGGTTGCTTCGCCGCCGTGAATTTGAATGAACATGTCACTTAGGGATTTAGTTAGTTTATAAGCCTGTTCTTCTGAAAGTGAAGGCTTTAAATAAATGAACTGTACAGCTTGTGTTGTCTTTTCAGTTACGTACGCTCGGTTAGAATCGACATAAGGGCTTCCGAAAGCTCCTAGGGCATCTTTTGAAATGATTTTATTTTCTAAAGAAATATTACGTTCATTTAGAGCTTCATAAGACTCTTCTTTTTTACCGATAGTAAATTCGATGGGGCCTTCTAAATTAGAGGAATCATAAATTCCAATTGGGACTTCATATTGCAATGAAAAAAAGTTATTAATGTCCACAGCAGAATTGATAGAAGGCAAATACGTTTGTTTTCCTATTCTTCTAATTAAAGCTTCTATAGAAGGACGGTATTTACTTGGATCAGTTCCAAATGTTTTGAAAAGCTTTCTCCACTCGCTAACACCTTCGAATTCTGTTACTTTTTTTGACTCAAGGTCGAAATAAATGGATTCTTGAAAGAGGCGCAGACGTCCTTTTAGCATTTGAGGAGAATCACCAACTTCAATATTTTTATACTGAATGATTCCCATTTTAAAAGAAGGGCAAAGCTGTTTAATAGCGGGCGATAATGTAAAGTTCATTTTTTTGATCCTTTCTATTATAATTAGTATTTGTTCGTTTATAGATACCATCCTATCATTTCATTGAGCGAGAAAACAGTTCAATGCATGAATATATAGAATTTCTTAGAAAGGAGGCCATTACTCACTATGAATGCGTATCAGTTGAAGGAAGAAATTATTTCATACAGCAAAGAGATTGGAATCGATAAGATTGGATTTGCGAGTGCTTCTATGTTTGATGAGTTAAAGAATCGATTGTTAGCACAGCAAGAGTTAGGTTATGCTTCAGGGTTTGAAGAACCTGATATTGAAAAGAGAGTAGATCCCACATTAGTTGTTCCAAAAGCTAGATCTATTATTTCAATTGCACTTGCGTATCCTTCTAAATTAAAGGATGCACCAAAGAGCACAAAGGAAGATCGCCGAGGAATCTTTTGCCGTGCTTCTTGGGGGCAAGATTATCATACGGTTCTACGTGATAGGCTTCAAAAGCTTGAAACCTTCATAAAAGAAAAAGTACCTGCAGCTATCCTTCAATCGATGGTAGACACAGGCGAGCTGTCGGACCGAGCTGTAGCAGAAAGAGCTGGTATTGGCTGGAGCGGTAAGAACTGTGCCATTATTACACCTGAATTCGGTTCCTACGTGTATTTAGGAGAAATGATAACAGATATCCCGTTTCCTCCTGATAAACCGATAGAGGACGGTTGTGGTACTTGTAATAAGTGCGTTGATGCGTGTCCTACGGGTGCGCTTGTAACAGGCGGTCAGCTGAATTCGCAGCGATGCATTGCTTTTTTAACCCAAACAAAAGGGTTTCTGGCTGAAGAATTTCGAAGTAAATTAGGCAATCGTTTATATGGCTGTGATACATGTCAAACTGTGTGTCCTGAAAATAAAGGAAAAGACTTTCATTTTCACCCTGAGATGGAGCCTGACCCAGAACTTGCGAAGCCTAAATTAAAACCGCTCTTAACGATGAGTAATCGTGAGTTCAAAGAGAAATTTGGACATGTTTCAGGTTCTTGGAGAGGGAAAAAGCCAATTCAGCGTAATGCCATTATTGCACTGGCCCATTTTAAAGATCAAACCGCCGTTCCAGATTTAATTGAGTTAATTAAAAATGACGTTCGCCCTGTCATTCGAGGAACAGCGGCATGGGCGTTAGGCAAAATTGGCGATAAAGAAGCGTTAGATACACTTATGAACTTAAGAGAAAAAGAAAAGGACCAAGAAGTAATTGAAGAAATGTCAAAAGGTATAGAGATGCTTCAAGAGATCTAAACCGTATTTTTATTGATAAAGTTAGCTAATGAGTCATAGCGTATAATAAACGCTTAGAAAAGTGGTGACATTATGCTAACAAAAAGGAATGTATTATATACTTTAATTAAAGCACGTGCGGACAGCTATGTAAAAGGTGAGCTGCATGAAGACTTCAAGCCTTTCATTGAACAGCAGTGTGAGCTAAAGCGGTCTCTTATAAAAAAAAGAGAAGTTGATGTTTTAAAATGTAATATGAAAGGTTCTATTCAATCTGCTCATACGGATCAGGAAGAAACTAGAGTATTATATAAGGTGCACATTCAGGCATTTTTAAAACAAAACGATTTTTTCTATATAGAAGAAGAAATTGAAGATCGTTTAGCTCTTTTTTATAAAGATACGCTTATTCAAGATGAGCTGCTGGTAAAGGACTTTTTTGAAGATGAGGTTGAAATGGATGTGGAAGAAGTAGAGGAAGACGAAGAAAGAGCCTCTTATTATGATCGTCTTGCGGCTGTTCAGTATGCAGAAAAATATTGGGATAAACCTAATGAAAGTTATAAGCAGTTTGAGGTAAACTGCACCAACTATATCTCACAGTGTTTGCATGCAGGAAAGGCGCCGATGCGGGGATATCCTAAAAAAGCAAACGGATGGTGGATGAGAGGGAACGCCTGGAGCTATAGCTGGGCAGTTGCTCATTCCATGCACAGCTATTTAAGTAACTCTAAATCAGGACTTCGGGCTGTGAGGAAATCTTCAGCAAGAGAACTTGTCCCGGGAGACGTTATCTGCTACGATTTTGAAGGAGATGGAAGATGGAATCATACGACGATTGTTGTAGCAAAAGACGGTCACGGTATGCCTCTTGTGAATGCGAACACGTATAATAGTCGAATGAGATATTGGGCCTATGAAGATTCAACGGCTTACACGCCAAAGATTAAGTATGATTTTTTCCATATCGTTGATCGGTAAGTCTTTCGTTTTAGCAAGTTAGTGGTATAATGATGAATAGATTTGTTAGCAGAGGTGAAAATTTGTGGGAGTACACGTAGTGTTATTTCAACCAGAAATTCCAGCAAATACAGGAAATATTGCGCGAACATGTGCAGCAACAAATACGACGCTGCATTTAGTTCGGCCGTTAGGCTTTTCAACAGATGATAAAATGTTAAAGCGAGCTGGATTGGATTACTGGGAATTTGTAAATGTGGTGTATCATGATTCATTAGAAGAAGTATTCGAAAAGTATCCTGAAGCAGGTTTCTACTTCATCACAAAATTTGGTCAGCAGCCACATACAACATTTGATTATAGTGACTTAGAGCAGGATCATTTCTTCGTATTTGGAAGAGAAACAAAGGGTCTGCCAAAGCACATTATTGAAGAGAACATGGAAAGATGTCTTCGTTTACCGATGACAGAAAATGTTCGTTCTTTAAATTTATCTAATACAGCAGCTATTTTAATCTATGAAGCGCTGCGTCAACAAAATTATGCTGGTTTATCTTAAGTAAAAAGCGAGGTTCAAATTTTATTGAACCTCGCTTTTTTATTTATGTCGACGATGATATGTAGTGGTTATTTTTTAACGCCCGGTTTATCATTGTATCCCGCTCTGAAGATGGATGCTAAAAAAGCAATTGTTACTCCTAATACTAAAAGTAAGCGCATTGATTTTCCTCCTCAATGTAATTAAAAGGATTATACAGCTACTGCAGTTAAAACCGACTTCCCATATCCCATGATGATAATAATGACAAAATAACTCTTCTAGAGACATAAGTTCTCTAACAAAGTTTAACCGTTCCTTCTTACTCTTTTATTATAGCTAATAAATACTTCACTGTGAATGCCTAGCAAGGACAAATTTCTGAATTTTACAATTTAAAAAGCATGTTCAAACATTTTGCTGCATAGATTGTATTAATCTTGTTCACTAGCACCATAACTAGTAGGGGAGGTCCTTTAATGGATATATTAAAGAAAGTTGAAAGATACCGCGAAGAAGAGAATCGTCTTAAGTGGGAAGGGACATTTGAAGAGTACCTAAAGCTGATTAAAGATGAGCCTTTAATTGCTCAGCCTGCACACTCTAGAGTATACAACATGATAAAGGATGCAGGAATTGAAGAGGTAAATGGTAAAAGACATTATAAATTTTTCAGTGGACAAATGTTTGGACTTGAAGATTCGCTAGAACGCTTGGTGGAAGAATATTTTCATCCCGCTGCAAAGCGTTTAGATGTTCGTAAACGTATTTTACTTTTAATGGGTCCAGTAAGTGGTGGTAAATCGACGCTAGTGACCATGTTAAAAAGAGGGCTTGAAGCTTATTCGCTTACTGATCGAGGAGCTGTTTACGCTATTAAAGGATGCCCAATGCATGAAGATCCGCTGCATTTAATTCCACATCATTTACGTAAAGACTTCTTTGAAGAGTATGGTATCCGAATCGAAGGAAACTTATCTCCTTTAAATACAATGCGATTAGAGGAAGAGTATGGCGGCAGAATTGAAGACGTCATTATCGAACGCATTTTCTTCTCAGAGGACAAACGAACTGGAATTGGAACGTTCAGTCCTTCTGATCCGAAATCTCAAGACATTGCCGACCTAACAGGAAGCATTGACTTTTCAACAATTGCAGAGTATGGATCTGAGTCAGATCCGCGTGCTTACCGCTTTGACGGAGAGCTTAATAAAGCAAACCGGGGAATGATGGAGTTCCAGGAGATGTTAAAATGTGATGAGAAATTTTTATGGCATTTACTCTCTTTAACCCAAGAAGGAAACTTTAAAGCAGGAAGATTTGCTTTAATTAGTGCAGATGAATTAATCGTAGCGCATACAAATGAAACAGAGTATCGCTCGTTTATTTCCAATAAGAAAAATGAAGCTTTGCATTCACGAATTATTGTAATGCCTGTTCCATATAACTTAAAAGTGAGTGATGAGGAAAAAATTTATGACAAAATGATTCGTGAAAGTGACGTATCAGATGTTCATATTGCCCCTCATACGTTACGTATTGCGTCTATCTTTACTACATTAACGAGATTAAAAGAGCCTAAAAAAGGCGATATCGATTTATTAAAGAAAATGCGCCTATACGACGGTCAATCTGTAGAAGGCTATAACGATGCAGACGTAGAAGAGTTACAAAAAGAGTATACGGATGAAGGAATGAGTGGTATTGATCCTCGTTATGTCATTAATCGCATTTCATCTACCATCATTCGAAAAGATATTAAATCAATCAATGCATTAGATGTACTGCGTTCATTGAAAGAAGGGTTAGCACAGCATGCGTCTATTTCTGCTGAGGATCGAGAGCGTTACCTGAATTATATTTCTCTGGCGCGTAAAGAATATGATGAAATTGCTAAAAAAGAAGTGCAAAAAGCGTTCGTTTATTCGTATGAAGAGTCCGCTAAAACATTAATGGATAATTATTTAGATAATGTCGAAGCATACTGCAACAAAAATAAGCTTCGTGATCCGCTAACAGGAGAAGAGTTAAATCCAGATGATAAATTAATGCGTTCAATTGAAGAACAAATTGGTATTTCAGAAAATGCAAAAAAAGCATTCCGCGAAGAAATCTTAATTCGTATTTCGGCTTATGCACGTAAAGGAAAACGATTTGATTATAATTCCCATGAGCGCTTACGCGAAGCGATTCAGAAAAAATTGTTTGCGGATTTAAAAGACGTAGTGAAAATTACAACGTCCACTAAAACACCAGATGAGCAGCAGCTGAAGAAAGTAAATGAAGTAGTGGCTCGATTGATTGATGAGCATGGATACAATTCAGTATCTGCTAATGAACTGCTGCGCTATGTAGGAAGTTTGTTAAATCGATAACTCAGTACTAACAAGAAAACATGGCACTTCCGATCTGTGCCATGTTTTTCTTATCTCTTAAAATAAACTCTGCATAATTAGGCTAATGTGTAGTACGCATTGCACTTAACCATCATATGATAAGTCATAAACATATACATGACACTAGACACTATAAAATGAATAGTTAATAGTGAAAGAATTAGTTAGCAAGTATACCATTCTTGCGCATAGGATAAGAGTAACCAACCTTTGAACTAAAGGTATTTGTCAGAAACTTTCGGTATAGCTTATGCATGCCGAGTAAAAACGTGCAAGTGTTTTTTTAATAAGGAGGGGAATAGCGTGGGAAAAGAAGTAGATAAAAGTTTTGCTGTCTCAAAAGAAGACTGGTCCCTCCATCGTAAAGGCCACGATGATCAAAAAAGACATCAAGAAAAAATTAAAGAAGCAATTAAAAATAATTTACCGGATTTAATTACAGAAGAAAATATCGTGATGTCCAATGGAAGAGAAGTTGTTAAAATTCCGATCAAATCATTGGATGAATATCGAATTCGGTACAATTATGATAAAAACAAACATGTGGGTCAAGGTGATGGAGACAGTAAAGTTGGGGATGTAGTAGCACGTGATGGATCTGCTGGAGATGGTCAAAAAGGAGCAGGGAAAGGTCAAGGAGCAGGTGACCAGGCTGGAGAAGACTACTTTGAAGCAGAAGTGTCTCTTATGGAGCTTCAAGAGGCTTTATTTGCTCAATTAGAACTGCCTAATCTTCAGCGAAAAGAATCTGATCAAATTGTTGTGGAACACATTGAATTTAATGATATACGACGTACAGGTTTGATGGGGAATATTGATAAAAAACGAACGATGATGAGCGCTTATAAGCGAAATGCAATGACAGGAAAGGCTGCTTTTCATCCTATTTATCCGGAGGATTTAAAATTCAAAACGTGGAATGAAGTTATAAAGCCAGAATCGAAAGCAGTCGTCTTAGCTATGATGGATACGAGCGGTTCGATGGGCATATGGGAAAAGTATATGGCAAGAAGCTTTTTCTTTTGGATGACACGCTTTTTACGTACGAAATATGAAACAGTGGAAATTGAATTTATTGCGCATCATACAGAGGCAAAAGTAGTATCAGAAGAAGACTTTTTCTCCAAAGGAGAAAGCGGAGGAACCATCTGTTCATCTGCTTACCGAAAAGCGCTTGAATTAATTAACCAAAAGTATGATCCGAGCCGCTATAATATTTACCCGTTTCATTTTTCAGATGGCGATAACTTAACTTCAGATAACGCAAGGTGTGTAAAGTTAGTAAATGAATTAATGAAAGTGTCAAATATGTTTGGATATGGGGAAGTGAATCAGTACAATCGACATTCCACTTTAATGTCTGCTTACAAAAATATTCAAGACGAAAGTTTTAGACACTTTATTTTAAAACAAAAATCAGACGTTTTTCACGCGATGAAAAGCTTTTTTAGAAAAGAAACAGAAGACCAGAAATATGCTTAACCTAAAAGGCCTAGACTTGTTATCTAGGTCTTTTTTATGCGGTTTATTCAGCGCTTCTTTGGAGATAGTAAAAGTACGACTTTATCCAAAAGGAGAATAAGTGAATGAACGAAAATATAAAGAGCGAAATGCAAAAACATCAACAAAATCAGCGGTTGAACGCAGCTGAGTTAGGTTACTTATGGGCGCAATATTTAGGTGATACGCTGTATGTATGTGTTCTTGGGTATTTTCTAACTGTTGTAAAAGATGCCGAGATTAAGGAGCTCTTAAAAAAAGCCCATCAGATTTCACAAATTCATGTAGACGAATTGACGGAATTATTCAGTTTAGAAAAAATTCCAATACCAGTAGGTTTTGGAGAACAAGATGTGAACAAAGGAGTTCCTGCTTTATTTGATGATATTTTTATGGCTATTTATGTAAATGAAATGGCAATTGGAGGTATGAAGAAATATGCCAGAGCCCTAAGCGCAGTGAGAAGGCAAGATATTTATGATCACCTGTCTCGATGTGTAAAAGAAAGCGACAGTCTTTTAGAGGATTCTAACCACGTTATTTTAAGAAAAAGCATGCTGATGAGACCTCCGGTTATTCCTTATCCGGTAAAAGTGAATTTTGTGGACCAGAAAACGTTTATATCACCATTTTTCTCTCAAATGCATCCTCTAACTTCTTTGGAGATCACGGCTATTCAAGAAATTGTTAATACAAATGTATTAGGTAAAACGCTGATGCTGGCATTTAGTCAAGTAGCTACCACACAAAAATTACGCTCTTATTTTTTTGATGGAGTTAAACTTGCGAGTAAGCAAATCAAGCAATTCACTGAGTTATTGTCTGAAGCTGACCTACCAAGTCCGCGTCTGCTTGATGCATATGTAACCAACTCAACGATTTCACCGTTTTCAGATAAACTGATGATGTATCATACTTCCACAGCGGTGACAATTGCTATTGATAACTGCGGCGCTGGCTTATCTATGTCGTTCCGTTCGGATGTCGCAGTAGAATTTTCTCAGCTAATCGGGCGTATAGGGAAGTATGGAAAAGATGGAATTCGGATTATGATTGAGCAAGGTTGGATGGAAGAACCTCCAATGGCAACAGACCGTAAGAAGTTGGCGGAGAAATAATAAGGAGTATGTTGTAGATTATCATTAATTTTGCGGTACTGAAACATATATAGCTAAGCGAAAATAGATTGCTCTAGACCCACTTGAATGAGCAGTGATAAGATAAAAAAGCTGATTTTTCAAGAAGTAAGTCGAGGTGTGCAAATGAACAACAGTATAAGGGAGTCCATTGCCAAAAAAGTAGCATGGATTAGCGTATGGAGCAATATTGCCCTTACGCTAGGAAAAGTAATAGTAGGATGGATTGGAAATAGTGATGCTGTATTTGCTGATGGTATTCACTCTGCAGCGGACGTATTTGCCTCTATTATTGTCTTGTTGGTTATACGAGTAGCAAATAAACCAGCAGATGATGACCATCCATATGGACATGGAAAAGCAGAAGTGATTGTCTCAGGAATCGTAGGAATTATTTTATTGCTTGTATCATTTTATGTGGTATTTGAAGGAGTCGTTGGTTTATTCCATCCGGTTGAATCTCCAAATATTTTAGCCATGTGGATTGCTGTTATTTCATACATAGCAAAGGTATTGTTGTACCGTTATTCTTTGAACGTAGCGAAGCAGCACCACAGTAAGGCAATTGAGGCAATTGCATTTGATCATAAAGCAGATATTGTTGCTTCTATCGCAGCGGCAATTGGTGTTTTATTATCGATTATTGGTGATAAAATGGACGTTCAACTGCTGTTATACGGAGATAAAATAGCAAGTATCTTTGTTGCTTATTTAATTTTTAACATTGCCAGACAAATGATGGGAGAGTCTTTTCAAATCTTAATGGAAGGCAATATTGACGAAGAGCTACTGAAAGAACTTGAAGAAAGCATTTATGAATTTGAAGATGTGAAGCGGATTGATCGAGTTCGAGCAAGAGAGCATGGCCATTACATATTAGTTGATATACGTATTTCGATTGATCACTTTAAAACAATTAAGGAAGGTCATGATCTGGGACGAGAAATCAAAGCAACACTTATGAAAAAGCATGATAATATTCAGGAAGTATTAATCCATTTGAATCCTTATTATCCAGATTAAATAAGAAGCAGCGAAGTGTTATCTCGCTGCTTCTTATTATTTATAGATGTAGAAATTAATGAAATGAGTAGAATAAAATGATGAGGATTTTTATTTATAAAGAATCAAGTTTAATAAAATTGTATAAAGGGAATTGTATTTATTTATTGATGTGATAGGATAAAAAAGCATGTAAATGAATTCACTACGAATGAAAGCAGTAGACGGGTACATATAGATAATAATAAATGGTTTTGGGAGTCAAAGAAGGTGATGTTGAAGTGAATGTAAGCATCAGGTCAATCGTTAAAAAAGTCATGTTCATTCTATTTATTGCGTATACGGCAGTGGTCATTTATGCTACTCTCATACGGGAAAACGAACATGTTTACGGAAAAGCAATGAACTTGGATTTATTTAGCACGATCCGTCTGATGTGGGACAGCGGGAATATAATGCTCACTCTGACAAATATACTGGGGAATATCGTGATGTTTGCGCCGCTTGGAATGTTTATCCCTTTGTTTATGAAGTGGTTTGACGGTTTTATTCAAGTGTTTACGACAGGTTTCTTAATCAGTTTTCTGATTGAAATTTTACAGTACAAGCTAACGGAACGAGTATTTGATATTGATGATATCTTTTTGAATACGTTAGGTACATTTATAGGCTGGGTTATTATTAAAATACTATATTGGATTAAGAACATGCTGAAAGCACGTTTCAAAAAAAGATGAAATTGAGAGACGTAACGAAATTAATCCAATCTAAAGACGAACAAATGGGATTAAGGAGCTAGTATGGATAGCTTGTTACATCGCGGTTGATTTCCGTACAAGACTTCGCTTTCCGCGGGCGGTGAGTCTCCTCGTCGCTTACGCTCCTGCGAGGTCTCACTTATTCTGCTTTTCCCTCAGGAGTCTTCGCCTTGCCTTCCAATCAACCGCTAGAAATAACTACATGCATGAAATCTACGTTCACCTTACCAATGAAAAAATCCGAGCGAGCTGGATTCTTAATCAAGAATTCAACTCGTTCGGATTTTTCTTCAACTAAAATACTTTTGGCTCAGCCTCTGCTTGTTGTTGATAGAAACACTTAATGCAGCGTCTTACGGAAGAATGTGAGGATTCAACGATAATGTGCTGACAATTTTGCTGAACAAATAATAACTTTCTTTCAAGCTGCTTAATTTGTTCTTTAAGCTGTTCTACTTCATTATTGATAGATATTTGAACCACTGTTAACAAACTCTTTAGCTTTTTCTTTCATTCCTTCTTTTCTTACTTCGTGTACATCTTTTTCATTTTCTTGAGCCATGTTACGAATATCTTGAGAAATACGCATCGAACAGAATTTAGGTCCACACATTGAACAGAAATGGGCTGTTTTAGCACCTTCAGCGGGAAGTGTTTCATCGTGATATTCTTTTGCGCGCTCTGGATCTAGTGACAGGTTAAATTGATCATTCCATCTAAACTCAAATCTTGCTTTAGACAGCGCGTTATCGCGTTTTTGTGCTCCTGGATGGCCTTTTGCTAGGTCAGCGGCATGCGCAGCAATTTTATAGGTGATAACGCCTTCTCGAACGTCTTCTTTATTCGGAAGTCCTAAATGTTCTTTTGGCGTTACGTAGCAAAGCATAGCTGTCCCAAACCAGCCAATCATTGCAGCCCCAATACCTGATGTAATATGGTCATAGCCTGGAGCGATGTCGGTTGTAAGCGGTCCAAGAGTATAGAAGGGAGCTTCCTGGCATATTTCCATTTGTTTATCTACGTTTTCTTTGATGAGGTGCATAGGAACATGTCCAGGGCCTTCAATCATAACTTGAACATCGTGTTTCCAAGCAATTTTAGTTAATTCACCAAGCGTTTCTAATTCACCGAACTGTGCCTCATCATTAGCATCTGCAATGGAACCAGGACGTAGCCCATCGCCAAGCGAAATAGAAATATCGTATGCTTTACAGATTTCACAGATTTCTTCAAAGCGAATATATAAAAAGTTCTCTTCATGATGAGCTAAACACCACTGCGCCAAGATGGATCCTCCGCGTGAAACAATACCTGTCGTACGTTTGGCTGTCAGAGGAATATAGCGTAAAAGAACACCTGCGTGAATAGTAAAGTAATCAACACCTTGTTCTGCTTGTTCAATTAATGTATCGCGATATGCTTCCCACGTTAGATCTTCTGCTACGCCTTTTACTTTTTCAAGCGCTTGGTAAATAGGAACGGTCCCTACAGGAACAGGCGAGTTGCGGATAATCCATTCGCGCGTTGTGTGGATATCCTTTCCTGTTGATAAATCCATAATCGTATCGGCTCCCCAACGCGTTGCCCATGTCATTTTTTCTACTTCATCTTCAATAGCTGAACGAATAGCTGAATTTCCGATATTAGCATTGATTTTCACGTGGAATTTGCGGCCGATAATCATCGGTTCGCTCTCAGGGTGATTGATATTATTAGGGATAATGGCACGCCCTCTTGCTACTTCTTCACGCACGACTTCAGGATCCATCTGTTCACGAATAGCGATAAATTCCATTTCGGGTGTGATGATTCCTTTTTTCGCATAGTGCATTTGCGTTACATTTTGATTTTTTTTCGCGCGCAACGGTAAACGATTAGTGATAAAGCGCTCGTACTGATCTCTTGGATCACCATCATAATACCCGTTATCCTGTGGCTGAACCGTACGGCCTTGATATGTTTCTACATCATTTCGTTCTGCAATCCACTTTTCGCGCAGAGCCGGTAATCCTTTTTGTAAATTAATTTCATAACAGGGATCTGTATAAACACCGCTCGTGTCGTATACACGTACGGGACTATTTTCTTCTTCACCAAAAGATCCTGTAGTAGGAGACTGATGAATTTCACGCATAGGCACTTTAAGGTCTTCTCTGGATCCTTGGACATATACTTTGTGACTGTTTGGAAAAGGCTTTTTCATAGAAACTGATACATTTTGTTTTGACATTACATATTCCTCCGGTTTCGCATAAAGTGTAGCTATACCGAACCATAAAAAAATCGGGTTCTGTGATAGACAGAACCCGATGGAATAGGCGAAAAAAGAATAAACATATACTATTCTTTTCAAGACTACTTCCCTCCGCTGGTATAACCCAAATCAGGTTCAAAGGGTTAAAGAGTTTTATTGCACTCTTCTCTCAGTCTGAGCTATCAGACACCCCTAGTAGAAATAACATTCAAATTATTCAATTTACGGCTTAAGTTTACCATCATTCGGTAAAAAATCAACCCTTAAATAAAAAAAGCTAGACAATTAACGTTGTCTAGCAGCATCGATTGCAATCACAATAGCTGTAATAATATGCATGATAAACCCTAAAAATGGAATCCAAGCAACCAGTGAGGTAACAATCCCTAGTATGTTTCCATAAGCAGATAAACCTCGTCTATTAGCTAAAATGAGCGTGATAGCATGAAGAATAAATCCAATAAAAAGAGGAGTATAACTAAAGCCCATAACAATCCCCGCGCCAATTAAAGGAATTCCCAGCAAGGCTTCATACCCAGCAGTGACCCATTTCATTGTACGTACATTTCCATTCATAGTAAAAAGCCTCCTAAAAAAGATACTACTATATACGAGAAAAGAGAGAAAAAAGTTTCAAATTACTTAGGGGATATGTCGTATAAGCAAGCACTAGTTGATTAAAATGATAGATAACAGTAAAGGAGATGGAAAAAACATAATGATTTAGTCATATTTTCACACTAAAGAAAAATAGTCTAGATGATTCATTTTTAGCTAAGGGCCCGGAATTTATACCGAACATAGTGACTAATTTCTAAAAAAAATAAAAGCTGATATCGTGTTTTTTGGTTATAGCATGTAAGGTTTTTATTACAAATTATTAAAGATTCTTATCTTTTTGCAAATACACATTGTATTTCATAGTTTTAACAATTATGATAAAAAAGCAAGTGTCAAAATAGGAAAATAGTTGAGCATGTAAAACGAAGCGATAAGCTTATTAATTTGAAAGAAAGGCAAGGTACATAGCTTTATGTGGGAAATTATTGTAGCAATCATTTTAGGGATTGTAGAAGGTTTAACAGAGTTTGCTCCTGTTTCGTCAACTGGGCATATGATTATTGTGGATGACCTGTGGTTAAATTCAAAAGAATTATTTTCATCTCCAGTAGCTAATACATTTAAAATTGTTATTCAGCTAGGGTCGATCTTAGCAGTAGTTGTTATTTTTAAAGATCGTTTTATTAATTTATTAGGATTAGGAAAAAAACCAGCTGCTCCAATTGGACCGACAAATCGCTTGAATTTAATGCAGGTAATTGTTGGTCTGTTACCCGCAGGAGTGTTAGGACTTTTGTTTGATGATTACATTGATGAACATTTGTTTTCTTTAAATACGGTGCTAATTGGCTTAGTGGTCGGAGCTGTATTAATGATTCTAGCAGATTTGTTTGGACCTAAACGTCCGCGTGTAGAGACGGTGGACCAAATGTCTTATGGACAAGCACTGGGTATAGGACTGTTTCAATGTATTGCTCTTTGGCCAGGTTTTTCTCGTTCAGGCTCAACGATTTCAGGAGGGGTTCTTCTTGGAATGAGCCATAAGGCAGCCGCAGATTTTACATTTATTATGGCAGTGCCAATCATGGCAGGAGCAAGTGGACTTTCATTGGTTAAAAACTGGCAGTATTTCACATCAGATGCACTACCGTTTTTTATTGCTGGTTTTATCAGCGCCTTTATTTTTGCGCTGGTATCTATTCGCTTTTTCCTGAAATTAATTAATCGTATCAAATTAGTACCATTTGCACTATATCGAATTGTTTTAGCGGCTATTCTATATTTTGTATTTTTATAAAATAAACACGCGTGTTCTTTAGTCCCTTAAACTTCTAATAGAGACTCAAAGAGCAAGAAAAAGCTATTGCAATGTTGCAATAGCTTTTTTGCATAAATATATATTATCGCCTTTTGAAAGCGTTTTACAAACATGGGTATTGACAAAACGTGTCGAAAAATAGTAAATTAATATTTGTGCAGTATAAAGTTAAGTAAAAGTAAGACTTCTGTTTAGTTTTATTGACTGTAAAAAACGTATGACAACGTATAGATCGTTTTAATTTTATAAAAACTGAATAATAAGCTTAATCGTATAGAGCGGGGGAATCATTATCGGCAGTAAAGCTGCCTTGGGGTGAATCCTTACAAAAGGTAGGAAACTCTCAATTCCGAATCCGACAGTTAACCCCGTTTGCTTTATTGAGAGAAAGAGCCCAAAATAGCGTAAGTAAAAGGCTGTTCTTTCTTAAGAATAGTCTTTTTTTGTTTTTTCAGAAAAGTATATACAAATGTCATACATCTTTGGGGAGGTACATCTATGAAAAAAATTCGTTTTGGTTTGGCTACGCAGATTTTTACCGGTTTAATCCTTGGTGTTCTTGTAGGGGTAATTTGGTTTAACGATCCGCGTGTAGTAACATACCTACAGCCGCTAGGAGACCTATTTTTAAGATTAATTAAGATGATTGTTATTCCAATTGTTATCTCAAGCTTAGTCGTTGGAGTTGCAGGAGCGGGGAGCGGTAAACAGGTCGGAAAGCTCGGCGTTAAAACCATTCTCTATTTTGAAATTATTACGACTTTTGCAATTGTAATCGGTGTATTGGTTGCTAATATTTTTCATCCTGGGCAAGGTGTAGACATTCATTCAGCACAGAAGAGTGATATTTCACAATACGTTGAAACATCCGAACAGCAAGAAGGAAAGTCAGTGGCTGAAACTTTCTTACACATTGTTCCAACAAACTTTTTCCAGTCAATTGTTGAAGGAGACATGCTAGCAATTATCTTCTTTACAGTGTTATTTGCACTTGGAGTAGCGGCAATTGGGGAAAGAGGAAAGCCAGTTGTACAATTCTTCGACGGCGTTTCTCACGCAATGTTTCACGTGGTAAACCTTGTAATGAAAGTGGCTCCAATTGGTGTATTTGCTTTAATTGGTGTAACAGTTTCAAAATTCGGCTTAGATTCACTCCTTTCATTAGGAAAGCTTGTTATCTTAGTTTACTTAGCGTTAATTTTCTTCCTACTTGTTGTATTGGGAGGAATTGCGAAATGGGCAGGAATTAACATCTTCCACTTATTCCGCTATATGAAAGATGAACTGTTGTTAGCATACAGTACATCTAGTTCTGAGACAGTTCTTCCGCGTATCATGGAAAAACTTGAAAAGATGGGCTGTCCAAAAGCTATCGTATCGTTCGTTGTACCAATTGGTTATACATTTAACCTAGATGGTTCCGTTCTTTATCAAGCGATTGCAGCGTTATTCTTAGCGCAGGTGTATGGTATTGATTTAACGATCGTTCAACAGCTGACGCTCATTCTTGTATTGATGGTTACATCTAAAGGAATGGCTGCAGTGCCAGGAACATCATTTGTTGTATTACTAGCTACTCTTGGAACAATCGGTGTTCCCGCAGAAGGATTAGCCTTCATTGCTGGAGTAGACAGAATCATGGATATGGCACGTACGGTTGTTAACTTAGTAGGAAACACACTAGCCGCAATTGTAATGTCTAAATCAGAAGGCAAATTTGACCCTAAAAAAGGTACAGAGGTCATGAAAGCCGGCTAATTTATAAATTAAAAAGCTACTTATTCTATTCAAAAAATTAGAATAAGTAGCTTTTTTCATAATAATTCCTTTATTATTATGGGAATTGACCCTATAATATGTAACATCAGGTATAAAAATATCCAAATTTTATTCTTATATAAAGCAGTCACTGGTTCCTTTCTTTATCAGTAAATATAGAGATAGCTTAGCTAGTAGGGGGATAGTAGAGTATGTGGAAAAAGCGAATATGGGTCATCGCCTCGATAGTAATCGTATGTTTGTTAATCCCTTACAGTTTACCGATTGTGTTTGCTTTATTAACAGCATTAGCACTTGAGGGTATTGTTCAGAAATTGCATCAATCTTTTAAAATGAAGAGAGTCTATGCAGTGCTTATGACCTTCATTTTATATGTTGTTTCGCTCATACTTATTGGATTTTTTATTGTTCGGACAATCGTTACGCAAGTGGTTGCTCTTTCAAAAATAGCGCCTTCCTTTGTAAAAGAAATCTATGAAACCGCGATTTATCCAACTATTATTAAGTGGAAATACTATTCAAACGCTCTTCCTACAGAAGTGATTTCTTCTATCGAGCGCACGCTTGAAAAGACCGTAAATTCATTAGATTCTCTATTAAAGAGTACCGTAGAAATCATCATTAGCTTTGCCGCTACTGTTCCTGGGTTTCTATTAGAGTTTCTTATTTATTTAGTAGCGCTTGTATTTATCAGCCTTGAGCTGCCTGCTATTAAAAATAAAATTAAGTCATTTTTAACAGAAGAAACGAAATATAAGCTACAAGTTGTCATCACTCAGCTTATCCAAGCGGGGGTTGGTTTTATTAAGGCACAAATTATCTTAAGTGTCATGACGTTTGTAATGGCTTATGTAGGGCTTTGGCTATTAGATGTTCCGTATACCGCGCTGCTTAGTTTATTAATTGTAATTGTCGATATCTTACCAATCCTTGGGACAGGATCGGTGCTCGTTCCATGGGGAATTTTTGCTCTTACGCAAGGGCATGACTCATTAGCAATCGGCTTATTTATTCTATTTGGAGTCATTACGGTAGTAAGACGTGTAGTAGAACCGAAAGTATTTTCTACAAATATGGGTATTTCGCCTTTGGCTGCACTAGTTAGTTTGTACATTGGATTTAAACTTTTAGGCTTTGTCGGATTATTTTTAGGACCGGCTTTAGTTATTTTATACGATGCTCTTCGTAAAGTAGGTATTATTCAAATTAACTTTAAACTATAAAAGCGCTGGATAAAATTAGCGCTTTTTTTTATTGAAACTTTTGTAGTACGTAATACGTAAAGAGGGAAAGGAAAAAACTATGCCGCGTTGGTTTTTATCTATCAATCGGCTAAATTATAGTTTTGCAGTCTTAGATTTAATGACATGAGGAGGAGAATTTTTGTTAGAGTCGGTTTTACTTTCTTTAATTGAAGCGCTAAAACAGCTCTCTTATTTTGGCGTAATTTTAGCATTAACGTTTGAATTTGTCCCGGCAGAGCTTGTTTTACCTTTAGTAGGGTATTGGGTGTATCAAGGTGATATGAACTTGTATCTGGCTATCCTTGCAGGTACAGTAGGCGGTGTTTGTGGACCGTTGACTCTTTATGCACTGGGACGTTACGGTGGACGACCGCTGGTTTTAAAATATGGAAAATACTTTTTGGTGAAAGAAAAAGAAATTGACGCCGCTGATCGCTTTTTTAATAAGTATGGCAGCGGGGTTGCTTTTTTTGGACGCTTTATTCCAGGAGTGCGCACGGCTATCTCTTTTCCGTGCGGGATGGCAAAAATGAATGTATGGCTGTTTTCTATTTACACATTTGTTGCGATGCTTCCAGTAACGGCTATTTACGTATATTTAGGATATAAGTTAGGACCTAAGTGGAAAGAGGTGGGGCCGATTGTGTCTCAATATATGCAGCCTATTGGAATCGGAATTGTTGTTTTAATTGGATTGTTTTTTATCATTAAATATGTGCGGAATAAACAAGTAGGGCAGAGCTGATAAATCGAGGAAAAGAGTGAGGATATGTCAGAGCATGAGCAGTTAAGAGTAGAGTTACGAAAAATTGAAAAGTGGGAGAAAGACCAAAAAGGACTTTTTTTCTGGGAGCGGCTGGCTCGCTTGCCTTTTTCAGCTTTAGATAAAGTAACGCCAAAGTTCATTCATCAAAAAATAGAAAAATTATTAGATGAAATTGCTAAGTATGTTGATAATGGAGGCCAGTATTTAGCTAATACGTCTGCCACGCTAGAGAAAGCATCAGCTCAATTACAAGAAAAGAAGCAGCTTTCAATAGAGGATATTCAGCATTTATCTCTGCAAGAAATGGATGGATTGGCGGAGTATTTTATTGAAGTCCGAAAAAAGAATGCACAGCTGCAAGGAGCTACAACCGGGGTAGGGGGGATTTTTACACTGGCGATTGATATTCCTTTTGTATTGGGACTTACACTTAAGACACTGCAAGAAGTGGCTGTTTCTTATGGTTACGATCCCACTGAGCAAGAGGAACGCATTTTCATGGTCAAATGCATGCAGTTTTCATCCTCTGATATTGTAGGAAAGCGTGCGATTTTAGAAGAATTAGCAAGCGGCAATCGAACGCAGAGCTTGCAGCAGCTGCAAGGGTGGAGAGAAGTGTTTCTAACCTACAGGGACAACTTGGGATGGAAAAAGCTGTTTCAAATGATTCCTATAGCAGGAATGGTATTTGGAGCGTATATTAACAAACAAGCGATTAGCGATATAGGGGAAGTTGGGATGATGCTTTACCGTAAAAGACGCATTTTGGAAAAGGTCTCACAATCTTAAAAATAAAAAGAGACTGGTACGAAAGTATTTTAGTTGAAGAAAGATCCGAACGAGTTTGATTCTTGGTTGAGAATCAAATACGTTCGGATTTTTTCATTGGTATAGTAAATGTAGCTTTCATATGTTTAGTTGCTTCTAGCTGTTGATTGGAGGGCAAGGCGAAGGCTCCTGCGGAAAAAGCGGAACAGATGAGACCCCGCAGGAGCGCAAGCGACGAGGAGGCTCAACGGCCGCCCGCGGAAAGCGAAGCCTTGCACGGAAATCAACAGTGGTGTAACGAGTGATTCATACTAGATCGTTTACCTTTTTGTTCGTGTTTAGATGGGATTGATTTGCTTATATCTGAATTACTTTTTTTCGACATTATTTCTGGGGAAATATGTCGAGGTGTGTTAAGTCTAGTTCCTTAATCAAAATGAAAAGTAGGAATGGTAATAGTATTTTTTCGTCTGGCAATCAGTAAATAAATAATTCCGATTACACTCCATACAATACCGATAAATAAGGATGTTTTTTCTAAGTTAAGCCACATAAAAAATAAAAATAAACTGCCGAGTAAAGGCATAAGTACATATGAAATATATCCACTGAGAGATCGTTTGTTTTGATGAATAAAATAATGGATAAAAACCGCTATGTTCACTGAACTGAACGCAATTAAAGCACCAAAATTAATTAAAGAGGTAGCTTTTTCAAGAGACAGACCTAGTGAAATTAAGGAGAGGCCACCAATAATCACCACGTTCCAAACAGGTGTCTTTGTTTTAGGGTGAATATAGCCAAAAATTCTCCGAGGCAGATAACCATCTTTCCCAATTGCATAGAGAAGTCTTGATGCACTCATATGCGAGACAAGTCCAGAAGCAATAGTTGAAGTCAAGGCCGCTGCTACAAAAATAGATTGAAAAAGCTGACCGCCAATTTTATAAGCAATTTCCGCTGATGCACCTTCTAAATCATGAAACAAAGAGGCTGAAGGGAAAAGAAGCTGAGCAAAGTAAGAAACTGTGATAAATAAGGCGCCTCCCGTACATGCAATAATGAGAATACCTTTAGGAATGGTTTTCTCAGGCTTAAGTGTTTCTTCGGCCATGGTAGTTACAGCATCAAATCCTAAAAAAGAAAAGCATAAAATAGCTGCTCCGTTTAATAACAGAGATATAGAGGCCGATTCACTTATAAACGGTTTAAATGATAGCTCTTGGCCTTGAGTTGTAGCACTTAAAATAATAAAGATAATAGCGACTAAAATTTGAAAAGCAACTAATAGCGTACCAAAAGAAACGGTTAAATGAACGCTAAAAATATTCATTATGGTCATGATGACAACAAAGCTGATAATCCATACGGCCTTTGGAACACCTGGAAACAGAGAGCTTAGGTAAATATTTGTCAAAAGTGCATTGATCATTGGCAGAAATAGATAATCAAGAAGAGCCGTCCATCCTACCAAAAAACCAATGCTTGGATTCAGTACTTGCTGTGCATATGTATAAGAGGAACCAGCTCCCGGAAAAGCTTTTACCATTTTTCCGTAACTAATGGCTGTAAATAAAATAGCAATCAACGTGAATGCATAAGCGCCTGAAACATGTCCACCTGTTGATTCAGTTACAATGCCAAATGTATCAAAAACGGCCATAGGTGCCATGTAGCTTAAGCCTATCACGACGATATGCCATAATTTTAGTTGTTTAAGAAGAGAAGGTTCATGATTCATATTTGTCATCCTTTCTATGTATAATCATTCTGCATTATTTATTATTATACTATATTATTAGGTTTGTCATCTTTTTTTAAAAAAGAAGAGAAAATTGCGCGCTAAGAGATAAAGAGCGTTTAATTGATTGCTAGATAAAGCAAAAAAATGCTTTTTTTCACTTTGATTTTTACCATTGAGTCTAGAAAGTATTTTACATAAAATGAAAGAAAGTAAAAAAGCTTCGTTTAGGGTGATCTACTTGTAATAAATACAAAAACAAATTTTTGAATGCGGTTACATCTTTGTCGGTATACAAAGTTAAGAATGATGGTAAAGGAGATGAAGGAAGTGATTGCTACACCCTATATAAACTTGGAGATAAACAAGGAACCAGGTGTGCATGTCGTATTGGATGAAACAAAAAAAGATGGTGTTTATTTTATTAAATTAACGGTCAAGTCGGTTAAAAAAAGAATTCTTCCAAAAATGAAATTAAAATGGAGCGTTCCGTTGTTAGATATCCAACTATATAAATCTTTACAAACTAGTAAGGGTGATGTGAGTGCCTCTTTTGTTCATTGTTTTATGAATAAGAATGGTTCTAACCGCTACACCATTGCATGTTCAGACATACGTCATCCTATTCTGTGTGCCCCCAATTGGAAAGAAATGTGTCTAGATGTAGAAATGACTTTATTTAGTGAAAGCACTTGGTCTCTTCATAGCTATGAAACTGAACTGCGAGTAGACACAAGAATGGTTGAAACAGAAGAGTTATTCAAAGATTTAGCGAAATGGTATGAGAGAAAAGAGATTAATCTAGCATCTGCTTTTGAGCATGCAACGGCAATAGATGAAAAAGGAAATGTCTCGTTAGATATTCGATGGTAAGGAGAGAGATAAAGTGGGAATCTTATTTAATGAACGTACAAAGGAATTTCACCTGCAGGGACGCGATGTAAGTTATATCTTTTCAGTGTTGAGAAACGGGCAGCTCGGTCACTTGTACTATGGAAAAAAGCTTAAGCACCGTTCATCTTTTCAGCATTTTTTACGTGTAGAAACAAGAGGAGCTAGCGCTTCGGTATATGAAGGAGAACTAGCATTTTCTCTTGAAACAATCAAACAAGAGTATCCTTCTTATGGAACAACAGACTTCAGAGAGCCAGCCTATCAACTTCTTCAGCAAAACGGAAGCCGAATCACAAATTTTGAATACGATAACCATAAAATTTACAAAGGCAAGAAGCCATTAAACGGCTTACCTGCTACATATGTAGAAGAAGAGAGTGAAGCCACAAGTGTAGAAGTTGAACTGATTGATAAATTGCTCAATGCATCACTTATTTTAACGTATACCGTTTACGAAGACCGAAATATTATTACGCGTCACGCACGATTTGAGCATAGAGGGGAAGAAGCAGTCGATATTTTGCGTATCATGAGCGGCAGCATTGATTTGCCTACATCAAATTATGAGATGGTTCAGCTTTCCGGTGCGTGGATTCGAGAAAGACACGTGAAAACACGAATGCTTCAGCCTGGTATTCAAAGTATTTCTAGTGTGAGAGGTACAAGCAGCAGTCAGCAAAACCCATTTTTGATTTTAAAGAACCCAGATGCAACTGAACACAGTGGAGAAGCGTATGGTTTTAGTCTTGTATACAGCGGAAACTTTCTTGGACAAGTGGAAGTAGATCATTACAATGTATCAAGAATAACGATGGGCATTCATCCTTTTGATTTTCAGTGGCGACTAGAAAGTGGACAAACTTTTCAATCACCAGAACTAGTACTGGCTTATTCAAATAGCGGGCTAAACGGCCTTAGCCAAGAGTATCACGAGCTTTATCGCAAGCGTCTTGCTAGAGGAAAATGGCGGGATTTGGAGCGGCCAGTTTTAATTAATAACTGGGAAGCGACGTATTTTGATTTTAACGAAGAGAAAATTGTACATATTGCCAAAGAAGCGCAAAAGCTAGGCGTTGAACTTTTTGTATTGGATGACGGCTGGTTCGGTAAACGTAACGATGATACAACTTCTCTTGGAGATTGGTTTGTAGATGAAAATAAGCTTCCGGGCGGTATGAAGTCATTGGCTCAAAAAGTAACGGATTTAGGTATGGACTTTGGGTTATGGTTTGAACCTGAAATGATTTCAAAGCAAAGCAACTTGTATGAAAAGCATCCAGATTGGTTGATTCATGTGCCAAATCGTCATCAGTCTCATGGACGAAATCAATATGTACTTGATTTTTCACGAGAAGAAGTAGTGAATTATATCTATGAACGAATGGAAGCTATTTTAAGTGAAGCGCCTATCTCTTATATAAAATGGGATATGAATCGAAATATAACGGAGGTTGGATCTGTTGGGCTGCCCGCGAACCGTCAGTTTGAAGTAGTACATCGCTATATTTTAGGTGTGTATGATTTGTATGAGCGACTAACAAGGAAGTTTCCGGATATTTTATTTGAATCATGTGCAAGCGGGGGCGCTAGATTTGATCCGGGAATGCTTTATTATGCTCCTCAAGCTTGGACGAGCGATAACACGGACGCGATTGAACGTCTAAAAATTCAGTACGGCACGTCTTTTGCCTATCCAATCAGTTCAATGGGGGCACACGTATCAGCCGTACCAAATCATCAAGTACGCAGAGTAACAAGTCTAGAAACAAGAGGAGACGTTGCGTATTTTGGCGCATTTGGTTATGAGTTAGATGTTACGCTGATGACAGAAGATGAAAAAGAAACCGTAAAACAACAAATTCAGTATTATAAAAAACACCGATCTCTTATTCAAAATGGCATATTCTATCGTTTAAAAAGTCCGTTTGAACAAGATGGAAATGTGACGAGCTGGATGGTTGTTTCATCCGATCAAAAACAGGCAATCATCGGTTATTATCAAGTATTAGCTAGACCAAATCCTTCTTACGAACGCATTGAGCTAAAAGGGCTTCAACCTGATTATGAATATACAGTGATGGAAACAGATCAAACAGCTTATGGAGATGAGCTCATGTACGCAGGTATTGCTCTAACTCATGAGTATTCGGGTGTTGAAGCATACGATGAAAAATCTGGAGACTTTGTATCGGTTATTTACACACTGCAAGCGCAATAAGCAAAAAGCCACTTCTATATCATAGAAGTGGCTTTTTGAGTTAACTATTATTTATACAGTGTTGACATAAAAGGAGAAGTAATGGTAACTTTTAGTTATAATTGTTAACTTTATATTTTTTTAGTTTACTAAAGTGGAGGGGAATCGATGGAAACCACAAGTTTAAGAGATTGGAAAGCACTTGCTCAGTCTATTATTAAAGGGAAAGAAATTACATATAACGAAGCGCTTCAACTTCTTCATGTACCGGATGAAGAAGTGTTAGAGGTCATGAATGCCGCGTACTTAATTCGTCATCATCATTATGGAAAAAAAGTAAAGCTTAATATGATTATTAATACTAAATCAGGTTTATGTCCAGAAGACTGTGGATATTGTTCGCAGTCGATTGTATCAGAAGCGCCGATTGATAAGTATGCGTGGTTAACAAAAGAGAAAATTGTAGAAGGTGCTTTTGAAGCTCAAAAAAGAAAAGCAGGTACATATTGTATCGTGGCGTCAGGCCGCCGGCCTACTGATAAAGAAGTAGCGCACGTAGTGGGAGCGGTAAAAGAAATCCGTCAAAAGACAGACTTGAAAATCTGTGCCTGTCTAGGGTTTTTAACAGATAATCAAGCACACGAACTAGTCGAGGCGGGTGTTCATCGCTATAATCATAATTTAAATACTCACGCTGATAACTATGACAATATTTGTTCTACGCATGGCTATGAAGATCGAGTTGATACGGTTACTACATCTAAAAAAGCAGGTTTGTCACCTTGTTCCGGTGCGATTTTTGGAATGGGCGAGACAAATGAACAAGCCGTTGAATTAGCTTTTCAAATTAAAAAGTTAGATGCAGATTCTATTCCATGCAACTTTCTTGTTGCCGTTCCAGGAACGCCTCTAGAAGACAAAAAGGCGTTAAAGCCAATGCAATGCTTAAAGCTGTTAGCGATGATGCGTTTTGTAAATCCAACCAAAGAAATTCGAATTTCAGGAGGCAGAGAAGTCAACCTCAGATCACTTCAGCCGCTTGGTTTGTTTGCTGCAAACTCAATTTTTGTAGGTGATTATTTAACGACTCAAGGTCAAGAACCTACAGCTGACTGGGGTTTAATTGAAGATTTAGGATTTGAAATTGAAGAATGTGCACTGTAAAGCCGTTGAGAAATCAACGGTTTTTTGATTTTTAGGCAATTTACAGGAACTAAACGGTTTTTTTACAAAACTCAACAGCTTCTTTATATTTCCTTCATAAATAACCATTATTATAAAACATGTGAACGATAAGTGAATAGTGACTAAGGTTATGAAATTGAGAAACCACAAAAAACAATAGGTCTATATCAACATCCTATGTGTTTTTTGTGGTTTTTTTATAAATGAAAGGAATGCATCGTTTTGAATAAGGAAGCCGATTTCTTACAACAGCTTGGGCAAGACCGTTTAATTGCATCCATTAAAAGTCCGAAAAATTTAGAGCAATTTTTAGAAACAGAGATTCAGGCCGCTTTTTTATTAACGGGCAACATTAGTGTAATTAAACGCTACGTAGATTTACTCAAACAGCATAATCGAATGGTTTTCTTACACATTGAAAAAATTCCGGGAATTAGCTATGACCGGGAAGGGCTTAAATTTCTTGCTAAGTTTGTAAAGCCTACAGGTATCGTAACCACTAAAAGTTCACTCATTAATTACGCAAAGCAGGAAGGTCTGGTTGCTATTCAGCGGCTGTTTTTAGTGGATACAGACGCAGTAGCACAAGGGTTAAAAACCGTTCAAGATATTAAACCGGATGCATTAGAACTAATGCCAGGATTAATTCCGGAGATGATAGAGAAAATCGTTAAAAAAACAAGTATCCCTATTATTACAGGTGGACTCATTCAAAATGAAAGCCATATCCAAGCTGCTTTAAAAGCTGGGGCTACGGCAATTTCTACAGGGAAATCATGGCTGTGGAAAAAATAAGAATGAGAGAGAAAGGAGCGTTTTTAATGAAAAAAGTAGAGCTAGTTAACATTGGAAAGTCATACGATCAAAAAACAAATGTCATTCAAGATATTAACGTCACAATTGAACCTGGAGAATTCTTCGTATTAGTAGGTCCTTCAGGATGTGGAAAAAGTACAATGCTGCGAATGATTGCGGGATTAGAAGAAGTCACGCAGGGAGAACTGCTAATTGGAGATGTAAAAGCAAATAAACTGCTTCCAAGTCAGCGCGATCTGTCCATGGTGTTTCAAAACTATGCTTTATATCCGCATTTGACAGTAGAACAAAATATTCTTTTTGGCCTGCATACAAAGAAGATTTCAAAGCAAGAACAGCAAAAGCGCTGCAGGGAAGCAGCAGAGATGCTTGGTTTAAGTGAATATCTAAAGAGAAAGCCTAGACAGCTTTCGGGAGGACAGCGTCAGCGTGTAGCGCTTGCGCGTGCTATTGTTACTCATTCGCCTATTTGCTTGATGGATGAGCCGTTATCAAACTTAGATGCGAAGCTGCGCGCGAAGATGAGGTCAGAAATTCGCCAGATTCAGCGTAAGTTAGGTATTACGATGATTTATGTCACGCACGATCAAACAGAGGCGATGACGATGGCAGATCGAATGATGATTTTAAATGGAGGAAATATTCAACAAATTGGACGTCCGCTTGATATTTACAATGCACCAAAGAACACGTTTGTAGCATCTTTTATAGGTTCTCCCCCTATGAATTTATCAAACGTTTCTATAGAAAATAACTTACTAGTTTTTGAAGATAGAAGAGCTATTTCTATGAGTACACCACACAGTAACCTTAACGGTAAAAAAGAAGTTGTGGTTGGAGTGAGACCTGAGCATATACAGCTTGCGACAAACGATAATACGAGTTTTATTGTGGAAGTAGATAATGTAGAAATTCTAGGCACGGAAACACTGCTTACATTTCATATGGGAGACAAGCAGTGGATGGCTAAGTGGAACGGTCAATGGAATATAAAAGTGGGAGAGCGCGTCCCTATTTTTATCGATCCAAAACATCTGTTTTTATTTGATAACGATACAGATTCATGCTTGCACTATGAACCATCAACGGAAGATTTAACTGTAAAGGGGGCATTTGTATGAGTGCTGTTACCAAAACAGCAAACTCGCCTGTTTCTGTTTCATCAAATCCAAAAGAAAAGAAGTCAATGCCTAACCTATTGGTAGGATTATCTTACTTGCTGCCATCATTATTGTTATTTGGTGTATTTCTTTTCTACCCAATGATTAAGACCTTATATTTAAGTCTTTTTATTACAGACACACAGGGAAATCCCTTGAAATTTGTAGGATTACAAAATTTCTCATATCTATTTACAGATCCAAACTTTTTACAAAGTATGAAAGCCACTTTTTTATTTGTACTCTACACGGTGCCTATAGGTTTAATTATTGCCTTATTCCTAGCGCTAATCGCAAATGAAAAGCTAAAAGGAATTGGTTTTTTCAGAACAATGTTTTCATCTACGATGGGAATGAGCGTAGCGGCTTCTTCTGTAATTTGGATGTTTATGTATAACCCAACAATCGGTGTTATCAATAAAGTATTAAATCTTGTAGGCATTCATGATGTGCAGTGGTTATTAGATCCTAAGTATGCGCTGATTGCTGTGTCTATCTCTACGATTTGGATGAACATTGGATTTACTTTTTTAATCTTACTTGGCGGTTTGCAAAATATTGATGAAAAGCTGTATGAAAACGCGCGTATTGCTGGAGTTAGCTATTGGTATCAGCTCCGTAAAATTACGCTTCCTATGCTTTCGCCAACGCTGTTTTTTATCATTACCGTTTCTTTTATTAACGCGTTTCAAACGTTTGGACAAATTGACATTTTAACAAAAGGCGGACCTACAGATTCTACGAATGTCATTGTTTATTCAATCTACAAAGATGCATTTGTGAACTATAATGTTGGTTCTGCAAGCGCTCAAGCTGCAATCTTGTTTTTCTGTATTCTACTGGTTACGGCTCTTCAATTTAAGCTTGGAGAAAGGAAGGTACATTATCAATGAGCATCACGAGAAAATGGACAACTTACTTGCTGCTCATTGCAGCTACTTTAGTATTGATGTTTCCTATCCTATACGCTTTTTCCATTAGTTTTATGAGTGGAGCGGAAGTGTTGGAAGGAAAGATTTGGCCGTCATCTTTTTCACTTGAAAATTATCGGGATGCTTTTGAAAAAGTTCCGCTGCTTCATTATTTAATTAACAGTTTTGCTGTATCTATCTTCGTCATGGCTGGGCAGCTGTTAGTTTCAAGTTTGGCAGCTTTTGCATTTGTATTTATTAAATTTAAAGGAAGAGATGCTATTTTCTTTCTCTTTATTTCTACGATGATGATTCCATGGGAAGCAACGATGGTTCCTAACTTTTTAACAGCGCAAAAGCTAGGGTGGATTAATAACTATTTAGGATTAACAATTCCTTTTTTCGCCTTAGCATTTGGAACCTTTTTATTGCGCCAACAGTTTAAAACCATTCCGAATGAGTTATATGAAGCTTCTCAAGTCGCAGGGATCAGTCGCTTCCGTTTCTTTTGGAACGTGGTGCTTCCTGTGTCTAAAACAAGCTTAGTTACGCTTGGCGTATATAGCTTTTTAACAACATGGAATATGTATTTATGGCCACTATTAGTGACAAATACAGAGGATGTTCGTACCGTTCAGATTGGTTTAAAACAAATGCAAACACAAGAGATTTCAACTGATTGGGGAGTGGTTATGGCCGCTGTCGTTGTTGTTATCTTACCGACATTATTACTATTATTCCTAGGTCAAAAACGTCTTCAAAAAGGATTAACCCAAGGTGCAATTAAATAGGAGAGTGAATGTGATGAAAAAGATATTGGCTATCGTAACGGCATGCTTGCTAGTTATTCTAGGTGCTTGCTCAAATTCAACTGGTTCTTCGGAAGCGCAAGAAACAAAAAAAACAGCATCAGGTAAAACAGAAGTCGTATTTTGGCACGCTATGAGCGGTGACCTTGAAAAATCACTCAATAAAATTGTCGATGAGTACAATAAATCTCAGGACAAAGTCGAAGTAAAACCTGTTTTCCAAGGAACGTATGAGGAAGCACAAACAAAATTTAATACAGTAGCAGGAACAAAGGATGCACCCGCTATTATGCAAACGTTCGAAGTAGGAACGAAATTCATGATAGACAGCGGTAAGATTCAGCCTGTTCAAAAGTTTATCGATCAAGACCACTATGATACTTCACAGTGGGAGAAGAACATTTCAAGCTATTACCAAGTAGATGGAAAGCAATATTCAATGCCATTTAACTCTTCAACACCTGTTCTTGTTTACAATAAAGATGCTTTTAAAAAAGCAGGGTTAGATCCTGAAAATCCTCCAAAAACGTATGATGAATTAAAGGCAGCTGCAAAGAAGTTAACAGAAAAACAAGGAAATAAAACATCGCAATACGGTTTTTCAATTCTAAATTACGGATGGTTTTTTGAAGAGCTAGTTGCTTCTCAAGGCGGCTTGTATGTAGATCACGAAAACGGCCGTAAAGGTGATGCTGAGAAGGCAGTATTTAATGGAAAAGAAGGACAAAACGCATTTAATTTAATCAATGATATGTATAAAGAAGGTACATTCTACAATGTAGGACAAAACTGGGATGATATGCGCGCAGCATTTCAATCTAAAAAAATTGCAATGTTCCTGGACTCATCAGCAGGTATTAAAACATTAGTAGACAATGCTCCATTTGAAGTAGGCGTATCAGATCTTCCTGTGCCAAAGGAAGAGGATCGCCAAGGAGTAGCTATCGGGGGAGCATCTTTATGGATGTCTAAAGGAATTAGTGATGAAACATCCAAAGCGGCGTGGGACTTCATGAAATATTTAGCAACACCAGAAGTTCAGGCAAAATGGCACGTGGAAAGTGGCTATTTTGCGGTTAATCCTAAAGCATATGATCAAGAAATTGTAAAGAAAGAATGGAGAAAATATCCTCAACTAAAAGTGACGGTTGATCAGCTGCATAAAACTAAATCAACTCCCGCAACACAAGGCGCTTTAATTTCGGTATTTCCGGAATCACGTCAAAAGGTAGTAACAGGAATGGAAAGCCTGTACCAGGGAGTAAAGCCGAAAGAAGCACTTGATCAAGCTGCAAAAGAAACAAATAGAGCATTAGAAGTAGGGAATCAAAAATAACCTATGATTACGAAGCTCGTCTTTCAAGTTATTTTGAGGACGAGCTTTTTATTTAGTGAATAACTAGTTAGGGGAGATGGAAGACAATGAACACTTCAATTAATCTTTATGCGCATCGCGGCTTTAGTGGACGGTATCCTGAAAATACAATGATTGCATTTGAAGAAGCTAGAAAAATGCGGGTTGCAGGTATTGAATTGGATGTACAATTAACAAAAGACGGGGAAATAGTAGTTATTCACGATGAGCGAATTGATAGAACAACGAACGGAATGGGGTATGTTCAAGAGTTTTCATATAAACAGCTTCGTTTATTCGATGCTGGAAGCTGGTATGATTCTCGTTTTTCTAACCAATCAATTCCTGCTTTAATAGAAGTGTTTGAGTGGATGATGGACAAAAAGGCAAAATTGACCCTGAATATTGAATTAAAAAATGACCAAATTTACTATCCAAAACTTGAAGAAAAGGTTCTTCGTCTAATTGATGAGTTTAATTTAGAAGATCAAGTTATTTTGTCATCTTTTAACTATGATAGCTTGGCTAAAGTGAGATCTCTCCATTCATATATACCAACAGGTTTTTTATTTGAAGGGGTGAGCGAAGATGCTATTGGAAAAGCAAAATCGATAGGAGCGCACCTACACTGTGATATGTCGTTTGCTCTTTCTTCATACGGGAAAAAAGCAAAGCAAGAGGGATTAGACTTACGGGTATATACAATTAATGAAATGAATGACTTTTTGAAGCTCCAGCAGGCTTCAGTAAAAGTAGTGATGACAGATTACCCTAACCGTTTTTCCTCTACAATGTTCAAAGGATGACGTAGAAAGAAGCCGGGACAAAAGTACTTGACCCACAGTGAAAAACGAACCCTTGATCAACATGTTTGATTAGTGGTTCGTTTTTTGTTGTGGTGAACGTAAGTTTCATCTGTTTTGTTCCTTCTAGCAGTTGATTGGAGGGCAAGACGAAAATTCCTGCGGAAAAAGCGGAACAGGTGAGACTCCGCAGGAGCGGAAGCGACGAGGAGGCTCAGCGGCCGCCCGCGGAAAGCGAGGTCTTGCATGGAAATCAACTGCGGTGTAACAAGCGGTTCAGCTCATGTATCCCATTTGTTCGTCTTTAGGTTGGATTAAGTTCGTTATGTCTTAATCTTTTTTTGAAAAAATTTTATTCTATTCTGAATAGTATAAAATTTATATTGTGAAATTGTTTTATAGATGATATATTGAGAATAGATTATAATGTTCCTTATGAAAGCGAATACATGTTGCGTAGCTCCGCAAACGTTCATTTGCCGGTCCCTAGCATCGTCTGTTATCTCTTTTAGGAGGAATAAAAACTCATGTATGATCAAGATACTATCTACATTATTGGAGATGCCAAAGCTCCTCAAAGCAATCCGATTACTAAAAAGTTCAATCAGTATTTTTTAGGGTTGGTAGTTGATAAAACAAATGGGAAAATTGTTGATGTGGAATGCTCAGCGACGATTGAGTTGACCGTTCGATTTGTTCAATCGATTTTTATTGGACGTCACATAAGTGATCCCACCCTTACAGACGAAATTAACAGCCGCTACTTCGGGTCTTCCCAAAAAGCGCTGGTGGTAGCGTTTCATGATGCACAGAAAAAATATCAGCAAATAACAGCTGCTTTGTCTACATAGACCTAGACGAAATCCAGCCTGACGTTTTCAAACGTTGGGCTGGATTTTGTTTTGTATAAAAATATTTTCGCGGAGATGAAGGGGGAAGAATAAATGATTCAAGATGGATTTATGTATGTGAGTGTGTTAACTGCCTTTGCTGCGCTCATGGTAGGGATTGAAAAAAGATTTAAAGCCAATCGATTTTTCAAATTTATCCCGGGTATTGTACTTATTTATATAGGAGCTGCTCTTATGCAAACGGCAGGGTTATTTGGGGATAGCGAATCAAATGTCGCCATGTATACGGGTGTTAAAAATGCACTGCTTCCGGCCATGCTGATGCTTATGCTGTTAAAGTGTGATGTTCGAAGTGTAATTAAACTTGGTCCAAGAATGCTGGGAGGATTCATCGTCGCGGTTTTTAGCATAATGGTAGGTTTTATCCTCGTCTATGCCATCTTTAAGAATTTCTATGTAGAGGATACGTGGAAAGCTTTTGGTGCTTTATCAGGAAGTTGGACCGGAGGATCAGCTAACATGGTTGCTCTCCAAGGGATTTTGGATGTTCCAGAAAATATATTTGGCTACGCTCTTATGATGGATACGATTAACTATGCCGTATGGGTTATGTTTATGTTTTGGCTTGTACCATTTGCATCTAAATTTAATAAATGGACAAAAGCAGACGTCAGCTTTATTGAGAATAGTATAGATGAAGTCGCAGCAACTTCTGAAAGCGAAAAAGAAGGCCCTCAGTTTCAGCATCTTCTTTATTTACTTGGTCTAGGTTTGTTCGTTTCGGCATTTTCTACATTTATCGGAGGGCGTTTGCCTGAAGTGGGAGCGGTTATTAATGCAACGAGCTGGACGATTATGATTGCTTCTGTCGTTGGTCTAGTGCTTGCTGTAACCCCAGCGGCAAAAATTCCAGGTACGCTCGATGTATCAAACGTTATGTTATACATCGTTGTAGCGTTAATTGCTTCTCAATCAGATTTTTCAAATTTAGCTCAGGCTCCTATTTACTTAGTATCTGGTTTTCTCATTATGTTCGTGCACTTAGTGATCATGCTGTTGCTAGCTAAACTATTTAAATATGATTTATTTACGCTCGGAGTAGCAAGTTTAGCTAATATTGGTGGAATGGCGTCTGCTCCAATGCTTGCAGCTGCTTATAACCGTGCACTGATTCCGGTAGGAGTCATTATGGCTCTGATGGGTTCCTTCTTAGGTACTTATTTTGGTATGATGATCGCCAAAATTTTAGGGGCGATTTAAGAATAAACCAAAAATACGTATGAAAGAATATTTGTGCTGAATCGAAAGGAAGCGATTGAAATGATAATTAAAGACATAACTGTAAAGCATCAAACCGTTCCACTGCTCGTTCCGTTTAAAACAGCGCTTCGAACAGCAACAGAGATAGACAGTATAAGTGTAGAGATTCAGTTAGAAAACGGAATAAAAGGAAAAGGAGCGGCTTCGCCAACATATGTTATTACAGGCGATTCTTTAGAAGGCATTCAAGCTGCACTTCAAGGACCTATTAAACTAGCGCTAATAGGGGAGGATATACGTCAGTTTCAAAAACTCTTAAAAAAAATTCAAAGCTGCTGTATTCACAATTCAAGTGCTAAAGCGGCTGCTGATATCGCTTTGCATGATGCTTATACAAAGTTTCTCAACATTCCTTTATATGCTTTCTTGGGCGATAAGCAGCCTATCTCTACGTGTATGACGATAAGTGTTGATACACCTGAGAAAATGGCTGAAGACGCACAAAAAAGTGCAGCGGACGGATTTGACATTTTAAAAGTAAAGGTAGGTTCAATTCCTGAGCTAGACCTTGAACGTATTAAACATATTCGATCTGTCATTCCGGATCATGTAAAACTTCGTTTGGATGCAAATCAAGGATGGACTCCAAAACAAGCAGTGCAATTAATTAATGAAATGGAAACTCTCAACTTTGGTATTGAATTGGTAGAACAACCTGTCCCTGCTCATGATTGGGAAGGGTTAAAGTTTGTGACTGAACGAGTAAACGTACCCATTATGGCAGATGAGAGTCTATTTTCTGCCAAAGATGCATTAAGGCTTGTAAGCGGGCGGTACGTGGATCTTT
This sequence comes from Priestia sp. JNUCC 25, assembly GCF_053667915.1. Taxonomy (NCBI): domain Bacteria; kingdom Bacillati; phylum Bacillota; class Bacilli; order Caryophanales; family Bacillaceae; genus Priestia; species Priestia sp. JNUCC 25. The sequence continues at coordinate 443,250 of NZ_CM132211.1, forward strand.
TGAATATTAAGTTAATGAAGTGCGGAGGAATTAATGAAGCAAGAAAAATCGCAAGTATTGCTGAGGCGAACGGTGTTGCATGTATGATTGGAAGCATGATGGAACCCTCACTTTCCGTGGGAGCAGCTGCTCATCTGGCAGCCGCTCATCCGAATATCACGTATTTTGACTTAGATGCTCCTCTTTGGCTTTCAACTGAACTGGATGTGTTAAAGTACAGCGGTCAAGAGGTTTTCTTATCAGATCTTCCTGGAATAGGAGAAATCACCGTTCCTATCTCAAAATAAAAGGATAGTAATATAGTAGAAGGAGAGAGACGATGAATATAAAACGTTGGCTTTTGACGGCAACAACAGTTATTTTAGCTACATTTGGGGTCAGTGCAGTTCCTGCTGTTCATGCTTCTCAAGAAAAAGAAACTGCTTATATAGATGTCGCAGCAGCTACTCTGTGGACAGCACCAAACATCTTGCGTGAAGTGGACGCTCCGTCAGCTACTAATCCTGTAGATATGAAAAAGTGGACCACATCGATGAATTTGAAACAGAAGCAGCAGTTATCTAGCGATGGGATGCTTGAGACACAAGCGTTATATGGAAACAAAGTAACGGTTTTAGACGAACAAGGAGACTGGGTCAAAGTAGCTGTAGACGGACAGCCTACTTCTCGAAATGAATTAGGATATCCCGGATGGATGCCTACCAAACAATTAACCTATAGCAAAAGGTACGAACAGTATGCAAAGAAGCCTTTTGTAATGGTGACGGCTCCGACTACTTATTTATATCATTCGCCTTCTTTAAAAAAGAAAGGTATTGAAGTTAGCTATAATACGCGCTTACCTCTTTTGGCAAAATCAAAGAGTGCATATAAAGTATTAAAACCAAATGGAAAGACAGCATGGATTTCTACAAAAGCAGGAAAAATCTACGCGTCTCAAAAAGATATTCCTGTACCAACTGGCACGGAGCTTGTTGAAAGTGGAAAGGCATTTTTAAATCTTCCATATTTATGGGCTGGCATGAGCGGTTTTGGATTTGACTGCTCTGGATTTACGTTTACGATGTACCAATCCCATGGTATTACGATTCCACGTGACTCAGGGCCACAGTCTCGAGCAGGGAAACCAGTAGATATGAACAACCTTCAACCTGGAGACTTATTGTTCTTTGCCTATAACCAAGGAAAAGGAAGCGTCCACCATGTAGCAATGTATGCGGGAGATGGCATGATGATTCATTCGCCGAACTCCGAGCGGACAGTAGAGATTATTCCTTTAAACACGAAGGGATATATTGAAGAGTATGCAGGTGCACGTCGTTATTTACCTTAATCAGTAAGATAAGTAAGAAGCTCTTTTTGTGAAGGGCTTCTTTTTTAATATAGAGTATAGATAAAAAATTAGAAAATTTAGTTTATTTATGTTTAATTACTTCTCAGTAAGGGAAGAAGTTAAATAAGAGAAAAAAATCATTTTTCTTCTTGAAACATATTGACTTTATATGCAAAGCGTTATATTATTATAAAGCGTCGTTGAGACATACTCGTAACAACGAAGCTGAAAAAAGAATTTTAAAAAGTTGTTGACATTACGCTGATAACTTGATAAGATAATGAAGTCGCTTAAGAGCGGCGGTTGAACTTTGAAAACTGAACAAAGCGACAAACGTCAACGTTAATTTTTATTTTTAAAATGAGCAAGTCAAACATTTCTTCGGAGAGTTTGATCCTGGCTCAGGATGAACGCTGGCGGCGTGCCTAATACATGCAAGTCGAGCGAACTGATTAGAAGCTTGCTTCTATGACGTTAGCGGCGGACGGGTGAGTAACACGTGGGCAACCTGCCTGTAAGACTGGGATAACTTCGGGAAACCGAAGCTAATACCGGATAGGATCTTCTCCTTCATGGGAGATGATTGAAAGATGGTTTCGGCTATCACTTACAGATGGGCCCGCGGTGCATTAGCTAGTTGGTGAGGTAACGGCTCACCAAGGCAACGATGCATAGCCGACCTGAGAGGGTGATCGGCCACACTGGGACTGAGACACGGCCCAGACTCCTACGGGAGGCAGCAGTAGGGAATCTTCCGCAATGGACGAAAGTCTGACGGAGCAACGCCGCGTGAGTGATGAAGGCTTTCGGGTCGTAAAACTCTGTTGTTAGGGAAGAACAAGTACGAGAGTAACTGCTCGTACCTTGACGGTACCTAACCAGAAAGCCACGGCTAACTACGTGCCAGCAGCCGCGGTAATACGTAGGTGGCAAGCGTTATCCGGAATTATTGGGCGTAAAGCGCGCGCAGGCGGTTTCTTAAGTCTGATGTGAAAGCCCACGGCTCAACCGTGGAGGGTCATTGGAAACTGGGGAACTTGAGTGCAGAAGAGAAAAGCGGAATTCCACGTGTAGCGGTGAAATGCGTAGAGATGTGGAGGAACACCAGTGGCGAAGGCGGCTTTTTGGTCTGTAACTGACGCTGAGGCGCGAAAGCGTGGGGAGCAAACAGGATTAGATACCCTGGTAGTCCACGCCGTAAACGATGAGTGCTAAGTGTTAGAGGGTTTCCGCCCTTTAGTGCTGCAGCTAACGCATTAAGCACTCCGCCTGGGGAGTACGGTCGCAAGACTGAAACTCAAAGGAATTGACGGGGGCCCGCACAAGCGGTGGAGCATGTGGTTTAATTCGAAGCAACGCGAAGAACCTTACCAGGTCTTGACATCCTCTGACAACTCTAGAGATAGAGCGTTCCCCTTCGGGGGACAGAGTGACAGGTGGTGCATGGTTGTCGTCAGCTCGTGTCGTGAGATGTTGGGTTAAGTCCCGCAACGAGCGCAACCCTTGATCTTAGTTGCCAGCATTTAGTTGGGCACTCTAAGGTGACTGCCGGTGACAAACCGGAGGAAGGTGGGGATGACGTCAAATCATCATGCCCCTTATGACCTGGGCTACACACGTGCTACAATGGATGGTACAAAGGGCTGCAAGACCGCGAGGTCAAGCCAATCCCATAAAACCATTCTCAGTTCGGATTGTAGGCTGCAACTCGCCTACATGAAGCTGGAATCGCTAGTAATCGCGGATCAGCATGCCGCGGTGAATACGTTCCCGGGCCTTGTACACACCGCCCGTCACACCACGAGAGTTTGTAACACCCGAAGTCGGTGGAGTAACCGTAAGGAGCTAGCCGCCTAAGGTGGGACAGATGATTGGGGTGAAGTCGTAACAAGGTAGCCGTATCGGAAGGTGCGGCTGGATCACCTCCTTTCTAAGGATTTTTACATGACGTACGTTTTGACACTTTGTTCAGTTTTGAGAGTTCAATCTCTCATTAATAATTGCGCCTGCGATTACTAGGCGCAAAACTGCACGTAGATATCACAGTGATGTTTATCATGATGTGATTGAAGTCAGTTGTTTTGTTCTTTGAAAACTAGATAACAGTAATTGCTGAGGAAAAGTGAAACTTTTCTTTAATCAAACCAATAAATAACACAACATTATGTTGTACCATTTATTCGCTAATGGTTAAGTTAGAAAGGGCGCACGGTGAATGCCTTGGCACTAGGAGCCGATGAAGGACGGGACTAACACCGATATGCTTCGGGGAGCTGTAAGTGAGCTTTGATCCGGAGATTTCCGAATGGGGAAACCCACTGTTCGTAATGGAACAGTATCTTTATCTGAATACATAGGATATTGAAGGCAGACCCGGGGAACTGAAACATCTAAGTACCCGGAGGAAGAGAAAGCAAATGCGATTTCCTGAGTAGCGGCGAGCGAAACGGAATTAGCCCAAACCAAGAGGCTTGCCTCTTGGGGTTGTAGGACACTCTATACGGAGTTACAAAGGAACGAAGTAAATGAAGCGACCTGGAAAGGTCCGTCGAAGAAGGTAACAACCCTGTAGTTGAAACTTCGTTCCCTCTTGAGTGGATCCTGAGTACGGCGGAACACGTGAAATTCCGTCGGAAGCTGGGAGGACCATCTCCCAAGGCTAAATACTACCTAGTGACCGATAGTGAACCAGTACCGTGAGGGAAAGGTGAAAAGCACCCCGGAAGGGGAGTGAAAGAGATCCTGAAACCGTGTGCCTACAAGTAGTCAGAGCCCGTTAATGGGTGATGGCGTGCCTTTTGTAGAATGAACCGGCGAGTTACGATCCCATGCAAGGTTAAGCTGATAAGGCGGAGCCGTAGCGAAAGCGAGTCTGAATAGGGCGTTTAGTATGTGGTTGTAGACCCGAAACCAGGTGA
>NZ_CM132211.1:450000-587500 GCF_053667915.1 Priestia sp. JNUCC 25
ATTATTATTATCCTTAGGCTATGCCTAAGGATTTTTTGTTTGGTTATATTTATAAACACTTGTTTAGGTTATGATATAAGATAGTGATGCAGATTAATCAGGAGGTTTTTTCATGTTACAAAGTAATATTCAAACTTATATTGAAAAAGAAATGAACGTTCAAGGTCAATCTTTATCTCTATACCAGGAAGAAAAGGAATATGCGTTGCAAAAAGAGTTGGTACCGCAAAACCTGATGATAGAAGAAAAAGAGGCATCTTTACGTTTTAAAGATTCTTATATCGAAAGAGTAGAGAAAGAAACGGACGAGCTGATCACAGAAGAATCTCCTCTTTCATTTTTAGATACTCCTATTTCTTATTTGAAAGAACACAGAAGTGAATTTCTATATGTAGAATCAAAATGGTTCGAATTTATTAAGCTTGATGGATGTTCTTTTGAAGTGGATGATGTGTTTGGCACATATAAAGTATTAACGGGGTTACATATGCAAAAAAAATTCGGTTCTTTACTAAAACAATTTTTTGCTAAAGAACTTAATGAAAGCCTAACAAGCGTCCAGCTTTTATTTAATGATAAAGATGGATTATGGGATGTGAATATTGAGTTAGATGCTATAAAAGAGTTTAATGAAAAAATGTCGATAGGTGAAGCTCTTGTTCTTACATATCGTTTTTTCTTTCATCTAGTGGAGTATGTAGAGAACGAAAAAGCTTAAGAAATGATGAGTACTTTCACTGTAAAGCATAGAACGTAGTTTCTATGCTTTTTTTGATGAGTAATACGTAATGAATGCTAAATGAAGCTGGAAATACATTTACATCTCTATGCTTTTATGGAATGATAAAGAGTATCTTTATATATATGACTGCTATGGGTAAGGAACAACTATCAGGAATCTTTCTAGTTTTTTGAGAAAGTAGCTCACTATTAGCTGTTAATAGCACTCAGAGCAAGAAAGCTTCCGTAGGATGAAGTATAATATATACATACAGGAACTATTTTTAACTTTATAAAAAATGTCTGCTGACGTATGGGATTATAAATAAAGAGGGGATGTTCATGTTATTAAGAAAAATAAAGTCTGAAGAATTGGCAGAAGTCTATCAAATGGGATATGCCGCATGGCCTAAAGGCAGGACGTACAAAGAGTATGTGAGAGATAATCAAAAAGAAGAAACATATGGAATTCGGTATGTATACGTAAATGAAGAGAATCAAATTATTGGTTCATTTATTTTGCTTCTTTTACAAACTCCTCGATTAAAGTTTGCTTTGCATGGTATTGGATCCGTTGTTGTACACCAGCTTTATCAACGAATGGGGTATGGCCGTGATATGCTTGAAGACTTTTTTAAAAAGATGAAGATAGAGAAGCGCAGCGCTATTTTTATGCTGTATAGCGATATTCTTCCTGAATATTATCATCAGTTTGGGTTTAAGGAGCTCCCTTCTCATTTACAACGTTATCCTCAATCCATTGCTATGGTAAATTGCAGCGAGTCACAATATGAATACTTAAGTAAGCAATCCATAGAAGACATACCGGCCTATTTTTAAAAGGTATGTCTTTTTTATAGTATTTATCGGCACAATCGTTTACAATTTTATGTAAGCGTTTTCTTCATTTGGAAGATGAATGATTTTATTCTTCCTCATAAGCGTAGGCAAATCGTGCAGTTAATATAAATTTTATTACATAAAACCTTGCTATCATCTTACTAGTAACTCTTATTCATTTCCCTACCATACCGATATGTACGTTTGCTACCAAGTATAACCATATCAATATAGGGAGGAAGCAGGAAGATGAAACGATTATTTATAGCAGGGATGATTTTTATACTTTTTTTATCTTTAGGTGCTGTATCTTCTTCAGCCGCAGGAAGTTTTACCTCTAAAACATATAATGGAAGGACATACAAACTGTACGTACCTAGCAGTTATCAGAGAGGTGCTGCCTTACCTCTAGTAGTTATGCTACATGGCTGTACTCAAGACCCTGATCAATTTGCAGCAGGAACACAAATGAATGAACTGGCGGAGACAGAGAAGTTTCTTCTTCTTTATCCAGAACAACCTTCTTCTGCTAATTCAAATAAGTGTTGGAACTGGTTTGATACGGCTCATCAATCAAGGGGAAGCGGTGAACCAGCGTTAATTGCTGGAATGGTCAATCAAATAAAAAGCAGTTATTCAATAGATGCCGACCAAGTCTTTGTTGGAGGGCTATCTGCTGGTGCAGCTATGAGTGTTATTATGGGAGCTACTTATCCAGACATATTTGCAGCTATTAGCGTTGGAGCTGGCTTAGAATATAAAGCAGCGACTAATGTGACAGGTGCTTATACAGCAATGAGCAGTGGAGGTCCTAATCCTATCCAACAAGGAGATTTAGCCTATTCAGCCATGGGAGATCATAAACGAGTGGTTCCAGTTATTTTGTTTCATGGGACGGCCGACTACACTGTTGCGCCTATAAATGCGCATCAAATATTATCGCAATGGGCTCAAACAAATGATAGAGCGTCTGATGGGCTGGATAATAACAATATTGATGATACGGCAGATCAAACTGCAACAGGTACAGTATCTGGTGGAAGAAGCTATACGCAATATATTTACAAAGATACAGCTGGAAAAACAGTAATGGAAAAGTACATGATAGAAGGAATGGGACATGCTTGGTCAGGGGGAAGTACATCCGGTTCTTATACAGATCCTAAAGGACCAAATGCAACTAAATTAAGCTGGAACTTTTTTAAAAGCCATCCGAAAAATGGTGATGCTCCTAATTCAGGAGATATATCCCCACCGGTTACAGCTGCTTCACCAGCGGGAGGAACGTATGGAAGTTCTGTTTCTGTTTCATTATCAACCAATGAACCTGCCATCACTTACTATACATTAGATGGAAGCATACCAACTGTTAATTCTCTAAAGTACTCTGAGCCTATTACCATCAACTCTAGCAAAACAGTAAAGTTTTTTAGTGTAGACGCAGCAGGCAACCAAGAGGAAGTAAAGACGGAAGTTTATCAAATTTCTGGAACTTCAGAGAAACCTTCAGTATTTTCTTCGCTTGCTGCTGAAGATGGATTTATCGGAAACTTATCAGCTGACGGTATGAGTAGTTCTATTCATAAAATTGGGGATAAAGGAATGTACAATACCGACACATACCGAACCATTTTATCTTTTGACACAAGTTCTTTACCTGATGATGCAATCATTACGGATGTATCTTTAAAAATTTATCGCAAATCTTCAACTGGTAATATTTCATCTTTGAAAGGCGATATTAAAAGCGGTGTATTTGGAACTAGCAGTGCTTTAGAACAAATAGATTATCAGGCTTCACCATCTATTTCAGCGGGCTTCCAAATGTCAGTGCCTTCACTCAATAATGGATATACAACTATTCAACTTCCTTCCTCACTTTGGGGATATATGAATAGGACCGGCAAAACTCAATTTCGCTTGTCAAGCTCAGGTCCAGCGGACTTTTTAAGTGACGTAGTTGAAATTTATGGGGGCGACAGTCCTGCATATGCTCCAACTTTAACTGTTTCATATCAGTAAAAAAACCTTCTAAAAGCTAACTGCTTTTAGAAGGTTTTTTTTGCTGATAAGTTACTTTTATCACCGAATACAACTCCAACTTTTTATAGAGTTTTCTTCAAATTTTGACATGATTTTGATGAAATTTAATCATTATTCAAAAATGAATTGTCAGAAATATTACAAGAAAATGTTTAAAATTAATTAAATCCGTAATAAAAGTAAAATATTCCTGTAATGGAAGTGAAATGAACAGGTGGTATCATTCAGTCATTGAGTAAATAAGGAGGTATTCGGAAAATGAAGAAATTTGTATTTACTCTAGGGACAACGGCAATTCTTTCAGCAGGATTTGTGGGTGCAGCATCTGCCTCTACAAGCGGAACGTATGAAGTACAAAAAGGTGACACTTTATGGAAAATCGCTCAAAATCATAATGTGAGCGTAGACGAGCTAAAAGATGCTAATAACTTAACATCAACACTAATTTATCCAAATCAGACACTAAACTTATCTAGCATAAAAGAAATCGTACATACTGTAAAACGTGGTGACACTTTGTGGTCAATCGGTCAACATTATGGCGTAACAGTAGAAGAAATTAAAGAATGGAACGGTTTAACATCAGACTTAGTTTTCCCTGGAGAACAATTTAAAATTAAAACGGCACAAGCAGCTCAATCTCAAACAGCTAGTGCGCCAGTAGCAAAGGCAGCTCCACAAGCGCAGCAGCCTCAAACGGCACAAGCTCAGCAAGAACAAGCAGCACAAGAACAAACACAAAAAGAACAAGAGCAAGCACAAAAAGAACAAGAGCAAGCTCAAGCAGCACAAGCACAGGTAGCACAAGAGCAAGCACAAAAAGAACAAGAACAAGCTCAAGTAGCAGCACAAGAGCAAACACAAAAAGAACAAGAACAAGCTCAAGTAGCAGCACAAGAGCAAGCACAAAAAGAACAAGAGCAAGCTCAAGCAGCACAAGCACAGGTAGCACAAGAGCAAGCACAAAAAGAACAAGAGCAAGCTCAAGCAGCAGCACAAGCACAGGCAGCACAAGAGCAAGCACAAAAAGAACAAGAGCAAGCTCAAGCAGCACAAGCACAGGTAGCACAAGAGCAAGCACAAAAAGAGCAAGCTCAAGCAGTAGCACAAGCACAGGCAGCACAAGAGCAAGCACAAAAAGAACAAGAGCAAGCTCAAGCAGCAGCACAAGAGCAAGCACAAAAAGAACAAGCAGCTCAGCAACAGCAACAAGCAGCTCAACAGCAGCAACAGCAGTCTCAACAGCAAGCTAGCGGCAAGTCTATGACTGTTGAAGCAACAGCTTATACAGCTAACTGTGCTGGATGCAGTGGTACAACAGCTACTGGAGTAAATTTAAAATCAAATCCAAATCAACGAGTAATTGCGGTTGATCCTAGCGTTATTCCATTAGGTTCAAAAGTATACGTTGAAGGTTATGGTCAAGCTGTAGCAGCAGATACAGGTGGCGCAATTAAAGGAAATCGAATTGATGTATTCGTTTCTTCAGATAGTGCTGCACAAGACTGGGGCAGAAGATCAGTTAAAATTACAGTTATCGACTAATACTAGTCTTATAGAATAGAAGTAAAGAGAGATGTCTTTTAGGAGACATCTCTTTTTTTTATGCTTAAAATGAACGTTTGAAAAAATTAGGTCCGGGCATACTAAAATTTATAGTAGGAATTAGTTTGTTATATTAGTAATTATTTCTTGATTTATATACAATGTTTGAGTGTCCTAAAAAGCTGAAAATATGTCAGGAGTATAGAAATATGAAACTTTATAAAAAAATGGCTTTACTAATAGTGCTGGGTGTTATTGCAGGATTCTCGTATCTAGGCTATCAGGGATTATTTCAGCACGACGATCATTTGAATACGTCTGATCATAATCCTTTATCTTCTTCTAAACAGAAGCAGAATAGTATAGAAATTGTAGGGAACCCAGAATCCATTGCTGTGTTAGTAAATAAACAAAATCTTCTTCCTGATCACTATGAACCCACTGACCTTGTATACCCAGACGTTCGGTTTATATTTAAAGAAAAAATTGAAAAGCGCCAAATGCGTACAGAAGCAGCAAAAGCGTTAGAAAGGATGTTTTCAGCTGCTGAACGAGAAGGAATTTACCTAGCCGGTGTTTCTGCCTATCGTTCTCAAAGCCGTCAAGAATCTCTTTATCAAGCGTATATAAAACAAGATGGAGAAGCGGCAGCTAATCATTACAGCGCTCATCCAGGCAGCAGTGAACATCAGACTGGTTTAAGTATAGATGTATCAAGCAGCACCGGTAAGTGTGCAGCTCAAGATTGTTTTAAAGATACTCCTGAAGCCAAATGGATTGAAGCAAATTCATATAAATACGGATACATTGTTCGCTATCCAGAAGGAAAGCAGCAGATTACAGGTTATAAATATGAGCCGTGGCATATACGATTTGTCGGGAAAGAACTCGCCTCTAAAGTGTCTAAGAAAGGAATTACGTTAGAAGAATATTATAATGACTACATGCAAGTTGATAATCCAGTTCAATAAAAAAGAAGAGTTATATAAACTCTTCTTTTTTGTATTGCTCGAATATACCCTTACTTTAAAAGGGGGAACGAGGGAAAGATGTAGAGATGAACCACGGGATGCTATATCCTATGCCTTACTAGTAAAAGAGTTAACGTTTATAAATTATAATGAATTTTGTGATAAAGAATACTCATGTTCGTTTTCATTTTCCTTCACATATTCTACAAAAAAGGAGGTGAAAGAAAATGAGTTTTTACGGAGGTTATGGTTATGGGTACGGATACGGAGCAGGTCACGGAAGTAGCTTTGCGTTAATCGTTGTGCTATTTATTTTACTAATTATCATTGGTGCTTCATGGGCAGGGCACTATTAATACGGTGTCCATAAATAAGCTCCCTTGAAATAATTCAAGGGAGTTATCTGTTTTTATCTATAAGTAGGTAACTGTAAGTACGAAGTGCTTACATATCCTTTAAAGCCGTTGTATTCTACAAAAGCCCAATCAAATGAAAGCTTGTTATCTTTTGAGTAGCCCCAAGCTAAGAAGCTGACGCTTTTTCCTTTAGGAATAGTTGTTACAACTTTGTTGCTTGTGCTAGGTCCTGTACGTAAATTAAGGTTAGCAGCTGTATGAACAGTAGAAGGGACTTTCATTAAATAGGAAGTACTGATATATCCGGTGCCGCCAATTATTTTAATAGCAGCCCAATCTGCATTTACAAACTTGACTACTTCAATTTGATCTTTTTTTCTTAATGTATCAAGAATCTTTCCCTGAGTGCTAGGTTTTGAACGTATATTGAGTACGTTTGCGGTCACTTCATATACGCTGAACGGTGCGTTTATTTTTTCTGCTGCACTTGCTGTTTGCTCGTGAGTGAATGGCAGTGTTCCAGATAGAGATGAAAAAGTAAAGCCTGCTGCTAATGCTAAAACCGATATAGATTTTGTAATTGTCTTCATACAAATATCCAACTCCTTAGTGAAATAGGTAATAACTTTTCTATAACACTAAGAATAAGGAATACTTGTTTCTAAATTGTTACCAACATATATCCCAGTTGTAAATTTATAAAAGGTCTGTAAAAAGGTTTATTTTACAGACCTTTTAATAGCATTATCGTTACTGTTCCTCGCGATCTTCCGTTGATTTGTAAAAAGAAAAATATACAAAAACAGATAATACTGTTCCATAAATGCTCCACAAAGCTAAAGCGAAAATAAATTCTTTCTGCAGGCAATAAATAATGGTTAAAGCAACTAGTGCAATAAAACTTATTAAAATGGTCTTTTTCATAAGCACCCCGCCTATTTAGTTTGATTACTCTATATGCTTTTTGATCTTGCTTTTACCCTATAATTATTCGACTGTTGCGCTAAAGATGAAAGGAAAAAGTTAAATAAAGCCGAACTTATAATAAAAAGAAGAATGCAGGGGGCGTTTTATGTTAGAACAACATGTGTTAGAAGATATACAAAAGCTACAGTCTATTTGCGAACAAGAAGAGCACATAGAGCTGAAGCTGAATTTTGATATGCTACGAAGTCGAAAACAAAATGAAGTTAACGATTTTTTTCATTATGAAGATAATCAGCTTGTTGGGTTTATTGGTCTTTATGGGTTTGGGAATACAGTAGAAATATGCGGAATGGTCGCTCCTAGCTATCGCCGAAAAAGGATTTTTTCAAAGCTGTTTTCTCAAGCTTTACATATATGTAAGAAGCGTGGGTATACAGAGATTTTATTAAATGCTCCTGGCGATTCGGTTTCAGGCAGGGAGTTCTTAAAGCAAATTCCATGTTCATTTACTTTTTCAGAATATCAAATGAAGTGGACACAAAAAGAATTGGAAGATGATAATCCCTTTGTTGCACTTCGCTCTTCCCAATCAGATACCGATATGAAAATGGAAATACAAGTTGATGTGGAATGCTTTGGTATGTCTTTAACAGAAGCAGCTGCTTATTATGAACAAACGAAAACGGAAGAACAGCAAAATCATTTTATCGTAGAGTACAATAGTCAAGCGGTTGGAAAGTTAAGGGTATCTTATGATAAAAGCGAGGCATGGATTTATGGATTTGGTATTTTACCTTCTTATCAAAAATTGGGAATAGGAAAAGCTGCTTTAAAACAAGTTGTTTTAAAGCAGCTTCGGCTAGGATATGATATATTTCTTGAGGTTGAAGCGAAAAACAAACGCGCTTTGCAACTCTACGAAACATGCGGTTTCAATTCATATCACGTGCAGGATTATTACGTATACAGCTTGTAAATAAAAAACACGGAAATCTTAGATTTTCGTGTTTTTTATTTACATATTAGATGATATGTGCTTTTTTGAGTAAATAATGAGAAAGTAGAGAAAAAGTGATATGCCCGTTGATAAAAACAGGAAAGGCCATACAAACATGATAGGAGCGCTGCAAGCAAGGATACACGTAAGAATACCTCCAATAAATGCTTTTCTAAATAATTGATAAGCCGTATGCCCCAGGCTAATACTGATAAATACATTGATGAGGCTAAGAAAAATAAAAGAAAAAAACAAATTATTTCCCCCTTGTTTTTAATACACAATAAAAGTGAATATTTTACATTTTTAGTTTGGCCAAAAATAAAAAACAATAAAATTTGGATACTAAAGATGAAAAAGGAAGCGATCTGTGTTATGTATAGTAAAGTGAATGAGAACGTTAAAAACGGGAATGAGTTAATAAAGCAATGCAGTAGAAAGAAAGGAGTAAAAGGATGGAATTTGCCCATATCTTTACACTAAGTGTATCTGTTGTAACAGCTATTAATATTTTATTAGCCGGTATTCTTATTTTCATCGAACGAAGAGATATAGGATCTACATGGGCGTGGCTTCTTATTTTATTTTTTATACCGATTGTCGGCTTTATTGTATATCTATTCTTTGGAAGACAGCTAAAACAGAAGAACTTTTATAAGTTATCATCTGATGAGCGGGAATATTTAAGATCTTCAGTAGATGAACAATTAAAAGAACTTAAAGCTACCCATGAATATCGAAATGATTTATTAATTCAACATAATAAACTGCTGTTCACTAATTTAAATTCTTCTAAGTCACTCGTGCGCACCGACAATGAAATTGATATCTTTAGTGATGGTAATCAGAAATTTGATGCATTGTTTGAGGACATTCGAAATGCTAAAAAAGAAATTAATATTCAATATTATATTATTCAACGAGATAATCTTGGGAAAAAATTAAGAGATGAGCTAACAAAAAAAGCAAAAGAAGGCATAAAGGTTCGCGTTCTTTATGATGAAGTAGGATCTAGAAAAATGACGCCATCATTTTTTAAGGAGCTTATTTCATATGGCGGCGAAGCACAGGCATTTTTCCCTTCAATTCTTCGCTTAATTAATTTTCGGATTAACAATCGAAATCATCGAAAGCTTTGTATTATTGATGGTGAAGTAGCATACATAGGAGGATTTAACGTAGGAGATGAATATTTAGGGTTAGATCCAAAAATGGGTTATTGGAGAGACACTCATTTTCGCATTAAAGGAGAGTCAGTGAACGATATTCAAGGGAGATTCATTTTAGATTGGCATCAAGCAACAAAGCAGCCAATTGAACTGGAACAATTTTTGCATCGTACAGAAACTCATTCTGGAACGGTTCCTGTACAAATTGTAGCAAGCGGGCCAAACTCGACTACCCAGCATCTGAAAAACATGTATATCTCATTGATTATGTCGGCCAAAGAAAGCGTGTACCTTCAAACGCCTTACTTTATTCCTGACGCAAGTTTTATGGATGCTTGTAAAATTGCTTTATTATCTGGAGTAGAGATTCATATTATGATTCCAAACAAACCCGATCATCCTTTTGTTTATTGGGCTACGTGGTCTCACGTAGGTGAACTGCTGACGTATGGTGCGAATATTTATCTCTATGAAAAAGGCTTTTTACATGCTAAAACAATTGTAGTAGATAGTGAAGTGTCTTCTGTAGGAACGACGAATATTGATCCACGAAGTTTCAGCCTTAATTTTGAAGTGAATGCAGTTGTATATGACCAGCCTATTGCCAAAAAATTAAAGAACCTGTTTCTTGAAGATGTGCAGTGCAGTTCAAAATTAACGCTCGAACGATATAAAGAGCGCTCTCTTCTTATAAAATTTAAAGAAGCGGTATCTCGCTTACTGTCCCCAATTTTATAATACAAATCATTGATATCATGAAACAGACTTGAATTTTTAGATTCAAGTCTGTTATTTTATTGGTTTCTCCTTGTAAGGAGAGCTAGAGATAAAGTTAAAAAGTTTTACCAAAAAATCCAAGGGTATTAATACTATAACAAGCTAAAAAATGATAATACCTAGGAGGAATAGAAAATGACAAAAAATGTAGTAGGTACGTATGATTCAGAGGCAGCCGTTATTACAGCGATTCGAAATTTAAAAACACAGGGATATCCGGACAGTGCACTTTCTGTTTTGACAAACAGTGGTTCCCATCATGAAAATACAGAAGCGATTGAGCATTCTGCAGGAATTGATGTGCAAACAGTTGATACAGATCAACACTCAAAGCACCATCAATCCTTTATGGAGAAAATAAAAAATGCTTTTACGCCGTCTGAAGAAAAAATGGATCAAGATGTTAATCGAATCGAAAATCAATTAACCGAATATGGTGTACCTGCTGCAGAAGCTTCCTCATATGTATCTGATCTTAAAAAAGGAAAAGTTTTGCTGATGGTAGACGCAGTTGAGCATGATAAACACAATTCATCTCTAGGGCAAACAGTGACACCTGCTGAAAAATCAGCTGACCCGATGAATGAAAAAATGTTATACGGCAATCACGAAAATAAAATAAGGTAATGTTGAAGTAACTAAATGAGATAATAAAAGACTGCGTTCTTAAATAAAAGCTAGTTAACGAAAGGAAGGGGACCGATGAGAAATCTAGAAAAAACCGAATATGAACTTGACTATTTAAAACAGCAGCAAGAAGTTAATCAAGAGCTCATCAAAGTTTCACAGTCTCTTGTTGCTACGTTAAAACAGTATGAAGAAGAACCAGAGAATACGGAAGTGTTAGCTGTTCTTGCTGACTTAGAAGGTCAGCAAGAACAGCTAAAAGCAAAGACCGAAAAGATATCTAAAGAGCTTGCACATTTATAAAGTGAGATAAAAGAAGTTCCTATAAAAGGAACTTCTTTTTATGTTTTATCATAAACACTCTATTGTGAGAGAAAGAGAACCTTATATAACGGGATGTGAACGTTATGGGGTAGTGGTTTTGTTTTAGATACATATAGAGTAGAAGAAACGCGATAAGAGATTATGTAAAAATTGGAAAAGGAAGAACGGTCATTCGCTCTTCCTCCAGCCGTATTGCTTATGATAGTGATTTAGAAACGTCCGCCGCCAAGTTGCTGTTCAGCCATTTGCACAAGGCGTTTTGTGATTTCGCCGCCTACTGAGCCGTTTGCGCGTGCAGTTGTGTCAGGACCAAGAGTTACGCCAAATTCGCTAGCGATCTCATATTTCATTTGATCGATTGCTTGTTGAGCACCGTGTACTGCTAATTCATTGCTGCTCTTATTTCTGCTGTTTGCCATCATAATCAACTCCTTTTATAAGGTTAAGATTATGATTTGATTAATAGATAGTTTTTATACATAAAATAAAAAAAATTTTTCAGGGACTTATAGAATATGCTTATGGTAATATATAAAACGATTGAATACTTTCGTGATAAAATAAAGGAAGAGATCACGAAGAAAGGAACAGTGAAAGTGAAACCAACCATTTACGATGTTGCGAAAAAAGCAGGGGTATCGATAGCCACTGTATCCAAAGTAATCAATCAAACAGGCCGTATTAGTGAAAAAACGATAAAAAAAGTGAATGAAGTAATGATGGAATTAGATTATCAGCCTAGCAGTGTCGCAGCGGCGTTAACAGGAAAAAAGACGTACACGATTGGTGTTCTAGTTCCTGATATCTCGAATCCTTTTTTTGCAGAGGTAGCAAGAGCTTTTGAGAATAGTGCTAGAGCAGCCGGATACACGCTTTTTTTATGCAGTACAGATCATCAAACTGCGCGCGAACATGAATATATAGATCTTTTATTTAAAAAACAAGTAGATGGAATCATTATCGCAACCGAACTAAATGATACGAAGCTCGTAAAGAAAATTGTGAAGCATGATGTACCGCTTGTATTGTTTTCAGTTGACCATCCTTCTATCTCAACGCATGTAGTGACAATTGATAACGTTCGCGGAGGATATATTGCGGGTACGTATTTAATAGAAAAAGGTCATCAATCGGTAACGATTATGACTGAAAAAGATAGAAAAAGCAGTGAGGGGCGATTAGCGGGATTTAAACAAGCGCTCACAGAAGCAAATTTATCACTAGAAAATCAGTCCATTATCAGCTGTTATTCAACAGTAGAAGATAGCAGGAGAGCAAGTAAACAGCTGCTTTCCTTGCCTAATAGGCCAACAGCAGTCTTTGCATGTACAGATCTAATTGGGGTATCGCTCATAAACGAGGCAAGGAAGCAGGGGCTTTCGATCCCTGGAGATCTGTCGGTAATTGGATTTGATAATACGATATATGCCGATATTGCTGAGCCGGGTTTGACAACGATTGAACAACCTATTTCTCAGATGGCTACTAGTACGTTTGAACAGCTGTTAAAGTCTATGAAAAAAGAAGAGCATGCGAAACAGAGAGTAACGATTATTCCCGAACTAGTAGAACGTGCGTCGGTAAAAAAGTTATAAAGGAGAGAAAATAAAAAAGCTGCAGGTGTTGAGGCACCCGCAGCTTTTTCTGCTTAAGCATATTTATAGAGAGACTGGACTTTTGACTTCGTTTATTGTTTCGCCTTTGATAGTTGTCTCTGTTGGAATCGTAAGGAAACCAGTTAGAAAAGCACCAAAGAAGTATAAGCAAGCAAAGATCCAAATCACGCCGCCCGTGCCCAAAAGACCAATAAAAACGGTCACAATTAAAGGACCTACAAAAGCAGAAAGTCCAGATCCTAAGTTCAACACAGACATTGCCGCTCCTTTATTCTCAGGAGCTAAAGAAGGCACTAACGCTGTAAGAGGAACATATCCTGCTAGTGTTGCACCGTAACAGCATGCGACAATCATCATCACCCAATAATTATGTCCGACGAATTGCGGTACATAGTAGAGAGCAAGTGTTACAATTCCGCATCCAACTCCGCCAAACCATTTGATTGTATTTACCCAGCCAAACTTATCTCCAACAATACCAAAAATAATATTAAAAGCCATATTCACAAAAAACAATGTACCCCAGATTTGCAACCATTCACTCATCGTAAAATCATGTTTCATCATATATGTTGGCAAAAAAACAACAAATCCAAATTGAGCAGCAGAGTTAATAATCTTTACGATGCCTCCGATGCCTACTTTAGGGTTCTCAAATGCGATTGTAATCCCTTTCATTAATTCTTTTGTTTTATTATCGTTTACTTTTTGAACGGTAAACTTGTCTTTATTCATAATAATCGAAAAGATTCCACCGATCAAAACAAAAAGTAAACCACTCCACAAGGTAGCGATTTCGCCAATTTTTGGAACCATATAACTTGAATAAAAGGCTCCGATTACGCTTAATCCAAGCTGGAAGACAAACCAAAACCAGCCTACTGCTTTTGAAAGCATTTCCTGGGGCGTGCGGTAAGACACCCAGACCAAAAATGAGTAGGCAAATAAAGGGTAACCAAATCCTCTAAGAGCATAACAAATTAGTATAATTGTGTAATTCATAATATGAAGTCCTAAACCTATAAATCCAATTGAACCAATAATAAAGGATATCAAGCCGAATGCCATTGCTTTTCTAGGACCCCACAGCTGAACCAGTACGCCGGAGAACCAGGAAGAAACAGAGACCGTAATGCCGTAAACAGTAAACAGTAAAGCAGCATGTTCAATGGTTAAACCTCGTTCTACAAGATAAGGAGATAACCATCCTTGTTCTAAACCATCACCAATCATAAAAACAATAATACCTATGTATCCCCACGTTAAATGAGAAGGGATCCCAATCCTGTCTAAAGCCGTTTTTCTGGAAATAAATTCATTCATTTTCCACACCACCAGATCGATTATTTTGTGTAAAACATCAAACTAATTTGGTTAAGCGCTTAATCTATTTGATAAAAAGTATACGCTTACATTTTTTGAACGTCAATTAAAATTTTAAATATATATAATTTTCAATTAAATTATTTTAATCATAAAAATATTAGTACGTAAGGCAATAATCACTGAATTCATGATAAAAATACTGAAATATAAAGAATTTCTTTATATTTCATTGATAAATAGATAAAAATAGTTTTTTTATCGTATACGTTTAGATTGTTAAAAAACAAATATTCTAAATAATCTATAAAAAAAGTTTGCATTTCAGAAAACGTTATGTATAATTGGGATTAGGAAAGCGCTTAACTTATGTAAAGGTTTGAGCGAATGTTTTCTTAACTTTTAATTAAAGGGGAAAATAAGATGGGGATTCTTACAATTGGAATAATTGGTGCTGGACGCATAGGGAAATTACATGCTGATAATTTAAAATTAATGCCGCAAATAAAAATTAAAGCGGTTTCAGATGTGGTAGTAGATCATTTGCATGAATGGGCTGCAAGTAAAGAAATTTCGACGTTAACAACAAATTATCAAGATTTATTAGCTGATCCAGAAGTTGATGCCGTTTTCATTTGTTCGCCAACGAATACGCACGCATCGATTATTAAAGAAGCTGCTCGAGCGAAAAAACATATTTTCTGTGAAAAGCCCGTTAGTTTTTCAGTAGAAGAAACAATCCAAGCGTTAGAAGTAGTAAAAGAACATGGCGTACAGCTTCAAGTTGGCTTTAACCGACGCTTTGATCCCAACTTTAAAAAAGTGCATGATCTTGTACAGCAAGGAGAAGTAGGACAGCCGCACATTCTAAAAATTACGTCTAGAGATCCTCAGCCGCCGAGTCCGGAATATGTTCGCGCTTCAGGAGGATTGTTCATGGATATGATGATTCATGATTTTGATATGGCTCGTTATGTAATGGGAAGCGAAGTAATAGAAGTATCGGCTTACGGCACGACGCTCATCGATCCTGCTATTGAAGAAGCGGGAGATATAGATACAGCCATTGTGTCATTAAAATTTGCAAATGGAGCTTTAGGTGTAATCGATAACAGTCGTCAAGCTGTCTACGGTTACGATCAGCGCCTTGAAGTTTTTGGTGAAAAAGGTGCAGCTGCCGCTGACAATTGCCGTCCTACTACAGTGGAAATATCAACAGGCGAAAATGTAGTTAAAGAGAAGCCGCTGTATTTCTTTCTTGAGCGCTATACACAAGCGTACATAGCGGAAGTGACACAGTTTGCAAGAGCAATTATGGAAAATCAAAGCGTTATTTGTACAGGGAACGATGGGTTACAAGCAGAACGAATTGCTAAAGCAGCAAAAGAATCTTTACTATCCGGGCAGCCAGTAAAGATTGAACATAAAAAATACGCAGTGAATTAATGACGGTAAACGTGGGGATGAAAGAAATTGGTCTTTCTACCCTTTTAGGAAAGCGCTTAACTAAGGAGGAATAAAGATGAATCCGCTTGTTTTTAAAGAAAATCGTGGGTTAGATTTCATCGCTGTTGGCCGTTTATGTATTGATTTAAATGCAAATGAAACGCAGCGTCCAATGGAAGAGACTAAAACATTTACTAAATATGTAGGAGGCTCTCCGGCTAATATTGCGATTGGAGCAGCAAGGCTAGGCTTAAAAACCGGCTTTATCGGAAAAGTATCAGATGATCAAATGGGCCGCTTCATTACTGGCTATCTTCAAAAAAATAAGATTAATACAGATGGCATTGCTGTTGATAAAACGGGGGCCGTAACGGGGTTAGCTTTTACGGAAATCAAAAGCCCTACAGATTGCAGCATCTTAATGTATCGAGATAATGTAGCGGATTTAAAACTAGATCCTACAGAAGTATCAGAAGAATATATTAAGAAGTCAAAGGCTCTTTTAATATCTGGAACCGCTCTTGCCCAAAGTCCTTCTCGTGAAGCCGTGTTTTTAGCACTAGAACACGCACGCAAGCATGAAGTTGTAGTGTTTTTTGATATCGACTATCGTCCATATACATGGGAATCAGAAGCTGAAACGGCAGTCTACTTTAATTTAGCCGCTGAAAAATCAGATGTGATTATTGGTACGCGAGAAGAGTTTGATATGATGGAAAAACTTTTAAATTATAAAGAATCTAATGACCAAGTAACAGCAGAGCGCTGGTTTTCTTACCATGCTCAAATCGTCGTGATTAAGCACGGTGGAGAAGGATCTATTGCCTATACAAGAGACGGCGATTCTCACCGTGGAGGAATATTTAAAACAAAAGTTCTGAAAACGTTTGGCGCTGGTGATTCTTATGCTTCAGCCTTTATTTACGGATTGATGCAAGGGCTTGAAATTCCGCAGGCAATGCGATTGGGAGGTGCCTCAGCTTCGATTGTAATTTCAAAACACAGCTGTTCAGATGCTATGCCGACAAGCGTTGAGCTCTTCAACTTTATGGAGACAGCAACGGAAGTTTTGCAGGAAGCTTAATAAACAAAGGGAAAATCTTGAGAGATTAAAGGAATAGAAGTTTATTAAAATCAGATAAAGGGAGAGATATTCTATGACACAAACAGCAGTAAAAACAGTAAAAAACTATATTGGTGGACAATGGATTGAATCAGCTACATCAAAAACGGAACCTGTGTATAACCCAGCGACAGGTGAATTAATCGCACAGGTGCCTCTTTCTACAAAAGAAGATGTGGATCAAGCGGTGCAAGCAGCAAATGAAGCTTTCAAAGGGTGGGCAAAAACAGCCGTGCCTAAACGCGCACGAATTTTGTTCAAGTATCAGCAGCTATTAGTAGATAACTGGGATGAATTAGCAAAGTTAGTGACGGTTGAAAACGGAAAAAGCTTTAACGAAGCGCGAGGCGAAGTGCAGCGTGGTATTGAATGTGTAGAATTTGCGGCGGGTGCTCCTACGTTAATGATGGGGAAACAGCTTCCTGATATTGCAACAGACATTGAGTCTGGCATGTACCGCTATCCAATTGGTGTAATTGGAGGAATTACGCCGTTTAATTTTCCAATGATGGTTCCTTGCTGGATGTTCCCGCTTGCGATTGCTTGCGGCAATACATTTGTGTTAAAGCCGTCTGAGCGTACACCGCTTTTAGCTGCAAGATTAGCTGAGCTGTTTGAAGAAGCTGGCTTGCCAAAAGGCGTGCTAAACATTGTAAATGGTGCTCATGACGTAGTGAATGGCCTTCTTGAACATAAGCTCGTAAAAGCGATTTCGTTCGTTGGTTCACAGCCTGTAGCTGAGTACGTGTATAAAAAAGGTACGGAAAACTTAAAACGTGTTCAAGCTTTAGCTGGTGCTAAAAACCACTCGATCGTATTAAATGATGCAGATTTGAACGTAGCAACAAAACAAATTATCGGAGCCGCTTTTGGTTCAGCTGGTGAACGTTGTATGGCAGCATCTGTTGTTACTGTACAAGAAGAAATTGCGGATCAGCTAATTGAAAGATTAGTAGAGGAAGCAAATGATATTGTAATTGGCGACGGCTTAGAAGAAAATGTCTTCTTAGGACCAGTTATTCGTGAAAATCATAAAGAGCGTACGCTCAGCTATATTGAATCAGGCGTGCAAGAAGGAGCAGAGCTTATTCGTGACGGTCGCACAGATGCAGCAGTAAATGGCAATGGCTACTTTGTCGGACCAACGATTTTTGATCATGTTACGCAAGAAATGAAAATTTGGCAAGATGAAATTTTTGCACCTGTGCTGTCCATTGTACGTGTGAAAACATTAGAAGAAGCTGTTGAAGTAGCTAATAACTCTCGATTTGCAAACGGTGCTTGTATTTATACAGATAGCGGCGCAAGCGTACGTGAATTCCGTGAAAATATTGAATCTGGTATGTTAGGAGTAAATGTAGGGGTACCGGCACCTATGGCATTCTTCCCATTCTCTGGCTGGAAAGACTCTTTTTATGGTGATCTTCATGCAAATGGTACGGACGGCGTGGAGTTTTATACAAGAAAGAAAATGGTAACAACGCGCTGGTAAGTGATTCGTTAAAAATCGCATCTCATTTAAAAAGGAAGTATCAGGAATTAAAGATATTCCTTATGCTTCCTTTTTTAAAATCGCAATCTAGTACTAGAAGGGAGAAAGAAGCATGGAAACAGTTAGAATGACGACGGCACAAGCATTAGTGAAGTTTTTAAATCAGCAGTATGTTGAATTTGATGGAAAGCAGCATCAGTTTATTAAAGGGATTTTTACAATTTTCGGGCACGGAAATGTGGTAGGTCTTGGGCAAGCTTTGGAAGAAGACCCAGGAAATCTAGATGTATATCAAGGACGTAATGAACAAGGAATGGCCAATGCAGCGATGGCTTTTGCAAAACAAAAACATCGAAAGCAGATTATGGCTTGCACATCTTCAGTGGGGCCGGGTTCAGCAAATATGGTTACAACGGCAGCCACTGCTTCAGCTAATAATATTCCAGTTTTGCTGCTTCCTGGTGATGTATTTGCAACTAGGCAGCCGGATCCCGTTTTGCAGCAAATTGAACAGTCATATGATTTATCTATTTCTACAAACGATGCTTTTCGACCAGTGAGTAAGTACTGGGATCGCGTAAGCCGCCCTGAACAATTGATGACAGCTATGATTAATGCGATACGTGTGTTAACGAATCCTGCAGATACGGGAGCTGTAACTATTTGTTTGCCTCAAGATGTGCAGGGAGAAGCATGGGATTTTCCAGTTTATTTCTTCCAAAAGCGCGTTCACCGCATTGAGCGCCGCCTTCCGACTAGGGACAGTCTAGCAGATGCAATTCAATTAATGAAAACAAAGAAAAAGCCAATCATCATTTGCGGAGGAGGCGTTCGCTATTCAGAAGCTGCAAAAGAGTTAAAACAATTTGCTAGTGAGTTCCATATTCCATTTGGAGAAACTCAAGCAGGGAAAAGTGCCGTTGAAAGTGACTATCGCTATAATCTGGGCGGAATAGGTGTAACAGGGAACTCAGCTGCTAATACAATCGCTAAAGAAGCAGATTTAGTAATTGGAGTAGGCACTCGATTTACTGATTTTACAACAGCATCTAAACAGCTTTTTCAACATCCCAACGTGCAATTTCTTACCATTAACACGTCTGAATTTCATGCAAATAAACTTGATGCCGTGAAATTTGTAGCTGATGCAAAAGAAGGGTTGCTTGCTCTTAGGGAAGAGCTAAAATCAATTGGCTATCAGTCTGTTTATACAACAGAAATTACAAGTGCTAAAGACGCATGGGATACAGAATTAGAGCGTCTACATAGCATACGTTTTACTGGTGCAGATTTTGTTCCGGAAATACAAGGTCATTTAGATGAAAGCTTAGCTGAATATGTAGAATCACTTGGTACCCAATTAACGCAAACAGAAGTAATTGGAGCGGTGAATAAGCTCCTTGATGACAACTCCGTCATTGTTGGTGCAGCAGGAAGTCTTCCAGGCGACTTACAGAGAATGTGGAAGTCTACTAAACCTAATACCTATCATATGGAATATGGATATTCATGTATGGGATATGAAGTATCAGGCGCACTTGGAGTTAAGCTGGCAGAACCAGCTAAAGAAGTGTATGCGATGGTTGGAGATGGAAGCTATCAAATGCTTCATTCAGAGCTTATTACAAGCCTTCAAGAAAGAAAGAAGATAAACATTTTACTGTTTGATAACTCAGGCTTCGGGTGCATTAATAACCTTCAAATGTCAAACGGTATGGGTAGCTTTGGCACAGAGTTTCGTTATCGAAACGATGAAACAGGAAAACTAAACGGAAACGTGATGAAAATTGATTTTGCAGCCAGCGCCGCAGGCTACGGTGTAAAAACGTATCGCGTAAGTTCTCTTGAAGAATTAAAAACGGCGATAGAAGATGCACAAAAACAAGAGGTTTCTACGCTAATTGATATTAAAGTGCTGCCAAAAACTATGACGAACGGTTATGAATCATGGTGGCATGTAGGAGTAGCAGAGGTATCTAAAAATCAGCATGTACAGGAAGCTTATGAAGATAAGGTGAAAAACCTTGAAATGGCAAGAGTTTATTAAGGAGTAGGAGAAAATGAGGTTGTTGAAGAGAAACATTCGATAAATATAAAAGAGGTTTTAATTTTATATAAGGGAGAGGAAGAGATGTTCAAGGAAAATACGGTCAAACTGGGGATTGCTCCAATTGGTTGGACAAACGATGATATGCCTGAGCTAGGAGCTGAAAATACATTTGAACAGTGTATCAGTGAGATGGCCTTAACTGGTTTTAAAGGAAGTGAGGTAGGAAATAAATATCCGCGAAATGTTTCAATCTTAAAAAAGGCATTATCGCTTCGAAATTTGGAAATTGCAAGTGCCTGGTTTAGTACATTTTTAACAACAAAGCCGCTGGAAGAAACGGTGACGCCATTTATTGAACATCGCGATTTTTTATACGAAATGGGAGCAAAAGTAATTGTTGTGTCTGAACAAGGGCACAGCATTCAAGGGCTGCTGGATGTTCCTTTATTTAAAGAAAAGCCTGTGTTCACATCGCAAGAGTGGAACAGACTTGCAGAAGGCCTGCACCATCTTGGGAAACTGGCACGAGAGAAAGATATGCATATTGTCTATCATCACCATATGGGCACAGGTGTACAAACAACAGAAGAAATTGAGCAGCTAATGGAGCTTACCAATCCGGAGCTTGTTTCGCTGCTATTTGATACTGGTCATCTTGTCTTTTCAGGAGAAGAACCTCTTTATATCTTAAAAAAATATCTGCACCGTATTAAGCATGTTCATTTAAAGGATATTCGTCAAGAGGTAGTTGATCGAGTCAAAGAACAAGACTTGAGCTTCTTGCAAGCGGTAAAAGAAGGAGCCTTTACTGTTCCAGGTGACGGAGCTATTGAATTTGATGAGGTATTTACTACGCTTGCCACTTCGGATTATAGCGGATGGTTTGTCGTAGAAGCAGAACAGGATCCAGCCCTTGCTAATCCTTTTGAATATGCTTTAAAAGCAAGAAACTTTATTAAAGAAAAAAGCGGTCTTTAATTTCCATTGTAAAAGATTTTACCCCTTTTATGTGTGTATGAAAGGAAAGGAGGAGAGGAAATGAAGCCAACCATTTATAGTGTGGCTGAAGAAGCAGGTGTATCAATTTCTACCGTATCAAAAGTCATCAATCAAACCGGTCATATTAGTGAAAGAACAAGACAAAAAGTAATTGAGGTTATGGCGCAGTTGAATTACCATCCAAGCGTCGTAGCATCTGCTTTAACAGGAAAACCCACTAAAACGATTGGGCTTCTCGTACCTGACATCTCCAACCCTTTTTTTGCCGATTTGGCAAGAAGCATAGAAGACCGAAGTCATGAGCGAGGTTTCCATGTTGTAATGTGCAATACCGATAACGATGCGGAAAAAGAGAAAAAATATCTATCGCTGTTAATACGTCAGAGAATCGACGGTTTAATTGTAGCTTCTGCTTTTCGCAATGCTAATCTTTTAAAAAATATGCTTAAGCAAGATATACCGATTAGCGTTATTGCTTCAGAAATTCCTCACATATCCGTTAATACAGTGACAGTGGATGACTACAAAGGGAGCTATTTAGCGACT
The DNA here is from genome assembly GCF_053667915.1 of Priestia sp. JNUCC 25. Classification (NCBI taxonomy): domain Bacteria; kingdom Bacillati; phylum Bacillota; class Bacilli; order Caryophanales; family Bacillaceae; genus Priestia; species Priestia sp. JNUCC 25. The sequence continues at coordinate 471,892 of NZ_CM132211.1, forward strand.
GATTATTTGCTGTCTTTGCATCATAAAAAAATTGCGATTATTACAGAAAATGCAAAAAGTAATCACGCCCGTTTAGATGCTTTTCGAGAAGTTATGCAAGAAAATGGAATCATCGTGCCGCCTCAGCACGTTATTACGACCGAAGCAAGTATTCAAAAAGGATATGAAAGTGCTAAGCAAATTTTTTCAATGAAGGAGAAAGTGACGGCTATTTTTGCTTGTAACGATTTACTGGCTATCGGCGTTATGCAAGCCGCAAAGGAACTCAAAATTGATGTGCCGCAAGACTTATCAGTGATTGGCTTTGATAATACGGTTCTTTCTACTACCATCACGCCCATGTTGACAACGGTAGCACAGCCGACAAAAGAAATGGCTGTAAACGTAGTGGATTTGCTGGTTAGAGAAATGAAATATCCAGCGATGCATAAAGAACATTTGCTTCTTGAGCCAAAATTGATTGTTCGGAAATCAACGGCTCCGTTACGAAGGGAAGCCACAGCATCTACAAATAATTGAACACAATCAAGAATATTGCCGTTAATAAAAAATCCTCATAGTCACATATTCAAAAGAATTTAGAGAGTCTATGAAGAAAAAATGAGTAATTAGTAAATTCTTATTGCGCTACTACATAAAGGAGGAATTTAAGCATGTTAGGTAAATTAGGTGAATTAAATAAAGGATACAACGTACTTACAGAAATGACCGGTCAGCACAAAGATATGCTGATGGATATTGGGATTTATAAAATGGCCCAAGGAAAAGAGGAAACTTTACTAGACAGTAGCAGTGAAACGGCTATTCTTTTACTAGAAGGAAAGGTAAAGCTAGAGTGGGAAGGCCATTCGAAAGAAATTCAGCGCCAGTCCCTATTTGAAGAAGAGCCTTGGTGTTTGCACGTTTCAAAAAATGTGGAGGTTAAAATTACCGGGCTTGCCGATAGTGAAGTGCTAATTCAAAAAACGGATAATGAAAAAGAGTTTTCATCAAAATTATATACGCCTGAAGATTGTCAAAACACAGTGGCTGGTGAAGGAGTATGGGAAGGTACTGCTCAGCGTGTAATTCGAACAATTTTTGACTACAATAACGCTCCTTACTCTAACCTTGTTATTGGAGAAGTTATTTCTTATCCAGGAAGATGGTCGAGTTATCCGCCTCATCATCATGACCAGCCCGAAGTGTATTACTATCGTTTTGACAAGCCCCAAGGATTTGGCTGCGCAATGGTTGGAGAAGATGCGTACCGTGTAGTTGATAATAGTTTTATTACAATTCCTGGTGAATTGGATCATCCTCAAGCAACGGCTCCTGGCTATGCGATGTACTTCTGCTGGATGATTCGCCATCTCGACAATAATCCGTGGACAGACCGTATTATGGAAGAAGAGCATAAGTGGTTATTAGAGCCGGATGCAAAAATTTGGCCTGAAAAATAAATAAAGATCTTTATACGAAATGGGTTTCAAATGTTGAAAAACCTCGAATGAAAAATAATTATGCGTAAAATAATAGTTTATTTTTGTAAAATATGTTTTTATATGTTAAAATGTAGCTTGTATTAATATTCAGGCGATGATATCGCTCTTTGCTGCAGATTCCTTTTTAGGAGTCTCTTTTTTTTGGAAACTGAAGCAAAAGATACAGACGATTCGTATATAAATTAAAAGGAAAAGGAGATAAGCGTAAGCCGCTTATCTCCTTTTCTTTTTAGCGTTATCTAACGCTAAGTTCTTTTTCACTACTTTTTCTAAAGCAACTTCCACGTGAACATTTTTTTCATCGATGTCATTCACAAGCAAGACGGTTCCTTTTCGTCCTTTAATCTTTAAATCATCACCCGTAGAAGGAATGTTTTCCCTCAGCTGGCTTAATAGAAGCTTTCTGTTTTCAAAAAAGTGGACAGCCACCATTTTATCTCACCTAATTTCATATGATATGTGTGATACAAAGATGTGTATATGAAATCCTTCCTATACATTATGTCGTCAGGGGTGGTTTTAGAACACATTGAATAGACAATTGTTGCATCGATATATGAAATAAATAGGATGGCATAGTTATAAATCTCCTATCCTTGGACATACTTATACTACTAATCTAAAAAGGGATGTGGATGAAAATGAAGGTGGCTATAGGATTAAGTGTATTTACGGTCGTTACAGGAGCAATTGCGTTAGGGTCTGTTTACTTTTTAGCAGGTATCTTTTCGTTTTTCTTAACGGTTTTTTCATAAAAAAATCCACCAAGAGGTGGATTTTTTTATTTAGCAGCGGCTTTTGTTTCATGAGGCGAATTGCCGATAAATCCAAATTTTCCGCCGACAACTTCTTTTACTTCGTGGATGACAATAAAAGAATTCGGGTCAATTTGCTGGATTTTCTTTTTAATTTTTAATAACTCGTTCTTTTTAATAACAACGTAAATAATACGTTTATCTTTGTTGGCGTAGTAGCCATATCCGTAAAAGATGGTAGCTGCATTTCCAAATTCACTGGTGATGACTTGTGCTATGTCTTTGTATTGATCAGACATAATCGTCATTGCTTTTTTGTTGTGGAAACCTTCAATAACGACATCTACGATTTTGGCACAAAGATAGACGAATATAAAAGTATAGAGTGTGTTGTTGACGCCAATAGCAAAAACCGATGCTAAAATAATGACGCTGTCCATATAGAACATGCTTTTAGAAATATTATAGCCTTTTGTATAGTTTAATAAATAAGCTAAAAGAGTTGTTCCACCGGTAGATCCATCTGCGATAAAAATGAGAGCAAGTCCTGTTCCCATTAGTAAAGCCCCGAATACAATTCCTAAAATCATGTCGTGAACGTGAAAAGGAATATAGCTGACTAGACCGAGGAAAACGGACGTCATGACGGCTCCTAGAATCGTATAAAGAATCGTTTTTTTGGTTAGAAATTTATAGGCTAAGGCAATAAATATAAGGTTTACAAGAAATGTGCTGATACTTGTAGGGATATGAAATAAATAATATAAAACAAGAGCAATACCAACTGTACTGCCGTCACCTAATTTATTTGGAATGACGAAAAAATCAATGGATGCAGCAACTAAAAGTGCTCCAACAATAATTAAGATGATGTCTTTATAGATTGTTTTCAATATACAAACCTCCTTGATTATTAGGATATTTTCACGTGGAATCTTGTTTTTACTAGTGTTTCACAAATAATGAAATAAAAAACGTCTTAGAAATTGTCTAGTTATAAAACTGATCAACTTCTAAGACGAAGAATTACGATACGTGTATAGGTCTTGATCCTGCTTTTCTATGCTTCGATGTCACCGATTATATAAACCTCTGACCGCTATGTCAACGCTGTGAGAGATGTTCAACTTTTCAAAAAAAAGAAGGCGGTTTCCTACATAAAAAAAGAATCCTTTGCAATGGCGCAAAGGATTTTCAAATTTATTGGAATAGGGGGAATACGTTATTAGGATTACCATTTTCATAAATTAATATACCTTTATTTTTTAAAAAAATTTATTTGTTAATGACGATTGAAAGTTTGTAATTCACATGCTGATTTAGCTCTGTCAAAAAATCATTTAGTTCTTCATTTGAATGAAATTTGCATTCTAATAAGTAGCAGCCATCGCCGCTGATTTTAAAGTTGTTGATAACGTACTCCTGCTGACTTTCTAAAAATGTAAGGTAGGGGTGATGATGAATGCTCTGCGTATAGATATTTAAAAATGCATGGATGATGTAGCCGAGTTTTCGTTCATCAATGTTAATTGTATAGTCTTTGATAATGCCTTCATCTTCTAACTTTAATACTCTAGCAGAAGCGGCTTGTCCGGTTAAATGCACTTTTTCTCCTAATTCTTTCATCTTTATACGTCCATTTTTTGATAGCTCTTCTAGTATGCGCTTATCTGTATTGTCTAACATCGCTACAAATCCTTTCGTATTTCAAATCAAAAGGGTTAACTACTTGATGTCACCTATGTATACTGATACGTCTTTTATTTTATACTAAAGAAAAGTAAGAAAAAAGAGCAGTCAATATGCAAGATATAGAAACCGGCAGTAGTTTGTAAACAGCTAGATTGACGAAAGCTTAAGCTTGCTGTATGATTCTTTGAGTGTTTACGTGGTTCGTAACCATCCCACGTTAAAAAACTAAGGAGAGAATAGTAAGATGAATATAAGAACACTTTGCGTCAACGGTCTTTTAGCTGCTATGTATATTGCTGTCAGCATGTTAATTCAGCCGTTTGGCTTCACCAATATCCAATTTCGTATATCGGAAATGTTCAATCACTTAATTGTGTTTAATAAAAAGTACGTGTACGGCATTGTGCTAGGAGTATTTCTGACGAATTTGTTTTTTTCACCAATGGTCGCTTATGATCTGGTGTTTGGGGTAGGACAATCCGTGCTATCATTACTCATTACCATTTTTTCTATGCGCTACATTAAAAATATGTGGGCTCGTATGCTTGTTAATACACTTGTATTTACGTTCACGATGTTTATTATTGCGTTTGAACTGCGCTTAGCATTTGATTTACCATTTTTCTTTACATGGTTAACAACGGCTGTTGGTGAGTTCATTGTTATGCTTGTAGGAGCACCAATTATGGCGGCAATTAATAAACGTGTACAATTTAACAAGCTAGTTGAATAAAAAAGATGCGGCTGTGATAAATCTCACAGCCACATCTTTTTTTCTTTGTTATTCTATAGGTGTAGTGATAAACCCCTTATTTATTGAAGAGCTTTTCACGCATGGACAAATTACCCATATCTAGCATGTAAAAAGAGCAGATCGCGTTTGCGTTCTGCTCTTTTTGCTTAAGACAATAGGAAGTATCCGGTTAGATTATTTTGAAACAAGGAGTGACAAATCTCACAGCGCATTCTTTTTTCTTTTGTTACGATATACATATAGTTGGCAAACTCCTTATCGAAAAGTTTTTCGCACAACAACACATTACCTATGCGTAGCAATTAAAAAAGCAGACCGATGACGGTTTGCTTTTTAATTGTATTTTTACCATTAAATAACTTTTTTGAGTTATGATTGTAAAATAACCTTTGTTACTAGAGAGGGGATTGTTTTTTGAATAGAAAGTTAGGAATTCTTGTTTTATTAGCGTTAGTCATCTTATTTGCCGGGTGTTCAAAAGAAGAAGACAACGTTCCTTTAAGAGAACTAGAAAAGATAAGTATTAACGTAATCAAAGAACAAAAAATGAAGCAAGGGATTTCATATGAAATGGAATTAGTAAACAAGAGCGATTTGACCATCAAACAAAATAATGTATTTTTATCGTATCCTTTAAAAATGAAAAACGGTTATTCTGATAATAAATTTAAGGTGTTAGCAGAAGGAAATAAATTAAATATCAAGCCAAAACAAAAGGTTAAGTTAACGGCATTTCTTCCTTATAAAGGAACTAATAAAGCAGCGTTAGCTATTGATGAGCCTGACGTAAAGTGCATAGGGTATTGGAATAAGCTTGATGACTACCATCAATTTTCTTTTGGAGGATCCTTGAAGCAAGAATAATATATAACTATTTGTTAAATGGTGGAACTGAGCGTAAGGGATTGATAAAGGTGGTGAATGAACAGTGAGTGTAGACACCGATAGATTGATTAGCTTCTTTATTTTATAGGGAACACCCGCTGTTTTTAGTATAGTAGATTACTTTAAACTGAGTAAAACTGAAAAAAAGAAGCTATAAGAGACTTAACATCTGTAAAATCTATTGTAACAACAGGATTTATATTGACCGGAGGAGTTATAGCGAGTTTAGGCAAGCTGCAAGCTGTTATCTCTGCTGCCTCTGCACGTTATAGGTACTTTTGTTTTAGTCATTGGTGGTGTCGTGGGCGCTATTGAAGCATGGAAGATAGAAAGAAAAGTATTGTTATCCTTGTTTTAATAGTATCTATGATTGCTCTTACATTTATAATATAAATTCTGCATGTAACAAAAGCTGCTCAAATTGTGAGCAGCTCTTATCAGTTTCTTACTTATTGTGTTTCAAGCTGCTGGTCTTTTTTCTTTAACGTAAGAGCGAGCAGGAACGAAACGACGGCGAAAGCGATGGCTACATAATAGACGGTATGAACCCCGCTTGTCATACTTTTTATTTGTAACAGCGTTTTATTCGTTTCATTTGATTGTTGAATAAAGTGCTGAGAAGCCATGGTCATAATACTTGTATACAAAGCGGGTCCAATCGCGCCTGAAACTTGGTTAATCGTATTTGAAATAGCTGAACCGTGAGCATGAAGCGGTTTTGGTACTTGATTTAAAGCAAGCGTCATCACGGGCCCGATGCTTAAACCTACGCCAATTGTAAAGGCTGCGTATAAGATGGCTGCAGTCTTCGTGTTTGTTCCGCTTGAAATAGTAGTGAACAAACTTAAGATAATTGTTAAAAGGACTAAGCCCGTTAAAAGCAGCGGTTTAAATCCAATTTTGTCAAACAAACGTCCTCCCACCATAGCTGTTAGAGCCAGCGTTACGCCGCCTGGAAGCATAAGAAACCCTGTTTGCAAAGGAGACAGTCCCGCAGCCGTTTGGAAATATAGCGGCAAAATTAACATCATTGAAAACTGAATCATCATAATAAGAAACATTAAGAAAATCGATCTTGAAAACACAGACGATCTAAAAGGCTTCATATTAATCATAGGAGAATTCAGCTTGCTTTGCTGTCTGACAAATAAAGCAAGAGCTATGACGCCAATTATGAGGGTAAGCCATACGATAGGATTACTCCATCCCGTCTCTTCACCAGCTGCGCTAAATCCATAAACAACTCCTCCAAACCCAATTGTAGAAAGAATCACAGATGGGATATGAATTGTTGGTTTAGATGTTTCAGAAACGTTACTGAGCTTGAAAAGAGCAAATAGGAAAATAAGCGCCGCTGCAATTAAAAGACCTAGAAATATAATTCGCCACGAATAATATTGAATAATTAATCCTGAAAGAACCGGTCCTATTGCCGGTGCAAATAAAATAGCTACGCTAAAAATCCCCATTACGGTGCCGCGTTTGCTAACAGGCACGAGTGTTAACATTGTGCTCATCACAAGAGGTAAAATAATGCCTGTCCCTAATGCTTGAATCATACGGCCCACAAAAAGCAGAGAAAACCATGGAGTGATAAATCCAATGAAGGACCCAATTAAGTAAAAGCTCATAGCCGTCACAAACAGCTGTCTTAATGTGAATCGTTGAGTTAAGAAAGCAGACACAGGAACAGAGATGCCGATTACAAGCATATATCCGGTAGTTAACCACTGAGCTGAGCTCGTTCTAATGTGAAAATCTGAAATGATACTTGGCAAGGCCACGTTCATTACCGTTTCACTAATTAAGCATAAAAAATTTCCTAGAATCAAAATGAAAAGGATAAGCTTACTTTGTGTACTCATTTTTTCTTCTGTTTGTGTCATAAGTGACCTCCTTTTACTAAATTAATTTTTGTTTGCAAACAGCTTACCAATTTGGTCAGCTGCAATTTGCATAGGGACTGTACTATTTTTAGTTAATGAAAGAGTATAAGCACCTTCAATCCAAGACTGTATAGCTGAACCTAGCTGTCTTGCTTCCTCTTGTTCATAACCTGAACAAACTAACTTATCTGCATAAACTTGCTCCCACTCGTTATACACGTCTTCACAGGCCATACGAAGCGTTTCGTTTGATGACCATACTTCACTCGACATAGCAGCGAGAGAGATATCCGCTTCATTTTCCACTTGTTCAAACATTCGATCAGCCATCATTTTTATATGATATTGAATAGCTGCCGCGGCATCTTCATGAGAAGCGAGGGATTTTTCGATATAAGCTTTGACTCTTTCTCCCGTTTTTTGAATAGCTTCTTTTGCTAACTGTTGTTTTCCATCCGGAAAATAATAATAAATAGATCCTCTCGGAGCGCTGCTTTCTTTTGTAATTTGACTTAGACTGGTGGCGTGATAGCCTTTTTTGCGAAAAAGTTTAGCAGCTGCGCTTAAAATTTTTTCTTTTGAATTGGTTGGTTCCATGAAAACAGCTCCCTGATATAATTACTAGTTGATCGGTCAGTATAATAGTAGCAACTCTATACTGATCAGTCAATCCAGACGTCTAGGTCTTGTATATAAGTGAAGATTGATGCAAGCTTCACAGGTGTAAGCATTGATTGAAATGTTAAGAATAAGGTTACAAAGTATTTTGGAGCTATACTTCTATTACTGTTAAAAAAATATGATTAAGTAATGAAATTAAAAGCAGACGAGAAGCGTATAGCATGTTACGATAGGGACGGTATAGAAATTGGCATATGTCTGTTTCTAATAGAAGAGACAAATTTTAAAATTTTTAAATGTAAGGTTGTGATTCACCTGAGACTGAATAAATTTATTAGCGAATCTGGAAAGGCGTCAAGACGCGGGGCAGATAAGTTAATTAGTGAAGGAAGAGTAACCGTTAATGGAAAGGTTGCAAAAGTCGGAGATCAAGTTAAGCCTGGCGATGATATTCGAGTAAGCGGCCAACAGCTTCGGATTGCTCGAAATAATGTATATATTGCGCTTAATAAACCAGTCGGCATTACAAGTACGAGTGAAAAAAAAGTAAAGGGAAACATCATTGATTTAGTCAATCACCCTTTGCGTATTCACCACGTTGGACGACTTGATAAGGATTCAGACGGCTTAATTTTACTTACAAATGACGGCGATATTATTAATGAAATTTTACGTGCAGAAAACAAGCATGAAAAAGAATATATTGTTGCAGTAGATAAGCCAATTACACCAGAGTTTATCAAAAACATGTCTGAGGGAGTAAAAATTTTAGGCACAAAAACGCTTCCTTGTGAAGTGACACAGCTGTCTAAGTATGAGTTTCAAATTATTTTAACACAGGGTTTAAATCGTCAAATTCGCCGTATGTGTGAAGTGCTCGGATATGAAGTATACCGCCTTCAGCGCACGCGTATTATGAATATCCATTTAAACAACTTACCTGTTGGGCAATGGAGAGATTTAACGAAAAAAGAGCGTACGCAGCTATTCAAAGAATTAGACTATGAACCTAAAGAGTGGTAAATAAAAAGACACCAGCCTGTTAGACTGGTGTCTTTTTTATTCGCATACAACTACTTGTCTAGAAAATACGCTTTTGCGCGCTACGCAGCGATCTGAAATAGAAAAGCCAGCTTCATGAATCATATGGTCGATCGTATCTACTGTAATCACGACTACTTTATCCGCAAAGCGGCGAGCGTGTTTTAAAATAGAAAGCTGATCTTCAGGCGTCGCGTGGGTGTAGAGATTGTAAGGCATGTCGATGATAGCTACATCATAGTGAGTTGTAACATCTGAAATCGGTCCAGTTTTAACATCACCGCTTAAGCCGAAATGTGCAATATTTTCACGAGATCCGTCGGTCACAAGTGGATTGATATCGCGTCCTACAATATCAATGCCCATTGAAAGGGCTTCTACAAGGACTGTACCGATACCGCAGCATGGATCAATCGCTTTGATTCCTTCAGGGTTTGGAACGGCAATGTTAGCTACAGCTCTTGCAAGGCGGGTACTGAGTGCTGTAGAGTATTCACGCGGTTTCTTCAAATGATGCAGCCATACCGCTTCGCTTTTTTGATATTTCCCAAAATACCAGCGTCCTTCAAATGGAACAATGCCAAACAAATGGTCAGGGTTATGCAAGTCTGCTTCTGCTACAAAATGCCAACCCACATCACGTTCAATAGCACGCTGACCTTTATAACTTATTTTTTGATCTTTTTCCAAGTCATTAATTTTCATGAAAATGAGTTTAAATGTTTTGTCTCCAAGGTCAATATCTTCTACTTGTTTACAAATATCTGCAAGGTCATCTGATTCATACATAATATCTAATCGCTCTTTGATAAAAGGGCTTCTGCTTGGATCAATTTTAACGGCACTTTTTATGATAGGTTTCTCAGTTTCAATTTCAAAAAGAGAGCGTCTCTCTAATTGACATAGTGAGAGTTCCTCTTCGCTGCATGCGTATGTGTAGATATACTGAGGCAGCTGCGTATGGTTATTCAATATCGTATCATCCTTTATCGTATCTAATTATCCTTCTTCTCAAACAATAGCGAGAAAAGAAGAGAAAAGCAACGAATTTAAATATATTTGCCCGTGAATACTAAATTGAAGCGCTACATAGTCCACTTATTTGACAAAACATGCTAAAATAACTGGTGATAACCTGCATGTGCTACTGTCTATACAAAAGAACTGGATCAAGGTTTCTCAAAAATCATTTACACACTGCTGACATTTTGATGAATAGGAGAGGCTACGTGATGTCTAAAAGTGATCATGAAAAGCAACAGATGAGTCGGGCTGATATGAAAAAACAAGCCAAAACATCCTCGCAAAACCTTGTGATGAACGTACTCATTGCCATTGTATCTGTATGTATTTTAGCTCTTATTATAAATATTTTTGTACTAATGAAATGAGCCGTTATGCTGCTCATTTCTTTTTATTAGGTTCAGCTTTTATTGAAGCGTTTGAGGTCTCTTTCACTAGAGAGCACATTGTGAATAGCATATCTTTTTTTAACAAATGATAGTTGTGATATGATGAAGCAATAATACATTAGACAAAAAGCTGGAGGTTACTTAGTATGCCATTACTTAGATTTGATGTAATAGAAGGAAGAGATGAAAAAGAGTTAAAAACATTACTAGACGCTGCTCACCGAGCGATGCTAGAAGCCTTTGGCGTCCCGGAGCGCGACCGTTATCAAATTGTACATCAGCATCCTGCTCATGAAATGATTATTGAAGATACAGGTCTTGGCTTTGAGAGAAGCAAGGATTTGGTTATTATAAGTGTAACGAGTAAACAGCGGACAGAAGAGCAAAAGCAAGCTCTTTACAGATTAATTGTAAAAGAGCTTGGAGAGAGCTGCGGCATTCAGCCAAACGACATTATGATTTCGATTGTTGAAAACGGTAATGCTGACTGGAGCTTTGGCATGGGAGAAGCTCAATTCTTAACTGGGAAATTATAAAACGGTTTATTATCTAGAGAAGCCCTTATTTCTAAGGGCTTTTTCTCATTTTGTCTATAAAAATATTATTCTCTTAGTCACATCTTACTCAAAATTAAATACAGACATCTGTCAAATGAATGATACAATAAGCTTATATGCCATTTTGAGTGGAAAAACCATAAAAGAGTTCGGCGTACTAATTTTAGAACAACAATAAATTTACATAAAGATGTAAAGATTTAAAGGTTAAAAGAGAAGTGTATAAAATCTGTAAAACAAAAGAACAGTTACGCGTTAAACATAGGAGTAAAAGGTTCTTCACGTGTTTTTTCGGATAATAAGAGAAAGTAATTTTGATCATTGAGGAGGAACTTAGAATGTTTGGATTTGATGCAGATGTATCGCCACTAGTGCGAATTAAAGTAATTGGGGTCGGCGGTGGAGGAAATAACACCGTTAACCGTATGATTGAACACGGTGTACAAGGAGTAGAATTTATCGCCGTTAATACGGATGCTCAGGCGCTTAACTTATCTAAAGCAGATGTGAAAATGCAGATTGGTGCGGCCTTAACGCGAGGATTAGGTGCAGGAGCTAATCCAGAAGTGGGAAGAGAAGCAGCTGAAGAAAGCAGAGAACAAATTCAAGAAGTACTGCAAGGCGCAGATATGGTATTCGTAACAGCTGGTATGGGCGGAGGAACCGGTACTGGAGCAGCTCCGGTTATTGCCCAAATTGCCCGTGAACTAAATGCTTTAACAATTGGAGTAGTCACTCGCCCGTTCAAGTTTGAAGGAAATAAACGTACGAAGCAAGCAGTAGGCGGTATTACTGCGATGAATGAATCGGTAGATACCCTTATTGTGATTCCAAACGACCGCTTGCTTGAAATTGTCGATAAAAAGACGCCTATGCTTGAAGCATTCCGTGAAGCAGATAATGTTCTTCGCCAAGGTATTCAAGGTATTTCAGATTTAATCGCTGTTCCGGGGCTGATTAACCTTGACTTTGCTGATGTAAAAACCATCATGTCTAATCAAGGATTTGCGCTTATGGGTATCGGACGAGCTTCCGGATCAGACCGGGCAATTGAAGCAGCGAAAAAAGCGATTTCTAGTCCGCTGCTAGATGCATCGATTGATGGAGCAAGAGGCGTGCTGTTGAACATTACGAGCGGCAGCAGCTTGAGTCTTTACGAAGTACAGGAAGCAGCAGATATTGTCACGTCTGCTTCTGATCAGGACTTAAATATGATTTTTGGGTCCGTGATCAATGAAGATTTAAAGGACGAAATGATGGTAACCGTTATTGCCACTGGATTTGATGATGAAGATGTTTCACCATCAGCTTCTACTTCTAGAGTTTCAAGAGCACGCTACTAAATTAAATAACCAGCTTTTATGGTGGCAATTGTTTTTCAATTGCCTTAAAAGGGAATCCGGTGCAAATCCGGAGCGGTCCCGCCACTGTAACAAGGAGCCTTATGTCAAAAAAGCCACTGTCTATTTAGAGACGGGAAGGCGGTATAAGGCAGTGACTTGAAGCCAGGAGACCTGCCATAAATCGCAGCACACAATAACCTACGAGGATAGGGAGGTGTTTTGGCAGAACCAAAAATAGGATAAACAAGGGATACGTTTATCTGAATTTGTTGTGAAGACAAGCACTTCTTTTTAGAAGTGCTTTTTTGTGTATTAAAATAGAAGGTGGAAAAATCAATGATAAATAATAAAAAACTCGTATCTATGATATTTCTTGTGTTACTTTGCCTCACTGCTTGCGCTCCTAATGAAGAGAGCATAAGTATAAAAGAAAGAAAGAAAACGGATAAAAGTGTGACGTTTTTATTTAATTTTACATCTGCAACGCTTGATCCTCATACGGATGATAATTATACAGCAGTTCGTGCGGGAGTAGGGGAGACGCTTGTTAAAATCAGCAATGATTTAAAAATAAAGCCCTGGCTTGCTGAAAAGTGGGAAACGAAAGATAACGGTCTTACGTGGACATTTACGATAAGAAAGAACATTACGTTTCAAAATGGCAAAGCGCTAGATGCAAATGCCGTTAAGTCTTCTCTTCAAAGAACGATAGATCAAAGCTATGCGATGAAAAACGCTTTAAATATTAAAGAAATGAAAGCGAACGGTCATGCGCTGACAATTACATTAAAAGAACCAATGCCTAAATTTCCTTCTGAGTTAGTGCATCCAAACACAGCTATTATAGATGTTGATGTTTCTAGTATAGCTAAGAAGCCCATTGGCACAGGGCCATTTCACGTTTTGACTTTCGATCAAGGAAATCAAGTGAAGTTAGAAAGATATGAACATTATTGGAATGGGAAAGTAAAATTGAAAAATGCGATCTTTGCATTTAACGAAGATGCTAATGCGCGAGTTGCGGCTCTTCAGTCCGGGACAGCCGATATTATTTATCGCCCGCCTTTAGAAAGCTTGAGCACTTTACAAGCGAATTCGTCTTTCAAAGTAAGTGGAGTACCTAGTGTGCGTACTCATTTATTGCTTTATAATCAAACCAATGACGCATTAAAAGACGAAACTGTAAGAAAAGCTATCGATACCTTACTGAACCGGAAAGAAATTGTCAGCAGCATAATGAACAATCAAGCGGCAGCGGCTCGAGGTCCATTTTTACCCCAATTTCCTTTTGCTGATAATACTGCTAGTGAGACAAAAGGAATAGCATATGCTAAAAAATATTTAGAGAAAGCAGGCTATCAACTCAAAAATGGCAAAGTAATCAAAAATGGAAAGCCATTATCCCTCTCTCTTGTCACATACAGCTCATTGCCAGAACTTCCTTTGATTGCTCAGCTTATACAGTCTAATGCGAAAGAGTTAGGAATTAATATTAAGATTCACCTAGTTGAAGACAGCGATGAATATGTAATGGCAAAAGATGATTGGGACTTAGCATTGTACAGCCTTATCACAGCACCTAGAGGGGATGCCAGCTATTATTTAAGCACGAACTATTTGCCGGGCGGTGGTTTAAATGCCAGCCGGATTAATGACGATACGCTAACAAAAATGATAGAACAGTTAACTTCAACAGTAGATGACGCAAAACGAGATCAGCTAGCCAAGCAAGCAACCGCTTTGATTAATGGGGAAATGCTGACGTCATCGATTGTACATCCAAACATTGTTGTTGCTTATAATCAAAAAGTGAAAAACTGGACAACAAATCCAAGCGAGTATTATATGCTGACTCAGCATTTAGACGTAACGCCATAGTCAATATTGTTGTTCCTATAGGAAAAAGAGAAAGGATACAATGATAGATAAAAGGATGTGACAGTAAACGTGCAAGAAGTACAAATGTATCAAATTAAAGAAGTAAAAGAAAAGGATGCTGAAGTGATTCAGTTTGTCATGAATATGCGGAATGAGCTATTTCCTATGCTGGAAAAAAATCAGCTTTCTGTGGATTTGCTTCATTTTAATGAACATTATGTTCAAGCGAAAGGCGCTGCTTTTTTTGCAGCTGTCACGGAAAATCAACAAGTAATTGGAACAATTGGTTTATACGCTTACGATGGAAGGTTTCATGCATTAAAAAAACGATATGAACATAAAACTGCAGCCGAGATTGTAAAATGCTATGTCGATCCAGCATACTGGCGTCTAGGCATTGGACAGCAGCTGTTAAAGGCAGTGGAACAATTTGCTCAAAATCATTTTTATGACACGTTGTATCTGCATACTCATCCTTTTTTACCGGGGGCTATCCCATTCTGGATTTCACAAGGTTTTATCGAAAGGCTTGCTGAACAGGATGAGCCATGGAATACGCTGCATATGGACAGAAAAATACAACCGGTCGTAATGTAACGATATTATACAGTAATTACCATGGAATCTAGATAAGAGCTCATGCTATAATGAACGTACTTACATTTATAGCCTGTAGGGCAAGTCCTTACAGAAAAGAACCACGTTTCGAATTGGCTGAAACGTGGTTTTTTTCTATGAAAAACAAATAACAAAATATTTTTGAAAATATATATGAAATCGCTTTCAAAATAATGAAATATATTATATAATTACTAGTGTTGTGTTGTACTTTGTTAGTGTTAAATCAATATCCTACATGTGTGAGCCGATTGCCTTATGGTAGTCGGCTTCCTTTTTTATGGTAGGACTCTAAAGGGAAATAGCATTTGTTAAAATGGCTGTAATTGTCATGACAATAGTTGTCCCAAAGGCCCACTTGAAAAGAAACTTTTGATGCTCGCCGAAATCTACTTCAACCAATTAATTTATATTATAGCATTAGAATTAATGTTAAAGTTTGGAATTTTTAAATAAGATAGCTTCAACCTAAAACTAAAAAAGCCGCCTTATAGGCGACTGGTTTAAGCTAGGTCAGCTGTTATGGACTGCTTTTGAAGGTGATCAGACAGCAGGCTGTAAGCAATAATTTTCTTTTTATACTGTTTTACGACATCGACATGATCATCATAACTGTATACGCATAATCGAACATCTTTTTTTCCTTTTTTCGTATCGATAACCAGTGGAGTTTCACTGTCTTCTAGGTGTTTATAATAGTCCTTATTTCCTTCATGGACATAATATTGTTTTAAAAATGTTGCTTTATTAAAATAATCAATCACTTGCATTTTGTCTTTGCCTTCTAAATGTTTCCCATCAACTGTGACAGTAACGTTTTGATCATCAAGTGTTGGGTGTAATTGAAATTTAGTCATAAGCCATTTGACCACTGGAGTTGGAAGACACGTTACTAATATTTTGAGTGCACTTACAAGAATGATGGAAAGTAATACAATCCACGTCATAGTTAATCATCTCCGCTATAGTTTAAATGAAATAAGATTACATACTTATTTTACCACAGAGAACATGAGTACTTTTTGTACATTATGTGAACCTTCCTTAGTGAAAAGATGTATATGAAATGCGTTTATTTATGCACATTTAGGGAAATATAGAATTATAACAAATACTACATATAAAAAAGGAGAAAAAATTATGTTGTGGACGATTATTGGACTTTTATTTATTTTTTGGTTATTAGGATTAGTTTTTCATATTGGCGGCGGCATCATTCACATTCTTCTTGTCATTGCAGTGATTGTGCTAATCGTAAAACTTGTGAAACGAATTTAGATATAAAAGGCCTTTCCTTAGGGAAAGGCCTTTTATGTGGAGAGATTATAAAAACAAGACGTATTTTGATATAAAAAATCATATGCTTCCGTTCCAGAAACTCCTTTGAGACGTGCTATTTCCTCAACGGACTGATGTATCATTGATGGAACCGTTGTCTGGTTTTGAAAAGGTCCTTCAAATGGCCACGGACCATCTGTTTCGACCATCAAGTAGTCAAGAGGGTATTCCATGGCAAGCGCTTGGATTTTAGGCTTATATACAATATCAGGTGTAACTGAAATATAGTAACCGTTGTTTTTCATTCGTTCAACGGTTTTTTTAGCTCCTTTGAACCAGTGGAAGTGAGCTTTAGACACGGAATGTTTTTCTAGTAAGTCACACACAATTTCAGCGTCTTCATATACAGCGTGAAGAATTAACGGTTTTCCCCACTTTTTTGAATGAATAATAAAAGCTTCAAGCAGCTCCAAATAGGGCTCTAGAGAAAGAGTATAGGTCTGATTTAAGTAATAAGGTAGACCAACCTCACCAACAGCTATCATTTCTTCATTGTTTTGATCAATCCAGGCAAACAGCTCCGCTAATTCATTTGAAGAAGGCAGTATTTGTTCAGGATGAAATCCGTAGGCGGGTTTCACACAGGAATACAATTGGCTGATTTTTTGATTAAGTTGGCAAGACTGTAATGTGGAAGATACAGAAATAAGCGCTTGTAACGAAGGATCCTTCTCTATTATGTCCTTCCAGCTTTTCGGTTCATATTGATCAAGGTGAATATGAGCGTCAATGATTTGTTTCATAAGTATCGCTCCTTTCAGCCCAATTTGTTTAGAAATAATACGTAAGAAAATGTATGCTTCTGTTAGGCTTCCATTTTATTTTTTATGTGTTTTTTATTCCCCCATTTAGTAATAGATGAAAACGTATAAACAATAAGAGCTAACCAAATAAAACTAAAAGCAATAACATGAGCTTTTGTTAGCGATTCATGGTATAGAATTACTCCTGCTAGCAGAGATAAGGTTGGTGAAATATATTGAAGAATACCAAGCATTGATAATGATACTTTTTTAGCACTTTTTGTGAATAATAAGAGTGGTAGAGCTGTGACCATTCCACTTCCCATTAATAAAAGACTTGTTGAAAAAGAATCAAAAAACTGCAAGTGTGATTGAAACTTGAGGTAGCCTATGTATGCTAATGAAATAGGGGAGATGACCATCGTTTCAAGAGTTAATCCGATTGTCGAATCAGCTTTAATCTTTTTCTTTGCCAAACCATATAATCCGAAAGTAAGAGCTAAACTAAGCGAAATCCAAGGAACAACACCATAATGAAGACTGAGTGTTAATACGCCGATCCCTGCTAGTATAAATGCAAAAATTTGAGCTCCGCTTAATCTCTCTTTTAAGACAATAACACCTAATAAAACACTTGTTAGGG
Organism: Priestia sp. JNUCC 25; assembly: GCF_053667915.1. Classification (NCBI taxonomy): domain Bacteria; kingdom Bacillati; phylum Bacillota; class Bacilli; order Caryophanales; family Bacillaceae; genus Priestia; species Priestia sp. JNUCC 25. The sequence goes on from NZ_CM132211.1 coordinate 489,542, forward strand.
GATTAATATATTGTCCAAGGCTCGCTTCTACTATTTTTCCATCAATGACAGCCCACATAAAAATGCCCCAATTTGCACTAATAAGTACAGACGCAGTAAAAAGGGACCAGAATAAGGATGGTTTTTTCATTATTTCTTTTACAAACGTAATGTATGTACGCCATTTCTTTGTTATCAATAAAAGAATAAGCATAAAAATAAAAGACCAAAAAACGCGCTGAGCTAAAAGCTCCCCTGGTGCTACGTGGTGAACCAGCTTCCAATAAATTGGCGTAAGCCCCCACATAAGATAAGAAAGGACTGCATACGTTACACCATCTTTGTCATGATTTAAGTTCATTTAAAACCTTCTTTCTAACATGAGATAAATTTGGTAGTAAGAGTGATAGATTAACATAAAAAAACAGCATAAACGATTATATCACAGAGAAAAACGATTCTTCACATGTTGAATGGCTCAAAAAAGCGCTATGCGCAAGGTCATTGCTTTTCCATGTCTAAAATAAAATCAAATTGCATGTTTCTAACAAGGTAAGTGCTTACACAAGTGTGCATGATAAGCGCTCCTTCAGCTTATATTCAAGTGGTTATGAAAAACAGTTGATTTCCCCATTAGAAACTGTCAAGCTTAAGGAAGAAAAAAATCTTAGAGGAAAGAATATATAGGTGACGAATATGATCGAAATAAAAGTGTCTGCGATAAGCGACGGAGAATTTAATAGAGGTGTATTTGCTAAGCAAGATATTAAAAAAGGAACGCTTATTCACGAAGCTCCTGTTATCGCTTATCCTAATAAAGAGCATGATTTTATTGAGAAAACAACACTAGCGGATTATGCTTTTGAATATGGAGTGAATCATACGGCTATTCTTTTGGGATACGGTATGCTGTTTAATCACTCGTATACACCCAATGCTACGTATGAAATTAATTTTGACAATCATACCTTTGATTTTTATGCATATACGGATATCCAAGCAGGAGAAGAAATTCTCATCAACTATAATGGAGATGAAGATGATCAAGAGCTCCTTTGGTTTGATCGTGAAGATGAAGAAGAACAAAAGTAAAAAGTTAAGCCCATCGAAAATCGATGGGCTTTTTATTATGCTTTTTTATCTGGATACATAGTAGAATTCAAACGGATGAATTGATAAATATGCGTAATAATAACTTTTAAAACGGCATATCCAGGGACGGCTAAAATAATACCGATGATTCCGAATAAGTTTCCGGCGGTTAGAATGACAAAAATGACTGTAATCGGGTGAATGTCTAGGCTTCTTCCCATAATTTGCGGAGATATTACTTTACCTTCAAGCAATTGAACAACTGCCCAGACAATGGCTAGTTTTACAAGCATGAAAGGAGAGGTAATAAACGCAATAATAATTGCTGGTATGATGGCGATAATAGGACCAAGGTAAGGCACAACATTGGTTACCATGGCGATAATCGCTAAAAGTAATGCATAGTCTAATCCAATAATCAGATAGCCAATGAAAAGCAGTACACCTATACAAATTGCAACGAAAATTTGCCCGCGAATATATGCGCTTAGTGCATGATTCATATCGGCTAAAATAAACTTAGCCTCAGAACGAGAACGATTTGGAAGCAGCTTCACAATGTAATTAGGAAGATTTTTTCCATCTTTCAACAAGTAAAAAAGAATAAAGGGTAAAACGGCAACCGATAATATTATTTCTGTGATGGTTCCGACAAAATTAACGATACCGCTTGAAAATCCAGAAACATATTTACTCAAGTGTTTGGAAGCATCTTTTGAAAGCTTGTCTAGGTCCGTGTTGGCCGACTGAAGACCCTGCTCGACATATCGGTTATTTGAAAGATTCGTCACCGCATGCTGAACGTCATGCGTCAGCTCTGGGATATTATCAATAAGACGGTCAACTTGATTTTTTAGAGGCGGAATAACCGATGAAATAATAATGGCTAATGCGCCGATAATCACTATGTATAAAACAAGAATGGAAATAATTCGTTTTACACCTTTTCGTTCTAAAAAGTCAACAAGCGGATTAAATAAATAAAAGCAAATTCCTGCTAAGATAATCGGCAGGGCGATTGTTTTAATAAAAATAGAGATAGGAATTAAAATAAATCCGATTTTTGATAACGAAAAAATAGTCATGCTGAGAATAAAAATAATAATTGTATATACAACAAATTTATTATTTAAGATTTTTTCTCGGAAAAAAGTTCCTTTCTGAGGTCTAGGTTCCAAGCTGTTCAACTCCTTTAAAAAATAAATGTATAGTTATCATACCCTGATTTAGACTAATTTAAGAGGGTTTTTTACAAAGAAGTGTGCATACTAGTAGAAAATCTTCTAGAAAGAAGGGGTGAAATCATTGAAAGAACACAAACCGTATGATGATTTCTCTACAGTAGAAAAAAGCCACGAGTATATAACCGCTGAAGAATTTCCAGACGGTCCTTTCGGCTCTCCTGTTAATCAAAAACTTGGGAAATCTACTTCATGGGAAGAAGGGCAGCGAACGTATAGCGCATTTAATTATGAAAACAAAAATCTTCATGAAAAAGCGCAAAGATTATTTCCAGGCGCGCATCCTGTACATGATAACCCAGAGGAACATGAACAAAATCCAAGTTAATATCTTTATTATGCTCTGAATATATTGCCCTATCTTTTTGCTGAATTATGTTGACAATAAGCAATTTAGCCTGTAATATAAAACGTAACTTATCACTGTTTCTACAGGATTCGACAAAATTTGATTTACTTAAACTTGTGATCTCAACTTCTATTTACAGCTATTAGAGCGCTGTAAGTAGAAGTTTTATTTATGTTATCGATAAAAAAGAAAAAAGCAGGTCTGCTCAAGCAGGCCTGCTTTTTTTATTATTGAACAGCGTCAAATTTATTTACTTTCCACTGAGAATTAGATTTATAGAATGTGACAGTGCGTTTTACGCTGCCGCCATCTACAGTTGGAACTGTGAATTCATAAGAGCGAACTGTTGCTGTTTGATACACAAGCTTTGTTTTTGCTTTTGACCACTCTAACATGCTGAATCCGTCACCGATTGGATGTGCAAGTTTGCCGTTATATGTGATATAGCCGTAATTTGTTAATCCTTTTTCTACTGCACTATTTGTAAATGTCTCAGATAAGTAGCTTGATAGCTCAGCTTTTGTATCAAATTCAGGGCAAAGATACACGTACTCAGTTCCTTTATATTCAAATGTACGTTCTGTACATGGTTTGTTTTTATAACCGTGCAGAGCACTCCAGAAATGATTGCTGGCACTAGCTGCAATTTTGACAGCATTTGCATCCGTTAGTGTTGTAGATGTTGTTTGTGCTGTAACTCCAGTGCTTAGTGTAAAGAAAATAGCGATTGATGATAAAACTAGTCCAATTTTTTTCATTTCTAACTCACTCCTAATTAATTAACCTTATTTATGTAACAATTATGTTTTTTATATTTCTTTTGTTACATTTATATTACAATAAATCTGTAACAAAAGAAAGTGTTTTGTCTTTTTTTTCTTAAATTTTTTTAGTTTTTTACTAGTTTCTAAAATAGATATAGTAAGGGAATTACCAGTTAAATGTTGATTTATCAACGTTTTCAGGCGTTTCTTTCTACTTTTTAATCTTTTTGTTACAAAAATATTGTTTGTAACAAAACTGTAATAAAAGAAGCTTAATACCTTTACGATACAGAAAAATAAAGATAAAACGGTGAAAAAGTGAATATGAAAACTGTTTTTTTCCTTTTTTAGGCATATTTCTTTTACCATTTTCAGCTTTTTAGTAGGGTAGATTAAGAGGAGGGGAAATGATGAAAGGCATTATACATAGTGAAAAAAGTGGAATAGCAGGCATGAATTACAGAGATCTTCAGGAGATGCAACCTCAAAGAGGAGAAATAAAAATAAGGTTAAAAACAGCAGGTTTAAACCGGAGAGACTTGTTCGTTATGAAAAATCGAGGTAAAGGAGATAAGCCGTTTATTCCCGGTTCAGACGGTGCAGGTATTATAGAAGAAGTGGGAGAAGGCGTAAAAGGTTTAAAAACTGGAATAGAAGTGATCATTAATCCAAGTCTGGAGTGGGATCGTGTAGAGGACATTCCGTTTACACCTAAAATTTTAGGTGGTCCATCGAATGGAACATTTGCAGAGTATGTAATCATAAAAGCGGATAATGTTGTGCAAAAGCCATCTTATCTATCTTGGAAACAGGCGGGGGTTCTTTCATTATCCGCTTTAACTGCCTATAGAGCTCTATTTACAAAAGGGCAGTTAAAAAAAGGAGAGCACCTCCTTATTCCCGGTATAGGAAGCGGAGTCGCGACCTATGGATTGTTATTCGCAAAAGCTATCGGAGCTAACGTAACAGTCACTTCTAGAAGTGATGAAAAAAGAAAGCAAGCTCTAAAGCATGGAGCGGATTATGCTTTAGATAGCGGAAGCAGTCTAAAAGAAGAAATCAACAATAGAAAAGTAGATATCATACTTGATAGTGTGGGGGCAGCTTTATTTCCTACTTATTTTGAAATATTAAAGCCAAATGGAAGAATTGTTAATTTTGGGGCGAGTTCTGGAAATGAAGTTGAATTGCCTCTAAGAACTATTTTTTATCCTCAATTCAATATACTTGGCACGTCTATGGGAAGTCAGGAAGAATTTGTGGACATGATGGATTTTATAGAGAAACATCAAATTAAACCAATCGTCGATCGATTCTATCCGTTGTCAGAGGCAGTTGCAGCTTGCGAACGATTAGATAAAGGAAAACAATTTGGCAATATAGGTTTACTTATTTCAGAATAAAAAGGTCCCCAGCGCTAACTGGGGACCTTTTTATATAATCAAACGTTTGTTTAAATGAAAGAAACAAGGTAATAACAGGATTTTTAGCAGTTTTTTATCATAACCACCAAGCTAACAAAAAGGTAACAAATCCCCCTAGTATCAAAAATCCCATGCTGTATTTGAGCGTGTATTTGAACAGTTCACTTTCTTTTCCAGCCAGTCCCACTGCTCCGGCAGCGACGGCAATTGATTGAGGAGAAAGCATTTTAGCCATCACTCCGCCGGCAGTATTGGCCGCTACAAGAATAATTGGCAAAACATTAATTTGCTGAGCTGTAGTTAGCTGCAAGTTGCCGAACAGCGCATTATTTGATACGACAGACCCCGTTAGAAATACGCCGATCCAGCCAAGAAATGGAGATAAAAATGGAAAATAAGCAGCTGATGTAGCGAGCGCTAATCCAAGTGTAGAAGACTGTCCTGAATAATTTGAAATAAAAGCAAAAGCAATGACCATCATAATAGTAATAATAGGTCTTGATAATTCTTTTACGGTTTCTAAAAGAGTGGTCCATGCCACTTTTGGCGATACGTTAAGCAAGAAAACTGAAAGGATACAAGCAATAAGAATTGCTGTACCTGTTGCTGCAAATACGTCTATTTTTAAGACAGCAGCGTAAGGCGTAGGATCTTTTACTAAAGGTGCTGCTTTAATTACGTGATTGTGTAAAAATGGGACGTTAATAAGCAGGTTCATATGTTCAAGCATCGTTTTGACAAAAGAAATGCTCCAAGCCGTAACGAGTATCGTTAATAGAATAAAAGGAGACCAAGCTTTTAAAATCTGTTTTGGTGACAGGCTGAAGCTTTTAGCTGCTGCCGGGCTTGTTCGTTTAATATAAAAAGCAAGAGCAAGCAAACTCACAATAGAAGATGTGATATTTGGAAGTTCAGGGCCGATGTATGTAACAGTTAAATACTGTGTCAGTGCATAGGAAACGGCTGTGATGCTCGTTGCTTTCCATACGTCTTTTAATCCTTTTATCCCATCCATAATAAAGACAAGTAAAAAAGGGATAAGAAAAGAAATAATCGGAAGCTGCGTGCCAAGAAAATGAGCAATTTCTTTTGGATCTATGCCAGATACTTGTCCTGCAACAATGACAGGAATCCCCATGGCGCCAAACGCTCCTGAAGCTGTATTAGCAATTAAACATAGCGCCGCTGCTTTTAACGGTTTGAACCCAAGTCCAACTAGAAGCGCTGCTGTAATGGCAATTGGAGCTCCAAATCCCGCTGCCCCTTCTAAAAAAGCATTAAAAGAAAAAGCAACAAGCAGCATTTGCAAGCGGGGGTCATCGGTTATTGAAATAATAGATTGTCTGATGGTAGTAAACTGTCCGCTTTTGACAGTTAGCTTATATAAGAACACTGCTCCGATAATAATATAGCTGATGGGCCAAAGTGCATACAGAAACCCATAGCCTGTGGCTCCTAAAACCATTGAGGCAGGCATATCATAAAAATAAATAGCAATAATCATAGAAAGAAGCACCGTAACACCGGCAGCAATGTGTCCTTTTAATTTCAAAAGAGTTAAAGCAATAAAGAAAAAGATAATGGGAATGAGTGCAATTAGTGCAGAAAGCCAAATATTATCTAACGGATTATATACCTGAGTCCACGTCATATTCATACACCTCTACTACATATTTAAAACAAGGTAGCGGGGGAGTCCCCCGCAAAAATCTTTAGATGTTACACAAAAGCTCTGTCGCGAGTTTGTTTAAGAATGCTAGCAGAGTGCTCGAGCTGCTGCTGTTCGTGAGGAGTTAAATTCAATTCAATAATTTGACGCACGCCGTTTTTATTAATGATAGCTGGTACGCCGATATACACATCAGAAATACCGTATTGTCCTTCTAATAAAGCAGATACTGTTAAAATAGAGTTTTCATCATCTAAAATAGCCTTGGTAATGCGTACAAGCCCCATTGCAATTCCGTAATAAGTCGCTCCTTTTCGATTAATAATATGGTAAGCCGCATCGCGGGTTTGTTCGAATAGATGCTGCATATCCGGTTCTTTTTCAATAGCGGCAGTATTGATAAAATGTTCGAGCTTCACACCGCCAATTTGCGCGTGGCTCCAAACAGGAAATTCCGTATCTCCATGTTCCCCCATAATATAAGCGTGGACGTTGCGAGAATCTACTTCGAAATAGTCGCTTAACAAGTAGCGGAAGCGAGCTGTGTCAAGAATCGTTCCTGAACCAATTACCCGTTCGTTTGGTAATCCTGATACTTTTTGTGTAACGTGTGCGAGAATATCAACTGGATTTGTTGCCACTAAAATGATGCCGTCAAATCCGCTGTTCATAATATCTTTTACAATGCATTCGAAAATTTTAACGTTTTTTTCAACTAGATCTAAGCGTGTTTCCCCTGGAGCTTGATTAGCGCCCGCTGTAATAACTGCTAAATCAGCGTCAGCACAGTCTTTATAATCTCCAGCCCAGATTTTCATCGGTGTGGCAAATGGCATTCCATGATTGATATCACGTGCTTCACCTTCTGCTTTTTCTTTGTTCATATCGATTAACACTAATTCATTGGCAATACCTTGATTCACCATTGAAAAAGCGTAGCTTGAGCCAACAAAACCAGTTCCGATAACGGCAACTTTTCGTGTTTTTGGTGTAAATTGTGTTTTCATTTGTATCATCCTTTGAATTTTATTTTGTGATGTTTTTCACAATGTTAGTGTAACAAGAATAAATAGCTTCAGCTGTGATAAAAATCACACCCTTTAAAAAATAGTAAACAATTTTACAGGGTGATTTAAAAAAATGTCCTTCTACATGAAGTGCCACATTTAGAAAGATCTTAAACGTTTAAAGTGTTGAGTAAAGGCAACTTGTTTTGCAGAAAGCTAAAGAGTTTAACATTCTCTATTTGTATGTTAGCAGCCAATAATGTTTCTATAGACCCACACGAAATCCATTTGTTACACTAAGTTTGCTTATTTTGAATAAAGGAGTGGAAAGGATGGAGAACTACTATGAGCAAGCCCAAAAAGGTGCTTGGGTTAGTATCTTATCATATATCTTTTTATCAGCATGTAAACTTATCATTGCGGGTGTCACCGCTTCCTCTGCATTAAAAGCCGACGGTCTTAATAATGTTACAGATATTATTGCATCAATTGCCGTCTTAGTCGGCTTAAAAATCTCTAAAAAACCTCGTGATAATGATCATCCCTATGGACATTCCAGAGCGGAACATATCTCTTCACTTATTGCTTCTTTTATCATGATGGTCATCGGACTAGAAGTATTGGTCGATGCGGGTCAGTCATTATTTATGGACAAATCTGAAGCGCCTAATTTACTGGCTGCTTGGGTAGGTCTTGGAGCGGCTGCTGTTATGGGTGGTGTCTACCGATATAATATTAAGCTTGCTAAAAAACTTGATAGCCAGTCCTTATATGCGGTTGCTAAAGATAATTTGTCCGATGCACTTGTGAGTATAGGGGCTGTTGTGGGAATTTTCGGCTCACAGTTCGGCCTGCCCTGGCTGGACGTGGTAGCTGCTTTTGCTGTGGGAATTATTATTTGTAAAACAGCCATCGAGATTTTTAAAGAAGCGGCTCATTCCTTAACAGACGGATTCGACGAAGAGAAGTTAGGGCACTACAAAGAAAGCATCGAGCTTGTAGAAGGTGTAAAAGAAGTAGAAGATGTGAAAGCGCGCAAGCTTGGTAATCAAGTCGTGATTGATGTAACTGTTAAAGTAGATCCCCATTTAAATGTTATCAAAAGCCATGAAATTGCTGATCAAATTGAACATATGATGAACGATGAGCATCAAATTAAAGATACGCTTGTTCATATTGAACCTGATGCATACGAAAAGCAAAAATAAGACCAGCACGTTCTTTCGTTATGAAAGGATGCGCTGGTTTTATTTTGCGGGAATTTGAAATAAATCACAAAAACTTCTTCAAAAATGAAAATGAAAAGCCGTTATTAGTAATATAAAGATTTTTGTAGAAGGGTGAGGGAATGAAGAGGTTAAGTGCAAAGCTCGTAGTATTTTTTAGTATTTTTATAGCTATTTTATTATTAGTTGTTTCAGGGGCTGTTTATCAATTTACCAAAACGCAAATAGAAAAAGATGTAGAAGTACAGTCTCAAAGTCAAGTGAAAGAGTTAAAAGAAACGATTCATACGTACTTAGACATGTATAGTCGTTCTTTGCTGACGTATAGTGAAAACGATGTAATTGTTAATTTTGTTAAGCAGGAAGGAGATCAAACAAACCAAGAGAAAAATCCGTATTTTACATGGAACACAGTTCAAAAAGAGTTTACACAGTTTAAAGAAAAGTATCCAAACCTAGCACTTGAATACATAGGCACTAAAAATAAAGGAATGTATTCTGTTCCTAAACAAGAGTTTGGTTCAAACTATGATCCGACTTCAAGGGTATGGTACAAACAAGCAGTAGAATCACCTGAAGAGGTTATTTATACGGATCCATATGAAGATGCAGCAACAAAAAAGACGGTCGTGACAATTGCAAAGGCTATTTTAGATCCAGATACTAAAAATGTGCTGGGCGTTATAGCTACTGATTTAGACTTAGATGCATTAAAAAACATTGTAGGTAAAGCAGAAGTAAATCACGGTGGGTATGCATTTTTATTTGATCAAAATGGCACAGCGCTCGTTCATCCAACAGAAGCTGGGAAAAATTTAATGAATCAGCCATTTATGAAAAAAATGTACGAAGCAGACCGGAATAGAGATTTCATGAAGTATACCTTTCAAGGTGAAGAGAGAGTGATGGCATATGATACTCTCGAAGGGACGAATTGGAAGATAGGAAATGCCTTTATTTATAATGAAATGCTCTCAAGCGCTCATCATTTACTGACTGTTATTGTCTGGATTGCGTTAATTGGCATCTTATTATCAGTGGTGTTGACCATCTTTTTCTCAAGAATCATTACTAATCCGATTCGTCGCTTGAAAAATGAAGTAGCCAAAGTAACAGCTGGCGATTTAACGGTTCAGGTGAAGACGAAGTCAAAAGATGAAATTGGTGAGCTTACTCATTTATTTAATGATATGGTAGCCAAAATGAAAACATTGATCGGCACGGTTCAGACGTCTGTTGAGACAGTGAAAACGTCTGTTGAAGACTTGAGCGCCGTATCTGAAGAAGCAACTGCATCCAGTGAGGAAATTGGCCGGGCTATCCATGAGATTGCGAGCGGTGCCACGCAGCAAGCTTCGGATGCTGACTCTACTAATCATAAAACGATGAGTTTATCTTCGCAAATTGAAGAAGTCATTGAACAAAACGCACAGATTAATAAAATGACGATTGAAGCTGTAAGCATCAATGAAAAAGGTTTAAAACAGATGCAGCTCCTTCGCAACCAAACCACTGAATCGTCTCAAACGATTCACGCTGTTCAAGCTGTAATGGAAGAATTAACAAATAAGATGAAAAAAATTGAATCTATTATTTTCACGATTAATAGTATTTCAGATCAGACAAATTTACTTGCATTAAATGCTAGTATTGAAGCAGCTCGTGCAGGAGAACATGGCAAAGGATTTGCGGTAGTAGCTGAAGAAGTGCGGAAACTTGCTGAACAGTCCTCTCAGGCCACTGAACAAGTTCGCCATACGATCGGAGCGATTCAAGGGGAAGTCGCTGCTGCGCGTGAAGAATGCAACCGTACAGAAGAGCTTTCAAAGTCTCAAGACTTTGTGGTAGGAGATACAGAACGAGCTTTTCATGAAATTGCAACTACGATTGAACAAGTAGCAGCGGCTGTCGAACATGTGACAAGCAGCATGGACAGTATCGATGAGCATAAGGAAGACGTGGTAGCGGCAATTCAAAGCATAGCAGCTATTGCACAGCAATCAGCAGCGGGAACTGAAGAAATTACCGCTTCTACAGAAGAACAAATTAGAGCTATTTCTACTGTTTCTCAATCAGCTGAACATCTGCAAGAGATTAGTGAAGAATTAGCTAACTTGATTCGTCAATTTAAAATTCAATAGAAAAAAAGAGGCTAGGACAAAAGTATTTTAGTTAAAGGAAAATCCGAACGGTGAATTGAGATTCTTGATAAAGAATTCAACTCGTTCGGATTTTTTTATTGATATGGTGAACGCAGGTTTCATGTATGTTGCTGCTTCTAGCTGGTGATTGGAGGGCAAGACGAAGACTCCGGCCGCCCGCGGAAAGCGAAGTCTTGCACGGAAATCAGCAGCGGTGTCTCAAGCGATCCATATGAGCATATTTCTCCTATTTGTTTGCCTTTAGCTGGTTGTGTCTTAATCTCTCTTTTATGTTTAATAGGAAAACAACTTGCTGTAAGGCAAAAAGACTTGCTGAGTTGGATGTGCAACAGCTGACACACGCTGATGTGTAAACGGGTGTATAAAAGAAAGCTTAATGGCATGTAAAGCTTGCTGCTGCTCTTTTAATCTCTTTCCTCCATAAAGCGTATCGCCAAGTAATGGATAGCCGATGTGACTCATATGAACACGAATTTGGTGAGTGCGTCCGGTTTCGAGCGAAAGTTCAATAAGCGTTTCGTTTTTTGCCGTATTTCGTTTTAACACCCGATAACGTGTTTTGGCAGCTTGTCCCGTTCTAGATACTCTTCTTCTTGTAGCGTGATGACGATCGCGTCCAACGGGTTCATTGATGATGCCGTCCTCTTTTTTTATGATTCCTTGGACGAGGGCAATATAAGTCCGATTAATTTTACGTTCAGCCAGCAGCTGATCAAACACAGAGCTTGCTACAAAATGCTTCGTGAATAAGATAGCACCTGATGTATCGCTGTCCAAACGGTGAACGTGTCTAGGCTTTGTTTTGAGGCCTATTTTTTGAAAATAAGCAGCTACAGCATTTAAAAGAGTTTTTTGGTCTTGCTCTGATGAAGGATGAGTATCTAGGTTTATTGGTTTGTTTACGATTAGTACGTGCTCATCTTCAAACAAAATCTCTATATCAACATTGTAAGGTGTTATTTCATTAGGCTCTGCTTCAAAAAAAGGGAGTGACATTTTATCATGTTCCTTAAGCGTGTTTCTCCATGGTAAAGGCTCACCGTTTATAAGGACATTTTTATTCATCCGAAACTGATGCAACGTTTTTTTAGGAATACGCCATTTCGTTTTTAAATAATCTTCAATTGTTTGCCCTGCATCATTTTTTGCGATTTTATCTTCTAGCCATTGGCCGTGTATACTCATATTTAATCCCTTCCTTACATACTAGTAAATATCCTTTAATCTTTTAAAAGAACTTGTAAATAATTAGGAGGAAATAACTACCTGAAGTTCTCGTTTTATGTTTATGTTATGCTAAATAAAGAGACATAAGTTAAGAGAAAAAAGGGGGGGTAACCATGAAAATTGCCCAAGCAGCTCCGCCAGAAATGGAGAATTACATAGAAGAGTTGACTGAACAGCTTCGCTATGACTTGTTACCTCGGTATGTATCTGTAGATAAGCTTAATCCTGATGAATTATTAAACCCAGATTATTGTACAGACCATTTATATAATGGCTTACTCGATGAAGCATTGCAAGTCATTAGTAGCCTTCAGACAATAATTGCCGTGATTGAAGCGATTCAACATCGGCCGATTGAAGAAAGCGACTGCGAGCAATTCGAAAAAAATATTTCAATTTTAAAAAAATACGGGTTCTTATTTCCTGTTTCCATTGAGTGTTTTGCAAAAGAAAACAATTTGATTACGTATTCGTATGAATCGTTTTATAATTCATACATAAATTGAAAAGAAAAAAGCATGATTATCCCATGCTTTTTTCTTTTTTTTTTATGAATTTCGGCTTTCAATTGGATAAAAAAAGAACTTGTGATATCGTTAAGCTCGTATAAAGTTCTTATAGAAATATGAAATCAAATACTATCGTTTTTCATATAACAAATAAATTGAAATAATACAGATGTATAACGAACTGTAAATTATGTAAATCATACTAAATAATGTTATGATTAGACAGGCCGTATAAAGAAGAGCATTTATCTTTCATAAGATTACAAAACGTTTCAATCTTATTACATATGTTTAAAATTAGCCTAAATGGTTTCTTTTTACGCCTATATCATATACAATGCCCCCTAGATGATTTTTTCGAATAGCTAATAATCGTTTGGGATTATGAAAGGAGATTAATCATGAAAAAACTGATGTATACATTGCTCATTGGGTTAATTGCTGCAGCTTTAACAGCATGCGGTTCAAACGATGATGCAAAGCAATCAAAAAGTGATGATCAGAAAACTGCACAAACTGAGAAGCAAAAAGAGGCTCAGGAAAAGCAGGAAAAGCAAGCAAAAGAAATGCAGAAGAAATTAGATAAACAAAAAGTAGATGAGAAGAAAACCGTAGCGGTTGTAAACGGTAAAAAAGTTTCTGGTGAAGAATATAATGCTGCATTATCTTCATCACAAGCCCAATATCAACAAATGGGACAAGACCCAACATCTAAAGAAGCAGCTAAACAAGTAAAGCAGCAAACAATTGACAATTTAGTGGGTCAAACGCTGCTATTGCAAGAAGCTGAAAACAAAGGCTATAAAGCAACTGATGAAGAAGTAAATAAAAAGTTAAAAGAAACGAAAAAGCAGTTCAAAACAGATAAACAGTTTAAAGCGGCTTTAAAAGATGCAGGACTAACTCAATCACAATTAAAGTCTGAGCTGGCTGACAGCATTAAATATCAGCAGTACGTAGATAAAGACATCCAAACACCAGAAGTAACAGATAAAGAAATTCAAGATTATTACGATCAATTTGCAAAACAAAGCCAAAGTCAAGCAAGCGGCGGTAAAGAACAATCTCAAATGCCAAAGCTTGAAGACGTAAAGCCACAAATTAAGCAGCAGCTTGAACAACAAAAGAAACAAGAAGCATTGGAGAAAAAAGTTGAAGAACTTAAGAAAAATGCAAAAGTTGAAGTGAAGCTTTAAATACAAATGAAACGGCTCTTTAAAGGGCCGTTTTTTTGTTATGTACATTTATTGTTTCTTGTCAGTAAAAAGGGGTGCGTGAAAGATTTTATTGTATTTTGACTTATAAGGTAAAAAGTGTTCTGATGGTTTGCCTTTCATCCTATACTTTTCTTATATAGATATAAGAGAAATTGGGGGAGTCGATAAATGAAAAAGGTGGCTGTTTTTTTTGTTGGGCTTGTTTTTTTACTCGCGGGGATGGGTCTGACAGGCAATGCGTCTGCGGCGTCAAATCAACTTATTATTATTAACAAATCTACTAACACCCTTGCTTTTTATGATAGAGGAAAATTAGTAAGGACGTTCAAAGTTGCGACGGGGAGGCAGATGAGTTATACACCAGAGGGTACCTTTAGCATTGTGAATAAAATTAAAAACCGGCCTTATTATAAAGACAACATTCGGGGAGGAGATCCTAGGAATCCGCTAGGTGATCGCTGGCTAGGATTAAATGCGCGCGGAACATATGGAACGACGTATGCTATTCATGGAAATAATAATCCAAGTTCTATCGGGACTTACGCAAGTTCTGGGTGCATTCGTATGTATGATGAAGAGGTACGCTGGCTGTTTGACCGTGTTCAAACCGGTACAAAAGTGGTTATTGGTCAATTCCATTCTCAAAGTTTTGATTCAATCGCTGTTAAAAACAAATACAAAGTAAGCAGTGCTTCAGTCGCCCAGAATCTTTGTAAAACGAAAAAGCTCTCAAAAGGCCAAATTGGTTTTGTAACGATTCAATCACCGATGATTTTATTGAAGGAAGAAAAAGGAAAATGGGTAAAGATTCGTACGTTAAATCGCGGTGAACGCTATAATGTATATAAAATAGATGGCATTAAAGTCTCTTTAGGGCCAGGATTTATTGAAAATTATCCTAATAAAAAAACATCCATAAAATTAGATATTTGCAAATAGAAAATACCGTTCATATAGCTGACTATATGAACGGTATTTTTTGAATTTTTAATAATGTTTATTATAATAAAAAACAGGGAAACTAATTGCCTAATGAAGAGAGAGAAAGGGTTGTTTGAGCGTATGTCTACAATAGATTTATCAAAATTCGAGAAAAAAATGATTATTCGTAACATCAAACCGGACGATATAGATGAAATTTTAGCACTTCAAAAGCTATCATTCCCGGGAATGGATCCGTGGAAAAAAGAACAGCTTGAAAGTCACCTGGCCATTTTTCCAGAAGGACAAATATGTGCAGAGTACGACGGGGAAATTATCGGATCTTGTTCAAGCTTGATTGTGAACTTTGATGAGTACGATGATCAGCATACGTGGGACGATATTACAGACGAAGGATACATTACAAATCATAACCCGGAAGGCTACAATCTGTATGGAATTGAAGTAATGGTTCATCCAAAGTATCGCGGCATGAAAATAGGACGCCGCTTATATGAAGCGCGTAAAGATTTAGCACGTGAATTGAACCTGAAAAGTATCATCATTGGAGGAAGAATTCCTAATTACCATAAGCATTCAGCTGAAATGTCGCCTAGAGAATATGTAGAGCAAGTTATTCATCATAAAATTTATGATCCAGTGCTATCTTTTCAGCTAATGAACGGATTTACGCTTATGCGTATAAACCCTGGTTATCTTCCGGATGATCTAGCTTCTAATAAGTATGCAACGTTGATGGAATGGAACAACGTAGATTACGTTCGCCGTTCAAAACGCCATTTTAAAACATCATTCCCAGTGCGTATTTGTGTTGTTCAGTATATGATGAAACAGATCAATTCATTTGAAGAGTTTGCAACACAGGTAGAATATTATACAGATGTTGCTTATGATGCAAAAGCCGACTTCTGCGTATTCCCGGAAATTTTCACAACTCAGCTAATGTCTTTCTTGAATGAAAAGATCCCAAGCAAAGCGGTTCAGCGCGTAGCAGAATATACGGAAGAGTACATTGAGCTATTTACTAACTTAGCGGTTAAATATAACGTAAATATTATTGGAGGATCCCACTTTGTCGAAGAAGATAATGGAGATATCTTTAATATTGCCTATCTATTCCGCCGAGATGGAACAATTGAAAAGCAGTACAAAGTGCATATTACACCTAATGAAAGAAAATGGTGGGGAATTAGCCCAGGAGATAAAGTTGAAGTGTTTGATACAGATTGCGGTAAAATTGCGATCCAAATTTGCTATGACATTGAATTTCCGGAGCTTGCCCGTATTGCTACCGATAAAGGTGCAAATATTATTTTTACACCATTCTGTACGGAAGACCGTCAAGGTTATCTGCGCGTAAGATACTGCTCTCAGGCGCGCGCGATCGAAAACCAAATTTATACGGTTATCGCAGGTACAGTTGGAAACTTGCCTGAAACAGAAAACATGGATATTCAGTATGCTCAGTCTGCTATTTTTGCACCGTCTGACTTTGAATTTGCACGAGACGGTATTGTAGGAGAATGTAATCCTAATATTGAAATGGTAGTTATTGGAGATGTAGATTTAGAAATTCTTCGTCGCCAGCGTCAATCGGGAACGGTTCGTCAATTAAAAGACCGACGCCATGACGTTTACAATATTAAATATAAAAAATAACGCAGTTTCTAAAAACATCATGCAAATGCATGGTGTTTTTTATTTCAACTTTTGCCATAATAAAAACTATTACAATGAATTTTGTGGACTAACCATGGAAAAGAGGGGAAAACATGAGTTTTCATGGACAATCGGTATTACCCGCTGTTCGAGATATGAAGCAATTGGAAAAATTTTTAGTAAGTAATTATGAGTACGGAGTTCTTTTAGACAATCAAGTGGGCATGCTAAAAGGAATTATGAAAGAGGTCCATAAGCATGAAAAGAAGCTAATCATTCATTTAGATTTAATTCATGGCTTAAAGCACGATGAGTATGCGGTTGATTTTTTGTGTCAGGAGTTTAAGCCTGCGGGAATTATTTCGACAAGAACAAACGTTATTTTAAAAGCTAAACAAAGAGGGATTTATGCCATTCAACGGGTCTTTTTATTGGACAGCACAGCTTTGAAGAAAAGCTATGAGTTAATGAAGAAAGTAAAACCGGATTATATTGAGCTTCTTCCTGGAATTGTGCCCACTTTAATCCAAGAAGTTAAAGCTGAAACGGGCATTCCGGTGTTAGCTGGAGGCTTAATACGAACGGCAGAAGAAGTTCATAATGCTTTAGAAGCCGGGGCTTCTGCTGTTACAACATCAAATAGAGAACTGTGGAGTATTTCAACTTAAAAAAACTGTTTGACAACGCTTTCATCATCTAGTAAACTTCTAGATAAGTTAATAGATGTGAGGGAGAATAGGAGATCCACGGTATAGCCTTTTAATGATTTTATTAGGGGGATGTATTGTGGATTTTCTTATTTTCTTGTCATTTTAATCGTTTTCATACAAAGGGGAGGTTATTTATATGCAAGCATTCTTAGGAGAAATAATTGGAACAATGATTTTAATTATCCTTGGCGCTGGTGTATGTGCGGGCGTCAATTTAAAAAAATCGTTTGCTGCTAATTCGGGATGGATCGTTATCACAATGGGATGGGGAATGGCAGTAGCGATGGCAGCATATGCGGTTGGTAATATGAGTGGGGCACACTTAAATCCAGCGTTAACCGTAGCGCTTGCTATTACAGGTGATTTTCCATGGTCACAAGTACCGATGTACATCTTAGCTCAGTTTATTGGAGCCATTCTTGGTGCAACAGTTGTTTATTTACACTATCTTCCACACTGGAAAGAAACAAAAGATGCTGGTACAAAATTAGGCGTATTCGCAACGGGGCCAGCAATTGCTAACCCATTTGCAAACGTTTTAAGTGAGGCGATTGGAACGTTTGTATTAGTAGTAGGAATCTTAGCAATTGGAGCAAATAAATTTACAGATGGATTAAATCCTTTAGTAGTAGGATTTTTAATCGTAAGTATTGGTTTATCATTAGGAGGAACAACAGGCTATGCCATCAACCCTGCTCGTGATTTAGGACCTCGTATTGCTCATGCTATCTTGCCCATACCTGGCAAAGGCAACTCGAACTGGAAATATGCTTGGGTGCCAGTAGTGGGTCCTTTAGTAGGCGGATCAATCGGGGCAGTATTTTACCAAGCGGCATTTTTAAATAAAATGTCAAGCAGCTTATGGGTTGTTTTAAGTCTAGCGCTGATTGTTTTAGCAGTTATCTACGCTGTTTCTAAACAAAAGGCAGCACAGATTCAATCAGCAGTAGTACCGAAAAAATGAATGAGCTTTACCATCTAACTATGTACAATAAAGAAACGACAATATACAGAGAATAGGGGATATTGATATGGAAAAATTTATTTTATCTTTAGACCAAGGAACAACAAGCTCACGAGCAATGTTATTTAATAAAAAAGGTGAAGTTGTACATGTAGCTCAAAAAGAGTTTACACAGTACTTTCCAAAACCAGGTTGGGTAGAGCATAATGCAAGTGAAATTTGGGGTTCTATCCTAGCAGTTATCGCATCTTGTTTATCTGAGTCAGGTGTTCATGCGGATCAAATCGAAGGAATTGGGATTACCAATCAGCGTGAAACAGCAGTAGTATGGGAAAAAACAACAGGGAAGCCGGTGTACAATGCAATTGTATGGCAGTCTCGACAAACGTCTGGTATTTGTGAAGAATTAAAAGCAAAAGGATTAAACGATACGTTCCGCGACAAAACGGGATTATTAATTGATGCATACTTCTCTGGAACAAAAGTGAAGTGGATTTTAGATAACGTAGAAGGTGCACGAGAAAAAGCAGAAAACGGTGAATTGTTATTTGGAACAATTGATACATGGTTAATTTGGAAGCTATCAGGCGGAAAGGCGCATGTAACGGATTACTCAAACGCATCCCGCACGCTTATGTTCAATATCTACGATTTAAAATGGGATGATGAACTGCTAGATATCTTAGGGGTACCGAAATCAATGCTTCCAGAAGTAAAGCCTTCTTCTGAAGTATACGCCCATACAGTAGATTATCATTTCTTTGGTAAAAACATTCCAATTGCTGGAGCAGCAGGGGATCAGCAAGCCGCTTTATTTGGACAAGCGTGCTATGAAAAAGGAATGGCGAAAAACACCTATGGAACAGGCTGCTTTATGCTCATGAATACGGGTGAAAAAGCAGTTAAGTCCGATCACGGCTTATTAACTACATTAGCATGGGGGATTAACGGTAAGGTAGAATATGCGCTTGAAGGCAGTATTTTTGTAGCAGGATCTGCTATTCAGTGGCTTCGCGACGGTTTAAGAATGTTTAAAAATGCGGCTGAAACTGAAAACTATGCAACGCGAGTAGAGTCTACAGACGGTGTATATATTGTGCCAGCTTTCGTAGGACTTGGAACACCTTATTGGGATAGCGATGTACGGGGAGCGATGTTTGGGTTGACTCGTGGTACAAAAAAAGAACACTTTATCCGTGCAACGCTTGAATCACTGGCTTATCAAACAAGAGATGTATTAAGTGCGATGGAAGCAGATTCTGGAATTACATTAAAAACATTGCGTGTAGACGGGGGAGCAGTTAAGAATAATTTCTTAATGCAGTTCCAAAGTGATGTGTTAAACGTTCCGGTTGAGCGTCCTCAAGTGAATGAAACAACGGCTCTTGGGGCAGCATATTTAGCGGGTCTTGCGGTCGGCTACTGGAAAGATTGCGATGAAATTGCGCAGCAGTGGAATATGGAAAAATCTTTCGAACCAAATATGGAAGAAGAAAAGCGTGAAGAATTATATAGCGGCTGGAAAAAAGCCGTACATGCAACAATGGCTTTTAAGTAATTATTTGATGAAAACACTTTAATTAAAAGCGCATGTATGATATAATTTAATCAAGTTAATAAATTGGTTGGAGAATCGGAGAGACCACAGATCCATATATAGACATACTATATATGTGATTTGTGGTCTCTCTTTTTTGTATATTGGAAAAATTTGATATCTTTAAAAATTGAAAGGGGAATGACGTATGTTTTCAAGTCAAACACGTTCGAATAAATTGGTAGACATGACACAAAATCAATATGATTTACTAGTAATTGGTGGGGGAATTACTGGGTCAGGTATTGCGCTTGATGCGACTCATCGAGGCATGAAAACGGCATTAGTTGAAATGCAGGATTTCGCAGCAGGAACATCTAGTCGTTCAACGAAGCTTGTTCACGGCGGTCTACGCTATTTAAAACAGTTTGAAGTTAAAATGGTAGCCGAAGTTGGTAAAGAACGTGCCATCGTATATGAAAATGGGCCTCATGTAACGACTCCGGAGTGGATGCTGTTACCTTTCCATACGGGTGGAACATTCGGTAAATTCTCAACTTCAATTGGACTGCGCGTATATGATTTTTTAGCTGGTGTAAAACGCTCAGAGCGCCGCAAAATGTTTAGCGCAGAAGAAACACTTAGCCGCGAGCCATTGGTGAAATCTAAAGATTTAAAAGGCGGCGGTTACTACGTTGAATATAAAACAGATGATGCACGTTTAACGATTGAAGTAGCTAAAGAAGCTGCCGCAAGAGGAGCAGACTTAGTCAATTACACAAAAGTGGAAAACTTTATCTACGATAAAGGAAAAGTAGTAGGGGTTGTTGTTCGTGATCAGCTTACGAATAAAGAATATAATATTTATGCAAAAAAAATCGTCAACGCTGCAGGTCCATGGGTGGACACGCTGCGTGAAAAAGATAATTCAAAAAAAGGCAAGCAGCTTCAATTAACAAAAGGAATTCACTTAGTTATTGATCAAGAGCGCTTTCCATTAAAACAAGCCATTTATTTTGATACACCTGATGGACGTATGGTGTTTGCAATTCCGCGTGATGGAAAAACATATGTGGGCACAACAGACACGGTCTATAAAGAAGACGCTAGACATCCGCGTATGACTGTAAAAGACCGTCAATATGTTATTGATGCGATTAACTATATGTTCCCAACGGTTGATATTACAGTAGACGACGTAGAATCAAGCTGGGCGGGTGTTCGTCCACTTATTCACGAACAAGGAAAAGATCCTTCTGAAATCTCGCGTAAAGATGAAATCTGGACATCAGAATCAGGTTTAATTACAATCGCTGGAGGGAAATTAACTGGGTACCGTAAAATGGCTGAAATTGTCGTAAATCGCGTAGCTGAAGATTTTAAAGCAGAAGGACGCGAATTTGAAAGCTGTCAAACTAAACATTTACCGATTTCTGGAGGTAATGTAGGCGGTTCAGGTGGGTTCCCAACGTTTGTAGAGCAAAAAGTCAAAGAAGGCATCAAACTAGGGTTATCACGTGACGCTGCTGAAAAGCTTGTAAAACGCTATGGTTCAAACGTAGATAAAGTATACCGCTACATGATTGAACGTCCCGATCAGCTAAAAAACAGCGACCTTCCAGCTAGTGTATTTCTGCAAATTCAATATGGCATAGAAGAAGAAATGGTTTCAAAACCAGTGGACTTCTTCATTAGACGTACGGGCGCTTTATTCTTTGATATCAACTGGGTAAGAAGCTGGAAAAAACAAGTGATTGCTCATATGGCCGAAGAGTTAAAGTGGACGCCTGAGCAAACAAAAGCTTATACGGATGAATTAGAACAGCACCTTCATGACGCAGTTGTACCAGTAGATGAAAAAGTTAACCGTATGACAGGTATTTCATGATAAAATAAAAAAGTACCTCAAAATTTGTCAATACAGCCATAATATAATAGCAGGAAGTCAAATTTGGACGAAGAAATATAATATGACTGTTAAAAAAAGAGAAAGACGATTACTCGTTTTTCTCTTTTCATACATATTTACATTTATATAAGGGGGCTTTTTTTTATGAGTTGGAAAGAAACGTATACATCTTGGATTAATCATCCAAATTTAGATCCTGAATTACGTCAAAATTTAGACGCAATCAAAGGTGATGAAAAACAATTAGAAGATAGTTTTTACAAAACATTGGAATTTGGAACAGGCGGAATGCGTGGGGAAATTGGAGCGGGTACAAACCGTATGAATACGTATACAATCCGAAAAGCTTCCGAAGGCTTTGCTGAGTACATTAAACAAGCTGGTGAAGAAGCTATCAAGCAAGGCGTAGTCATTGCGTATGATTCTCGCCACAAATCGCCTGAATTTGCGATGGAAGCAGCAAAAACATTAGCAAGTCACGGAATTAAAACGTATGTATTTGAAGAGCTAAGACCAACACCTGAACTTTCATTTGCAGTGCGTGAGCTAAACGCATTTGGAGGTATTGTTATTACAGCGAGCCACAATCCTCCTGAATATAACGGATACAAAGTATATGGTCCAGACGGTGGTCAGCTGCCGCCAAAAGAAGCTGATGAACTAGTTGGCTTTGTAAATGCTGTGGAAAATGAACTTACATTAGCTGTTCAATCTGAAGCGGAGCTAAAAGAAAAAGGTCTTATTGAAATGATTGGTTCAGCGATTGACGAAGCATACAATGAGAAACTAAAAACGATTTTAATTAATCCAGAGCTAGCTTCTGAAACAGGTAAAGACTTAAAGGTAGTGTTTACACCTCTACATGGTACAGCTAATAAGCCAGTTCGCAACGCGCTTCAATCCATCGGTTACGAAAATGTCACGGTTATTGAAGAACAAGAACTTCCTGATCCAAATTTCTCGACGGTTAAATCTCCGAATCCTGAAGAGCCGGCTGCATTTGAATATGCTGTTCGTAAAGGAAAAGAAATTGATGCAGATATCTTAATCGCAACGGATCCAGATGCAGACCGTTTAGGAATTGCTGTCAAAGATCCAAGCGGCGAATATGCGTTATTAACAGGAAACCAAACGGGTGCTTTATTGCTTCACTATTTGCTTTCTCAAAAGAAAGAAAAAGGCGTGCTGCCTGCTAATGGCGTTGTGTTAAAAACGATTGTAACATCAGAAATCGGCGCACAAATTGCTCGTTCATTTGGACTGCAAGTTGTTGACACTCTAACAGGTTTTAAATTTATCGGTGAAAAAATTAAGCAATATGAGCAAACGGGCGAGTATACATTCCAATTCGGTTATGAAGAAAGCTACGGCTATTTAATTGGTGACTTTGCTCGTGACAAAGACGCTGTACAAGCAGCCATTCTAGCAGTAGAAGCTTGTGCTTATTATAAAAAGCAGGGCATGACGCTATATGAAGCGCTTCAGCAAGTGTTTACTAAATATGGCTTCTATCGTGAAGGTCTGAAATCTTTAACGCTTAAAGGAAAAGAAGGATCTGAGCAAATTCAGCATATTTTGGCTACATTTAGAAATGAACCTCCTACTGACATTGCAGGATTAAATGTTTCGGTTGTAGAGGATTATACATTAAGCGAGCGTCAGCAGATTAAAGCAGGAAAAGTAGAAGAAATTACATTACCAAAATCAAATGTATTAAAATATATCTTAGAAGACGGTTCTTGGTTCTGCCTTCGTCCGTCTGGTACAGAGCCAAAGGTGAAGTTCTATTTTGGCGTCGTGTCAGAAGATGAAGCAACGAGCATTGCCCATTTAGAAGCTGTACAAACAGCTGTAATGGGTGAAGTAGAACGGGTATTAGATAAAGTGAAAACGGTATAAAAGTAAAGCCTGCTCAAACTTGAGCAGGCTTCTTTTATGATACTTTATTTGATTGCGTATTTGACAAATACGAAGAAGATCGTAGGGCTTTATAAATTCTCGGAGCAAGCATAGCCCCAAGAACAGTAAAAATAAGATCCTTTACCGCAAACCACGACATAATCTTCCAAGCGGCTGCATATGTCATTGCAGGAGCTTCAAGCCAGTAATTAACCGCTACATACATATACGTAGTACCAATTAAATAAATAACGGCAATACCAACTAGCGATGAAATTAAAAAGATAGAAAAAGTTGGCTTGCCGCGCATTTCCATAATTTTGCCTGTGATAAATGCTGCTACAATATAAGAAAGCAAAAAGCCGCCGGTGCTTCCAAATAAAATACCAATTCCTGCTTTAAATTGAGCAAATACCGGAGCGCCGGCAATGCCAATTAATACATATACAATCATCGAAATAGAACCCATTCGGCTCCCAAGTAAAAGTCCTGCTAATATAACAAAAAAAGGCTGAAGTGAAAGAGGCACGCCGCCTACTTGTAAAAAAGGTGCCCAAGAAGTAATGTTTGCACCAATAGCCATAAGAGCCGCAAACATACCGGCTAGCGTTAAATCTAATGTGCGAAACCTTTTAGTACTCATATATGTTCCTCCCAGTATGTACTGAAATATCTTAGCGTATGTACTGAAGATTGTACGTCGAATTCACTTTTATGTCAACGGTAAAAATAAATATGTTTACATATATTATTTAATGGTTTTTGAAATAAAGTATGCATATTTTTAGTGCAACATAAAAAAATAAAGAAGGGAATTCATCCCTTCTTTGTCCAAGTGTGTGTATCAAAAGTACTAGTACAATGATTCTTCCAGAAGCTCCGGGTTGTGCTCCGAATATTCCGTTGCATGATCAATGTAGCGTAGTAAAGAATAAAGCTCTTCTTGAATGATGCGGTAGTTTCGTTCAAAATTGTAGGCGTGCAAAAAATGTTCAATCTTTTTTGAAAGAAAATCGTCGTCTGTTCGAACCATTAAAATTAATAAGTTATCCCATTGTGAACGGTGTGTGTAATACAAAGCTCGATCATAATCAATTACATCCATTAATAACGTTCCTCCTTTTGAGGAGTTGAAATTAGTGTATGATATTTGCGGGAATTCTTACGCTGTAAATGTTGGGCAAAAGACCAGTGCATAATTAAAAGAGGTTGTAGTCATTATGCAAGAAGAATAAACGTACAGCACCGGATAAATGATAAGAAAGGCAAAGAATGATGCAGCATAACAGTTATATTACATCCATTATTTAAGACAACTAAATAAAAATCCCCTTTTCTTGAAAAAATAAAGCTTCTTTTTGATGAAAACACATGAATTGACATGTTTGTACATAGATTGAAGTAAGGAGTGAAAGGGGGAGCTGTCGTGAAAGAAGCAGATTATAAGCAATTATACCGTGCGATTGATGAAATTACGGAAATAGCTAGCGGTTTCGGCTTAGATTTTTATCCGATGCGCTATGAAATTTGCCCGGCAGATATTATTTATACGTTTGGTGCATATGGGATGCCAACTCGTTTTTCACATTGGAGCTTTGGAAAACAATTTTACAAAATGAAATTACACTACGATCTTGGATTGAGTAAAATTTATGAATTAGTTATCAATTCAGATCCTTGTTATGCATTTTTATTGGATTCCAATGCGCTTATTCAGAATAAATTAATTGTAGCTCACGTGTTAGCCCACTGTGACTTCTTTAAAAATAACAGCCGTTTTGCCAACACTAAACGGGATATGGTAGAAAGTATGGCAGCGACCGCTGATCGAATTAAAGAATACGAAGTAAAGCACGGTAAGCGTGAAGTAGAAAAGTTTTTGGATGCTGTCCTATCGATTCAGGAACATATTGATCCGTCTCTTATGCGTGCCAAGCTTTCTTGGAGCATAGATGATGTAGAATCATCGGAAGAAGAAATCATTTCTCCTTACGATGATTTATGGAATTTGGATTATAAAGAAAAGAAAAAACCAAAACCTCCAAAGTCTTTTAAAAAATTTCCGCCTCAGCCTGAAAAAGACATCTTATTATTTATTGAAGAATACAGTCCTTATTTAGAGGATTGGCAGCGGGATATTTTAACGATGATGCGAGAAGAAATGCTTTATTTCTGGCCGCAGCTTGAAACAAAAATTATGAATGAAGGCTGGGCTTCTTTCTGGCATCAGCGCATTATTCGAGAAATGGACTTAACGAGTGATGAAGCGATAGAATTCGCCAAGCTAAATGCAGGGGTTGTGCAGCCGTCTAAGACGGGAATCAATCCATATTATTTAGGATTAAAAATCTTTGAAGACATTGAAGAACGCTACAATAATCCAACAGAAGATATGATTCGCCGGGGCGTGGAGCCTGGATCAGGAAGAGAGAAGATGTTTGAGGTACGTGAGGTTGAATCAGATATTTCCTTTATCCGCAATTACTTAACAAAAGATTTAGTCATGCGGGAGGATATGTACTTATTCCAAAAACAAGGAAAAGACTATAAAATCGTCGACAAAGAGTGGACAGAAGTTAGAGATCAGCTTGTTAATATGCGCGTAAACGGCGGATTTCCTTACATCACAGTAACCAATGGAGACTATTTAAAAAATGGAGAGCTCTATTTAAAACACTGGTATGAAGGAATTGAATTAGATGTCAAATACTTAGAAAAAGTGGTACCATACGTTCATCAGCTTTGGGGCCGCCCCGTTCATTTAGAAACGGTAATGGAAGGCAAGCCAATCGCCTTTACGTATGATGGAAAAACAGTGCATAGAAAACATTTGTAAAAAAGAAGACCGCTTAAACAGCGGTCTTTTTGGGCTTCTGTAATTTATCCATATAAATTGAAAAAATAAAATTACTGTGCAATAATCGAATGAGAATTACTTTCATTTAGAAAGGAAGATAAGATGTTTGTTGTAAACGCAAGTTTTGAAACAGAAAAGAAATTTGAAGAACAGCTCAAGCAAAAAGCTAACAAAAACAAAGCAGAAATTGAGGCAGCCAAAGGAAATTTATCGTTCGAATGCTGGAAAAAATATTCCGCAGATAAAGTTGAATATGTCCTTGTATCCAAGTGGGAAGACAAGCAGTTCTTTCAAGCGTGGATCTCAAGAGAAGAACATGTGAACAAACATAAAGAAGCGAATAAAAAGAAAATGAAAGCATGTTCTGAAGCTATGGAAATCAAGAAAACGCTGCGCTTTTATGAGGCGGTAGAAGAGGACATTCTTTCCTAAAAAAGCATGCTTGACTTTCATAAATGTTGTAACTATAATGATTACAACAAAATAGGAGTGAGAGCAATGAAAATTAGCAGTCGATTCACCGTGGCCGTTCACATACTATCTTTAATTAAAGTAGATAGCAGTCACCCTAGTACTTCAGAGTGGATTGCTAGCAGTGTAAATACAAATCCTGTTGTTATAAGACGAGTAATTGGGATGTTAAAGAAAGCTGGACTCGTGGGTGTAAAAGCCGGAGCTGGCGGAGCTTATCTATTGAAAGATTTAGAAGAGATAACGTTGTTAGACGTTTACCGAGCGGTGGCGGCGGTGGAAGAAGGAGAATTGTTTCAAATGCATGAAAATCCGAATGTGGAGTGTCCTGTAGGAGCCAATATTCAAAGTGTCCTTGAATTGATTTTAAAACGTTCTCAAGATGCCATGGAACAAGTCTTAGCCGATGTGACCATGAAAGAATTAGTGACGGATTTAATAGCAAAAATAGATGCATAATAACATGCTTCTGTTCGTAAAAAAACGGAGAAACCTAGGTTTCTCCGTTTTTTTATAGCTTCACAATTGTTCGTCCTCGAGCTTGTCCTTTTAATAAAGTCGGAAGTACCTCAGGGAGCTGTTGTAGTGAAATTTCCTGCTGAATGAAAGGTTCGAAGCTTTCAGGCTTAAAGTCATTAGCGAGTCTATTCCAAATTTCTTTTCGAGTAGGCATTGGACAGTAAACAGAATCGATACCTAATAAATTAATCCCTCTTAAAATGAAGGGAAAGACGGTTGTTGGCACTTTGCCTCCAGCTGTTAGCCCGCTGACAGCTACAGAGCCTCCGTACTGAATTTGACTGAGAACAGAAGCTAGAGGCTCTCCGCCCACAGGATCCACCGCAGCGGCCCATTTTTGCTTGCCTAATGCTTTTAATTTGCCGTTATAAACGTCTTCACGCGCTACAATAGAGGAAGCGCCAAGCTCTTTCAAATAAGCTGCTTCCGAGCTTTTTCCCGTACTTGCTTCCACTGTGTAGCCTAATTTTGAAAGAATGGCAACCGCAAAGCTTCCTACACCTCCCGTAGCGCCTGTTACAAGCACAGAGCCATTAGATGGGCTAGTATGGTTTTCCTCTAAGCGATGCACAGATAAAGCAGCTGTAAAGCCAGCTGTTCCGATAATCATTGCTTCTTTTAACGTTAAATTTTCAGGAAGAGGGACAATCCATTCGCTGAGTATGCGCGCATACTCACTATAGCCTCCAAAGTGTGATACGCCAATGTCATAGCTTGTTGCAATGACACGATCACCTTCTTTAAAATCAGGGCTGTCAGAAGATACAACAACTCCTGCTAGGTCGATTCCTGGGACAAACGGATAGCTTGTCACAATATTGCCGTTTGCGATGCTGGCTAAGCTATCTTTATAATTCACCCCTGAATAATGAACGCGAATAAGTACATCGCCTTCTAGCAAATCGTTTAGCGTCAGTTCTTGGACGGACGCCTCCACTTGGTCTTCCCTTTTTTTATCTACCACTAATGCTGAAAATGATTGCTCCATTTTATTTCTCCTTTCTATACTGAGATGTATATGTCTATACATAGATTACCTTATTTCTATACCCATTATAGAAAATAGTAAAAGAAGTTCATAATACTTTGATTACGAAACGAGTCATTTCATTATAAAATAGCGGTATAGCTAAACATTAGTTAGCAATACATAGGAAAGAGGAGAAGAGAAATGAGTACAAACATATATTTTAACCATGATGCAGGTATTGATGATTTAGTATCCCTTTTTTTACTGCTGCA
Source organism: Priestia sp. JNUCC 25 (assembly GCF_053667915.1). NCBI lineage: Bacteria > Bacillati > Bacillota > Bacilli > Caryophanales > Bacillaceae > Priestia > Priestia sp. JNUCC 25. The sequence continues at coordinate 518,117 of NZ_CM132211.1, forward strand.
AATGGATGATGTAAAGGTAACAGGGGTATCTGTTATTCCCGCTGACGGATACCTAGAGCCAGGTATCAGCGCAAGCCAAAAAATTATTGATCGTTTTGGAAGTTATGATATTGAGGTAGCCAAATCTACTTCACGCGGTATGAACCCATTTCCAAAGGAATGGCGCATGCATACATTTTATGTAGATGCACTGCCGATTTTAAATGAAAAAGGGGAAGTGCAAACAAAAATAAGTCAGCTGCCTGCTCATGATCATTTAATTGAAACATTACAACATACAGCCGAAAAAACGACTTTATTATTTACAGGACCATTAACTGATTTGGCAAGAGCACTTGAAAAAGCGCCGGAAATAGAAGAGAAAATTGACAAGTTAGTGTGGATGGGCGGTACATTTCAAGAAGTAGGAAATGTACAGGAGCCTGAACATGATGGAACGGCGGAATGGAATGCTTTTTGGGATCCAGAAGCAGTAGCAAAAGTATGGGAAAGCAGAATTAAAATTGAGATGGTTGCTTTAGAAAGCACGAATCAAGTTCCATTAACACCGGCTATTCGTCAAATGTGGGCTTCACTTCGCAGATATGAAGGAGTAGACTTTGTAGGGCAGTGCTACGCGGCCTGTCCGCCGCTTGTGCATGTTGAAACCAATTCAACATATTATTTGTGGGATGTACTCACAACAGCATTTACAGGGAATTCAACACTTGTGAAGGTAAAAACCGTTTCGAGTATTGTGCATACAGAAACACCGAGCCAAGGAAGAACAGAAATTTCCCAAGAGGGACGACCTGTAGAAGTCGTATATGATGTCACAGCTGAAGCGTTCTTTACGTACATTACAGATTTAATGAAAAAAGCAGTAGCCAAATAAAGAAAAAGGTTGCACATGAAAGTGTGCAACCTTTTTAATGAATCATATTCAAGAATTGACGTGTCCGCTCTTGTTGAGGATTTGAAAATATTTGATCCGGTGTACCTCTTTCCATAATGACACCTTGATCCATAAAAATAACTTCATCCGCTACTTCACGGGCAAAGCGCATTTCGTGAGTTACCACCACCATCGTCATTCCTTCTTTTGCCAAGTCTTTCATCGCTTGAAGAACGTCTCCTACAAGCTCAGGATCAAGAGCTGAAGTAGGCTCATCAAACAGCATAACTTTTGGGTCCATCGCCATTGCTCTGGCGATGCCAACACGCTGTTGTTGTCCGCCTGATAGTTGGAAAGGATAAAAGTCAAGCTTGTCTTCTAAGCCAACTCGTGTTAATAATTCTTTCCCTCTTTTTTCTGCTTCTTGAGTAGAAACGCCTTTTACAATTACAGGACCTTCCATAACATTTTCAAGCGCACTTTTATGAGGAAACAAGTTATAGTTTTGAAAGACCATACCTGTTAGGCTTCGAAATGAAGTAATGTCTTTTTTACGAACAGGTTTGGTGAAATTCATGCTTTTTTTATCAAGTTCAATCGTGCCGTCTGTTGGGATTTCTAAAAGATTTAAGCAACGTAAAAAAGTAGTTTTACCCGATCCAGAAGGACCAATCAATACAATTACCTTGCCCTGTTCAACTTTTAAATCAATTCCTTTTAATACTTGCAAATCACCGAATGATTTATGCAAATTTTTGATATTAATCATATGAAAAACTCCTTTAGCTACTCGAAACGGTTATTTAGATACGTAACGATCTAGTCTTATTTCAATGCGTCCTTGGATAATGGATAAGATTGTGCACATAATCCAGTACAAGAGCGCTGCCTCACTATAAAGAAGTAAAAATTCATAGTTAGTCGAAGCAATTTCTTGAGCTTTACGGAACATCTCAGAAACAAGAATGAGCGATGCAAGTGACGTATCTTTAATAAGGCTAATAAAAGAGTTAGATAATGGCGGAATCGATACACGTGCTGCTTGCGGTAAAATAATCCGTCTTAACGCTTGGGAATAGGTCATACCAAGTGAGTAACCAGCTTCCCACTGTCCTTTAGGAATAGATTGAATCGCTGCTCGAATAATTTCAGATGCATACGCACCTACACTTAATGAAAATCCAATAATAGCAGAGATAAATGGATCAATTGTTATATCTAAATTGGGTAAGCCGTAGAAAATAATAAATAATTGCACAAGCAGCGGTGTACCTCGAATAATCGATACATAGATGCGCGCAATTATATTTAAAAATTTTATAGATGATAAACGAGCCAAGGCTGTTAAGACAGCTAAAATGATACCGAGTACAAACGTGATTAATGTTAGTGGAATAGAATATTGAATAGCTCCCTTTAGCATTGGTAGGAGAGATGATTGAGCGATTGAAATCAATTGATTCAATCGCTCTCCATCAGGAAAAATATTATTTAGGAGAAACATCTTCGCCAAACCATTTCTTAGAAATTTTTGCGTATGTTCCGTCTTTTTTCATATCTTTCAATGCTTTGTTTACTTCATCCACTAACTTACCGCTGTCTTTTCTAAACATAAAGCCGCTTGCAGCACCATCGGATTTTTCATCCGCGATTTTGATAGGTGCGTTAGGGTGCTTTTTCTTATAGTCAAGGAACGATAATTTATCGTTGATTGTAGCATCAACACGGTTTGCGCTCATTAGTTCTACTGCTTGAGCAAAACCTTCAGCACTCGTAATGTTTGCACCATAAGATTGAGCCATGTCTTTATAGTTACTTGTTAATGACTGCGCTGATTTTTTTCCTTTTAAATCTTTAAATGATTTGATATCTTTTTCGTCTTTACGAACAATTAATACAGCGCCTGACTGGATGTATGGGTCAGAGAAATCGTATTTCTTTTGACGATCTTCACGAATACCCACTTCATTAGCAATCATGTCAAAGCGTTTAGCATCTAATCCGGCAAACATGCCATCCCACTGTGTTTCTTTGAACTCAGCTTTTACGCCAAGACGTTTAGCTACTTCTTGAGCCAACTCTACATCAAACCCAGTTAGCTTTTGTTTGTCATCATGAAAAGTGAACGGAGGGTATGTACCTTCAGTTCCAATTGTTAATACACCATCTTTTTTCACTTTATTATATAAATCCCCTTGTGAAGATTTATTGTCTCCATTGTTTGCTTCATTTTTTGAGCTAGAACCGCATGCGGCAAGCACAACTGTGAAAGCTAATAGTAGCGACAAAAGTGCAGCAAATTTCTTCATTTTCTAAACCCCCTAGTATTCTGATAGGAAATGATACTCTGTGATACTAAACAAGAACACAGCAAAAGTCAACAAAAAAAACTTATACGATTAATGTGACTTAAAATAAGGGAAATATACCTTCTATACACGGTTTGTCATAAAGATACAGAAAGATTTTAAAATTTGGATTAAGTGGATTTTTAAGGGAGGTTTGAGGAGTAAAAAGGAAGTTTCATGCGACGATTTTCTCTTTCATTTTTTCATGACTTTTGGTGCAATAAACATATAGTTAAATGTTAAGGTAGAAATAAATTCCTTATGGTACACTTAAAGAAGAATTTATGAAACGGAGCGATATGATGAAAGCCATAAACTTAATCTCAATTGCCTTTGGTGCTATCGCTGGTACATATGCACGTTATTTGCTGAATCTTTCCTTATTATACACGGGCTATCCAATAGGAACGGTAATTGAAAACCTATTAGGAAGCTTCATACTAGGCCTATTAACAGGATTTTTTGGGTGGAAAAAGCCAAAAGAATGGATAAAGCTTGGACTAGGAGTTGGCGTGTGCGGCGGTTTTACAACGTATTCAACGTTTGCAGGAGACGTCATTTCTCTCACTCAGCACCATTTATTTTGGGGAGCCATTTATGTAATTGTCTCTTTAGTAGGTGGAATCCTTCTTGCTTTAGCAGGCTATCTATGCGGTGAAGCGGCAGGGGGAAATTTAGTGAAAGTACATGAGGTGAAGTAAATGAGCATAGTAAGCTTGGCACTTGGCGGGGCAGCTGGAGGGATATGCCGTTATCTTTTGGGTTTAAAAGTTACAAAAATAGTTTCAAACCCTCCTTTTCCAGTATCAATGCTGTTTGTAAACTTGTTCGGTGCGTTTGGCCTTGGTCTTTTTTACGGTAGTTATTATGGAAAGGTTCCGAGTCATGCTTATGATGATTCAATATTTTTAATGATTGGCATTGGGTTTTTTGGTGCCTTTACCACTTTTTCAACGTTCAGTGTGGAAACCGTACAGTTAATTCGAGAAAAGTCTTATCGAAAAATGTTGGCGTATGTGGGGATTTCAGCATTTGGAACAGTTGGTTTATTTACAGTCGGTTTACTGGCAGGAACGTTTTTATTTAAGTAAAGAGAACGTTTCTAGTAGGGAAAAACAAAAAGACGGAGAAGTAGAGAATGGATAGAAAAGCAGAAGTTTGGAAATACATTTTGTTGATTGTAGCTGTTGCAGGTCAGATCATCGGTTTTTTATTTTTATTTATAAATGTTGTCGCGGCATTTATTTTTTACGGTTTTTATATTCTAACTTTTATTATGTTACTCCTGCTGTTTATATGGGATCGGAAAAAGGAAAAAGACAAAGAAGAATTTGACGACTATACCGATTACTAACCATATAAAAAGCAGAATGATGCGGTGCGCCGGGCCTCTTACTTACTAAAGAAGCTTAAAAGATACATCTATAAAAGGAAGAGAGCCGTAAGAGCATAAAGAGATATTGTATTTACATCTAGTTGTGTTATAATTTTAAGTGCGAAAACAAAATCAATAAATAGCAATCACTAGGGGAGCTTTTTGAAGCTGAGACGAATGTATTTCGGACCCTTTGAACCTGATCTGGTTTGGACCAGCGTAGGGAAGTGGTGATCATGTTTACATAACGATGCATGCTAACCACTCTACGTTGTAGAGTGGTTTTTTGTATGTAATAAAACCCTCTACACAAGATGAGGTGATTGAAATTTCTCTTTATTCTGAATAGAAAGGTTTCGATCATGTGGATATTCCTAAATTTCATGTCATTACAACAGATAAGCAGCCAATCGAAGAGCTTCAAAAAATTTTAACGGCTATCGCGCCTTTTGCGGGCGCCGTTCATATTAGAGAAAAAGAGAAAACGGCAAAGCAGATTCAATGTTTACTAGAAAGCCTGCCATTTTGTCGCTCTAAAATTATTTTGAATGACCGAGTTGATGTAGCGCATGCTTTAAAAGCAAAAGGCGTACAGCTTGCCTATCATAGTTTAGACGTTTCGGTTGTTATAGACGCATTTCCTTCTCTTATTGTCGGAAAATCAGTTCACTCTGTGGAAGAGGCTTTAGAAGCTGAAAAAGATGGTGCTCACTACATTCTATACGGACATATTTATTCAACACATTCAAAAAAAGGATTAAAAAGTCGAGGGATAGCAGCACTAAAAGAAGTAGTAGACGCTGTGCAGATACCTGTTATTGCCATTGGAGGAATTACACCTGTAAATGCCAAAGAGGTGCTTCAAACAGGAGCACACGGTATAGCTGTGATGTCTGGTGTCATGCTTGCGCAAGATCCCCTCAAAGCGATTAAACAATATTCTCATATATGGACATCTGGAGGTGGAGAAAATGAAGCAGCATTATGATGTACTGTTAATCGGAGGAGGTATAATCAGCTCTTCTATCGCTTATCATTTGTCAAAACAAGGAGCGTCAGTAGCTATTCTTGAACGCAATCAAATTGGTTGTGAAGCTTCAAGTGCAGCCGCTGGTATTTTAGGTGCTCAAGCTGAAATTGATGAAGAAGGTCCTCTTTTAGACCTTGCTATTAAGAGCAGAAGCATGTTTCCTGAACTGGTGAAGGAACTAAAAGAAAAAACGGCCATCGATGTAGAGCTCATTCAAAAAGGCTTATTAAAAGTCGCTGTAACAGAAGAAGATGCACACGTATTAAAGAAAAAAGCCGCTCAGCACCACCGGTGGGATGAACATGTAAGATGGATCGATGTAAAAGAAGCGCGTTTGTTAGAACCCGGGCTCTCTCCAGACATATACGGAGCCATTACAATACCGGGAGACGGCCAGCTAGCTCCGGCTAAGTTAACGCAAGCTCTTGCTCATGGAGCCTTGTATCACGGAGCAGATGTATTCGAATACTGTGACGTTCATTCTCTTATTATGGAAAATGAAACAGTAAAAGGTGTACAGACGTCCAAAGGCTCTTTTTATGGAGAAAAAGTAGTTATTGCAGCAGGCTCATGGGCTAAACGCTTTATTTCTTCTGAACATGTAGGTCAGGTGTTTCCCGTAAAAGGGGAGTGTATTGCTCTTCAAAGTCATAAGCCGCTGCTTTCTAAAACGATTTTTTTAGATGAAGGTTTTTACTTAGTGCCTAAGACTGGTGGAAGAATCGTAATCGGGGCAACTAAGCTACAGCATGATTTTACCAAGACGGTTTCTGCACAAGGTATTCAATTTTTGCTGAATAAAGCTTCTGCGCTTCTGCCGGCTATTAAAGAAGCCACATTTGAAAAAGCATGGGCTGGTCTTCGTCCGCAAACAAATGATGGCTGGCCTTATTTAGGAGAGCATCCTGAAATAGCGAATCTACACATGGCGTTTGGCCACTACCGAAACGGTATTTTATTAAGTGCTGCAACTGGAAAAATTATGGCTGATGCTTTGTTAGGGAAAAAGCCGAATCATTCATTTTTTACATCATTTCAGCTAACAAGAGTAATGGAGGGAGTTCATTGAATCTAATCATTAATGGTAAGACCGTTACTTTTGGAGACGAAATTGAAACGGTCGAGCACTTGTTGCAGGCTCAGAACCTGCATGAACGAGTGGTAATTGTTGAGCTAAACAAGAACATTTTGCAAAAAGAAGAACATAGCGATGCATGCTTAAAAGATGGCGATATATTAGAAGTTGTTTCATTTGTCGGAGGAGGATGAAGAGTATGTTAAAAATTGGACAATATACATTTAATTCACGTTTACTATTAGGAACAGGGAAATTTCCGGACTTTACGACTCAGCGTCAAGCGGTAGAAGAGTCAGAAACAGAAATTTTAACATTTGCTGTGAGACGAATGGATATTTTTGATCAAAATCAGCCTAATTTATTAGAAGCGCTTGATGTGAAGCGTTTCACTCTTTTGCCTAACACTGCTGGAGCAAAAAATGCAGAAGAGGCCGTACGTATTGCTAAATTAGCAAAGGCTTCTGGACTTTGTGACATGGTGAAAGTAGAAGTAATTGGATGTGATAAAACGCTGCTTCCTGATCCAGTTGAAACATTAAAAGCCAGTGAAGAACTGTTAAAAGAGGGCTTTACCGTTTTACCTTACACATCAGATGATGTTTTACTTGCGCATCGTTTAGAGGAGTTAGGCGTACATGCCATTATGCCAGGAGCTTCGCCTATCGGTTCAGGTCAAGGTATTATTAATCCGTTGAACATGCGTTTTATCATTGAACAATCAACTGTTCCAGTAATTGTAGATGCAGGTATTGGAACGGCTTCAGACGCAGCTCAAGCTATGGAGCTAGGAGCAGATGGTGTGTTATTAAATACAGCTGTTTCAGGAGCAAAAGATCCTGTGAAAATGGCTCGTGCTATGAAGCTAGCGATTGAAGCAGGACGAGCAGCATTTGAAGCAGGACGTATTGAAAAGAAACAATATGCAACGGCAAGCAGTCCAACAGAAGGGATGAGTATCGGTTGATTAATCGTTATTCCCGCCAAGAATTGTTTCAACCTATTGGAAAAGGCGGACAGCAGCAAATTCAAGAAAAGCATGTTCTGATTGTAGGAGCAGGCGCTCTTGGAACAGGGAACGCCGAGGCCCTTGCGCGAGCGGGGGTAAAGAAAATAACGCTCATTGACCGGGACTATGTAGAGTGGAGCAACCTTCAGCGGCAGCAATTGTATAGTGAAAAAGATGCTGATAAAAGAATTCCAAAGGCAATTGCCGCTAAAAAACGGCTTCACGATATTAATCATGATGTAAAAGTAGAAGCGCACGTAGCAGACGGTACCCCTCAAGTTTTAGAACAGCTTGTTGAGGGGGTAGATGTTATGATTGATGCAACCGATAATTTTGACACACGCCTTGTAATGAATGATTTATCACAAAAATATGATATTCCTTGGATTTACGGAGCATGTGTAGGAAGTTATGGAATTAGTTATACTATCATACCAAGTGAAACACCGTGTTTATCCTGTTTGCTTGAATCTGTACCGCTTGGAGGGTTAACATGTGATACAGTGGGGATTATTAGTCCTGCTGTACAAATGGTAGTCGCTCATCAAGTAACAGAAGTGTTAAAAATATTAGTCGGAGACTGGAATGCGCTCAGGAGGGAACTTGTTTCGTTTGACGTATGGAAAAATGAGTATACGAGCATCAATGTGAACGTGTTTCGCAAATCTGCTTGCCGCTCATGCGGCAGTGAACAAACGTATCCCTTTTTACAATATGAAAATCAAACGAAAACAGCTGTGCTATGCGGAAGAAACACGGTACAAATCCGTCCGGGCAAATCAGCCAAGCAGCCGCTGCAGTCTTTAGGTGAACGATTAAAAGAAAAAGGATATAAAATTGAACAAAATCCGTATCTGCTTTCTTTTTATGTAGATGATTACCGTTTAGTGATGTTTCAAGATGGACGCGTCTTTGTCCATGGAACAAACGATATAGTAGAGGCAAAGTCACTTTATCATCGGTATATTGGGTAAGAAAGAGATGGAGGTTTCAGGCATGACAGTACCAAAAGCATTAACCATTGCTGGATCAGACAGCGGTGGAGGAGCAGGCATTCAAGCAGATTTAAAAACATTTCAAGAGCGTGACGTTTTTGGCATGTCTGTTATTACAGCTGTGACTGCACAAAATACTGTTGGCGTTCAAGGAGTTTATCCTTTAGCAGTAGAAGCAGTTGAAACGCAGTTAGATTCAATTGCCACTGACTTATTTCCTAATGCAGTGAAGACAGGTATGTTGTTCAGTGCTGATATTATTTACGCAGTGGCTCGTAAAATCAAACAGTACGGACTGCAAAATGTTGTAGTTGATCCCGTTATGATTGCAAAAGGCGGTCAGTCTCTTCTTCAAAGAGAAGCTGTACAGGCTCTAAAAGAATTATTGCCTCTTTGTGAAGTCATTACGCCGAACATACCGGAGGCGGAAGTCATCACGGGTAAAGAAATTCACACGATTGAAGACCGAAAAGAAGCGGCAAAACAGATGCATGAGCTAGGTGTAAAGCACGTGGTAATTAAAGGCGGACATGATCAATCTCATCAAGATATGATTGATATAGTGTATGATGGTCATAAGTACGTTGAAATCACGCATGAAAAGATGAATACAAAGCATACACACGGAACGGGATGCACGTTTGCTGCTTGCGTCACGGCTGAATTAGCGAAAGGTAAAAGCGTGGTTGAAGCAGTTCAAACCGCTTCGGATTTTGTTCACTATGCGATTAAGCATACGCTTGAAATTGGTTCCGGACACGGTCCTACTAATCACTGGGCGTATAGAAAATACTTTCGTTCAAACATATAAAAAAAACGTGCCTACAATCTAGGCACGTTTTTTATGAAGAAGGAATATGTGTAGGAATCTCTCCATCGATGCCTAAATAATAATGTCTAAGGGGCTTTAAATTATCATCAAGCTCATAAACAAGCGGCACGCTTGTGGGAATATTCAAGTTCGCAATGCCATCAGGCGAAATGTTATCCAAATACTGCATCAGAGCTCTAATCGTATTACCGTGAGCGGAAATAATAACCTTTTTGCCAGCTTTAATAGAAGGAGCAATAGTTTCGTTCCAATATTCTAGAACCCGCTTTTCTGTATCGGCTAAGTTTTCCGTTACAGGAAATTGTCCCTTAGCTAATTCCTTATACTTAGGGTTGGAAGCTTCATAGCGAATATCTGTTGTCTTTAAAGCAGGAGGGCGTTCGTTCATCGACCTTCTCCACAAATGTACTTGCTCTTCTCCAAATTTTTTTGCGGTTTCTTCTTTGTTTAAACCTTGAAGAGCTCCGTAGTGCCGTTCATTCAACCTCCAAGATTTGTATATGGGAATCCACATGAAGTCCATTTGATGTAAGACAATCCATAGAGTGCGAATGGATCGTTTTAAAACAGAAGTATAGGCAATATCAAAAGTATATTCGTTTTTCTTTAGCACTTTTCCAGCTTCTCGCGCTTCTTGCAATCCATTTTTAGAAAGATCTACATCCGTCCAGCCTGTAAATTTATTTTCCAGATTCCACACGCTTTGTCCGTGCCGAATCAACACAAGTTTTATCATCGTGTTCTCCTTTCAACAGTGACTAAGGACTCTATTCTTTTTTATTATGAGAAGGAAAGAGTTTTTTATCCTAAAGCCGGGCAAAGGAGTTTTTATCATTTAGAAAAAGTGATGCTGAAAAGTAAAGCTTTAACTTTTTTACGCATATGATAAAAATAAAAAAGGGAAGGGAAGATAGTGGATGAGTGACCAAGAACGTCAGATTCAAGCGTTGCACAGCCAGATTGAAGATTTAAAAGAAGAAATGTATCAGATGAAGCTTGATATTAGCACATTAGAGAAAGAAAAAGGAAAGCCTGTTTTGACACCGGCTCTCGTTGGTCAAATAGGAGGTTTTGTTCTAGGTGGATTAGCTATAATTGGAATTTTCTGGATGTAGAACTTCTCGTTTTGAAAACGAAAAGTTCTCCTGATTTTTCAATAAGCAATTCCAACGCGGCATTTGGGAAATTTTTGAGCCCATATCTCATGGTAGGTAAAGTGAGCGGTATCTCCCGTTGAAATTTTAACGGCATCAGCTGGTAAAATATCTTTTTCCACTCGATACGTGCCTGTTATTTCACCCTCAGGCAAGTATGTTGGGCATATAACCGTCCAGTTTAGATCACTTTCCTTCAAGTGTAAGTATCCTTTTAAATGATCTTCTGCTGCTCTGGTCGTTTTACGCTTTGATTCATTTGATTGAAAACGATACTTTTCTGGTTCTGTTCGTGATTGTAAGATGCCTGCAGTTCCAATAGTAAGAATACGATGAACGCCGTAATACTTCATGCTGTTTATAATAAGCGGCATACTTTTTGAAATCGTCTCTGCACCATCTGTATTTAACGCGCTGACTACGATATCTTGGTGCTTGAGGGCAAAGTTGATATTTTCTTGATGAAGTACATCGCCTTGTAAGATATGTAGGTTTGGATGACTAACCTGTAGCTTAGTGCGGTCTCTAACAAGTACAGTAACGTCGTTTTCATCTTTTAGCATCATTTTTAATAAAGACTTTCCAACTCGCCCTGTAGAGCCTAATAGTAAAATTTTCATTGGCTACACCCCTCTATAAAAGATAGTATCTATTCTTTAGGATATACAATCTGTATACTTATTCATAATAAAAAGCATGCGTAGCATAAAGTAATACAAAGTTGATGAATGAAATATTCAACAACAAAAAAATTTGATATGATAAAAAGACAGAAAAATCAAAAAATAGGAGAGTGAATGTCTTTTGGGAGACTTGCCTCTGAATCAAATGATGATATTAGTCGTTTTGCTTATGTTATCAGCTTTCTTTTCATCTGCTGAGACAGCCTTTTCAAGCGTAAATAAAATTCGTTTAAAACATTACGCTGAGAAAAAATATCGGGGAAGTAAAAAAGCGCTGCATATTGCTGAACACTTTGAGCAGACGCTATCGACAATTTTAGTAGGAAATATTGTCGTAAACATTGCTGCGTCCTCTTTGGCAGCTAAAATTGCCCTCGATATGTTTAAAGGAAATCTGGCACTTGTGATTAGTATCATCGTTATGACCATCATCATTTTGATTTTTGGTGAAGTCTTGCCAAAATCGTTAGCTAAAGAGCATGCCGAATCTTTTGCGCTGATGATTTCTTCCTTGTTATTTATTATTATTAAATTGTTAACCCCGATTTCCTTCTTATTTTTACAGGTGAAAAAAGGAACTTCTCACTTGTTAGCGTCTGCTCCTACACCAACGATTACAGAAGATGAAATTAAAGTGATGGTAGATTTAAGCGAAGAAGAAGGAACGATTAATAATATTGAAAAAGAGCTAGTTCATCGTTCACTCAATTTTAATGACATTGTGGTGGGGCAAATTTTAAAACCTAGAATAGATGTCACAGCAGTTGACGTAAATGCCGATATTGATTCGGTTTGTCAAATGTTTCTTGAAGAGAGATATTCGAGAGTGCCTGTATATGAAGATCATATTGATAATATTATTGGCATTTTATCAGAAAGAGAATTTTTAACCTGTTTAGTCCAAAGAAAAAAGATTTCTATTCGTGATTTGTTGAGACAACCTATTTTTGTAGTAGAATCCATGAAAATATCTGTTCTATTGCCAGAGCTCCAAAAAAGTAAGGTTCACATGGCAATTGTAGTTGATGAGTTTGGGGGAACGGCCGGTCTTGTGACCTTAGAGGATATATTAGAAGAAATTGTAGGAGAGATTTGGGATGAACATGATGAAGCTGTTAAGTATGTACACCGGATAGGAGAAAAGGAGTACGAATTTAACGCCGACATCCCTATTGATGAATTTTTAACCTATATAGCGGTTAGTTCTCCTGACAGTACGTGCCATACCTTAGGGGGATGGATATATGAGCAGTTTGATCATATTCCTGCTAAAGGAGACTTTTTCTCATATGAAGAGATATTGTTTACCATTAAGGAAGTAGAAAATCGACGTATTCGCAAAGTTTCCGTAAAATCATTTGCGAATAAGAATGAGGAAGCTGATTAAAAGAAACTAGAAAGCGCTCCAAGAAATCTTGGAGCGCTAAAGCCATAATATGAAATTAGTTAATATTAGTACTTGCCGCCTAGGTTTTGCTCAGCTAATTGTACTAAACGTTTTGTGATTTCGCCACCAACAGATCCGTTCGCACGAGCTGTTGCATCTGGTCCTAAGTTTACACCAAACTCACTAGCGATTTCGAACTTCATTTGATCGATAGCAGCTTGAGCACCAGGCGCTACTAACTTGTTTGATGAATTTCTGTTTGATGCGTTTTGATAATTTGCCATGTGTATTCATCTCCTCGTTAGATAAAATAGATTGTAATGGTTGAGTTAGCTGGAGTTGAACCAGCCGAGCAGATGCATCGATTAGATCTGCTTGCCTACCGCGGCGTAACTCAATGTTTGCGAGCTGTTGTGCTCGGTTGTTACTAGTATTATGGCGAAAGGGAAAAAAACATATACATAGAAATTTATTGGTAATTTATAGAAATTTTGTGTGGAGTTTGATAAAGAGTAAGAGAGTTTTATTCCGTGCATATTATAGGTACATATTGATCAGGTAAAGCGAGGTGTGCGGATGTCGATTTGTTCCTTATGTAATGGGTTTAGTGATGTACAAATGACGTGCAAAACATGTGGAGGAGTGCTGGGAGATATGGGAAAAGTCAGCGATTATTTTGATGATTACAGTGCTTACATGGAAATCGATCAGTTAAAAGTAGAAAATGGGTATCCTAGTGATTTAGCAAATCACCAATGTATTCATCTCTTTTACTGCTCTACTTGTCACAGTGAAGAATTGAAGCAAATACAGGAATAAAAAAAGACCCCTAGGGGTCTTTTTTTATTCCTGTTCAGCACGGATGCGCTGTTCAGATTCTGCATCAAAGAAATGCGCTTTGTTCATATCTAATGCTAAGTCTAGAGACTGAAGCGGTTTAATATCTGTTCTTGAATCTACGCGTGCTACAAAATCTTGTCCGCCAAGTTTAGAATAAAGCATGGTTTCAGCTCCCATTAACTCGGATACATCGACTTTGATTGTAACTTTTGTGCCAGGTGAAGATTCAATAAATACAGGCTCATCATGGAAATCTTCAGGACGGATGCCTAAAATAATTTGTTTGTTTAAATATCCTTGCTCGCGAAGTATTTTCATTTTACCTTCCGGAACTGCAAGAAGAGAATCGCCTACTTGAACCTTTCCGTCTTTTAACGTTCCGGTTAAGAAGTTCATAGCAGGAGAACCAATAAACCCGCCTACAAATACATTTTCAGGTTTTTCATATACTTCTTTTGGTGTACCAACCTGCTGGATAATCCCATCTTTCATAACAACTAAACGAGAAGCCATTGTCATTGCTTCGGTTTGGTCATGCGTTACGTAAATTGTCGTTGTACCCAAACGCTGGTGAAGCTTCGCAATTTCAGAGCGCATTTGCACACGTAATTTCGCGTCTAAGTTTGATAAAGGTTCGTCCATTAAGAAGACTTTAGCATCACGAACGATTGCACGACCTAGAGCTACACGCTGACGCTGTCCGCCGGATAATGCTTTTGGTTTGCGCTCTAAGTATTGCTCAAGTCCTAAAATACGAGCGGCATCTTTTACGCGGCGGTCGATTTCATCTTTTGGTAATTTACGAAGTTTTAAGCCAAAAGCCATGTTGTCATATACGCTCATATGCGGATACAATGCGTAGTTTTGGAATACCATTGCAATATCGCGATCTTTTGGAGCAACGTCATTTACACGCTTGCTGTCAATATAAAAATCACCTTTTGAAATTTCCTCTAGCCCTGCAACCATACGAAGCGTTGTCGATTTCCCGCAGCCGGAAGGCCCAACAAATACAATAAATTCTTTATCTTGAATGTGAAGGTTAAAATCTTTTACCGCCGTCACATCTTTATCATACATTTTATAAATATGTTCTAAACGTAATTCAGCCATTTCCATTTCCCCCTTGTATGTACTCTGTGAAACCGTTTTCTTAACTCAAGTGTAATTTTTTTTAATGAAATGGTAAATGGGAAACATGCACAAAAAAAAGAAAGGGTTTTCGTGCACTATTTACGAAAACCCTTTCTTTTTATTTTCCATCTTGCGAATTTTTTAAAGCAAGAATGGCTAAGTAAGCAGACACAGCTCCTGTGAAGTGTTTGATATCAAGGTGTGTGCGATCAATAAACTTCTCAATTCTATACTGCAAGCTGTTGCGATGCATGTACAATTTCTTAGCAGCAAGAGATACGTTTAAATTACATTCTAAATAAACTTTAATCGTTTCTAAAAGATCTCCATCATCTTTTACTAAGTCAAGTAAATGTATCATATGATTTTGGATTGCCTCTGAAGACTCTTGCAGAACCAAATGGGGTAAAACGTCGGTAAAATGGATAACATGGTTTTGTTCGACTGTATGCTTAATTTGATAAAACCATTTCTTTTCACGCTCAAAAATTAATCGCGGTGAAGACGGAAAAAAGTGAATTTGTCCTTCAAAGAACTGAATCGAAGTTTCAAAATCATGACATAGCACCTCGATAGAATCTGATAAATTTTCAGTTAAGTCATTAGGATCATCAAAGGTTTCGATAACGATACCTGATTGTTTATCAATCCACAGCACAGTAACAGAGGTAGAATACAAGGCATGAAGCGCATTTTCAAACTCTATTTTTTGTTCAAACAAACGTTTAATTAAAAACTGGGTGAAGCGAAAAGAATGGTGCGTATGATGAGAGTGAATGACTTTTTCAGGTGCTTCAAATAACAGGTTTGACCAATACAATTGCTCTGGTGTCAGTAAAGAAACTTTCTCATCATAAGGAGTTAAAAAAGCAGAAAGTAACGCCTGCTCTTTTTGAGATAAAGCCGTGTGTTCAATTCCAATGAAGCCTTCATCATATGAAAACCATTTGTAACGTTCAAATTGAGAAGGGATTTTAGCCTTAATCATTTTATCCCCAAATAGTGTGTGCAGCTGTTTCATCTGTGCTCGTTCCCTTCGGTGAAAGCTTACTACTATTCATAAACGTGAAAAAGCATAAGCTCATGAATATAATCAATTAATTGTGTTTCATCTATTTGATTAGAAAGCGCAGTTTTCCATACAATTTGTCCATCTTTTAAATAATCAGCCTCATAATAAACCCGATTCATATAAAACGAGATGTGCCAGCCCGGCATTCGATTATTTTGATACAGTGGTTTAACCTGAAAGTGTGAAACCATAAAGAAAATCTCCTTTCTCAATTAGTTATTATAAGCTTACCATGAGAAAAGGAGATGAAAAATCATTTAATCTAAAAATTTTGTTAATTTGTAAAATATGTTGCATATGTGTTTAGCACCTTGCGTTTGAATATCTGTTTCATCAAAAATCATCGGTTTTGCATTCACTTCAAACAAATAATACTGCCCTTGAGTTGACTTTGCCATATCAAGAGAAAATTCTTCAACTAGAGGGAAGGACTTTTGAAGGACTTGCCCGCACGTATTTACAAAAGACGAAAGAAAGGAAGTATCTACTTCATCTTCAAGATCTTGAAAAGGTGAAATGCTTCCTCCGTTTAAAGTATGTGTTGTAATGGATTGATAGGGACTATGTCGAATACCGACGCCGCTAATAACATATCGGCTATCTTTGTGATGCGCTAAAATACGTAAGTCATAGCGCCTGTCTTTGAATGGTTGCGTCTCAATCGCTTCTTGAATGAGATAAGCAGACCTGGGAAGGTCAATTGCTTTTAAAGAAGAAAATTCTTCTTTGCGTTTATGATCTTGGTAAATAATCGTATGCTTATGGGAAGATAATCGAAAAATTCCAGCACCTTTACTGCTGTTAATAGGCTTAAAGTAAAGGGAAGAGTGTTTTTGCAGAAGCTTAGCAATATCAATTTCTGGTGTTAAACGATAGGTTTTAGGAAGGTGAGAAGATAGTATTGGATCCTTTGAAAATAATTGATATACTTTCCATTTTGAAAAAAAAGCGGAATTAAAAAATGGGATGTGCTTGCCTTTAATTTTTTGATGTAAAGATGTCAGCTTCTTGATTTCTGATTTTCTTCCTGGATAACGATTATATATAACGTTTGGCAGCGGTAAAGTTGTTTTGATCCACTGCTTTTTTGCACCGTCAAAGCAATACCCTTCAAAGAAGTGATGAGACATTGTTTCTTCAGCGAATAAAGCAAGAAGCCCGCCTTTTTCTTGCAGGGTATGATGTAAGAGTTCTAATAAAGGGCGCTGTTTTACATTCAGTTTTTCCAAAACAGCTTTGTTCGTTAAAACTCCCACAATAGGACCGACTTTTTCTCCTTTTAAACGAAGAAAAGCTTGAGTAGAAGAAATGTTTTGAGTAAAGGGAAGTTCAATTTCTTGAACTCCCCATGTGTAAGATGCTGAAGGGTTATGATGAAACCACTGCTGCTTTTCTTTGTGATAGTAAATTGTAATCATATGCTGATGCCTTCAGGTGTATTTAGATAGTATCCAGATAAGTAAATCGCATATTCTAGAGAAAGTTTTCTAGTTTGTTGATCTGCTTTTCGTAAGGCAGGGTGTGAAAAAATAGAGCGACCGGGCTTAGAGTTAGCTTCAAACAGCCATACATTTCCTTGATAATCCACTCCAAAATCGAATCCAAGCTCTCCAATTAATCCGTTCAACTCCTGTTCAAGCACATGACTAATTGAGATAGCGGCATCTTTTAGCTTATTTTCAATTTCTTTCTTGTAAGAAGGGTTGGTGAATATTTTGGCTGTAGCTTCAATTTCTCCGCCGTAATCAAGATGCGTAGTGATGCTGTTGGGACCGGCTACTTTAGCAGCTAAAGCAGTAAGCACCCATTGGTTATTCCCGTCTTTATTCGTATGCACGCGAAAGTCTACACAGCGCTTTTCTTTTTTGATTAATGAAATACCTTGCTGAGCAATGTAGGAGGGATTAGTAAGTAAATATTCAAATTCTGATAATAGATCCTCTAAGGTTTCTTTTTCTTGAACATGAAGACCTTTTTCTCCTTTGTAAGTCAGCGTGTACATGGAATCCTTAAAAGATAGGGTATAAATGCCGCGGCCTAAGCTTCCGTTTTTCGGTTTTAAATAAACGGTTTGATGAAGAAGCAGAAGTTTTTTTATTTGCTCACACGAAGGACTTTCAACTGTGTAAGGTAACAAATAGGCTGTCTGCTCGTTCAGTTTTAAAAGCTCATGAATTTCCCACTTGTTGAAAAAATCAGGATTAAAAAATGGAATGCCGTAATCAGTCATCATCTTTTCTTTAATGAACTTAAAAGGAGCTAACCCCTCTGTTTTTCGATTTGGCAAACGATTATATACAACGTTAGGAAGCGGGATTTCATGCTGTGTCCAGCCGCTTTTTTCATAAAAATAGCCGTTTATGGTCCCGGTTTCCCAGTTGATATGATGAGTTCCAAAAATAAAAGGCAGTCCCCCTGTTATACTTGCAGTAGAAAGAAGTTTAGCTAAGTGAAGGGAACGCTTTCCAATTGGCCGCAGCAGAGAACCAGTAAAACCAGCGGATAACACACCGATTAAAGGTCCTAAGTGAATGGTCTCATTCACAATAATAGGTTGCATCATATGGGCGAAAGGAATTTGAAGTTTTGTCATTAGCTCAGCTGAAATCTGAATTTCTTCACGTTCTGAAGATTGTATAAGGCATGGAGCTGTCATTGTTCCAAAAGCTGCTTGTTTCAAGGAGTCTTTGTAAAGAGATGCAGGAACAGAAAGATCGCAGCCTAGCTGCTCTACTACAACAAGGCGAGTAAGAGTTTTTTTCATAGCATTACTCCTTACGATACGATAGTGTGTTAGCTAAATAGACGCAGTAAGACAGGACATTTTTATACATGACTTCTTTTTGTTCAGGTGCTGTCTCCATTACTATTTTTCTTCCCGGTTTCGAATTTAAATCTAGAATCCAGATGCTGAAGTCTCTCGAGATACATAAATCAATACCTAATTCAAAAAGAGAAGGAAAGTGATTTTCCAGTACGGACGGAATCGTTTTACAAATGGTGTTGATTTCATCCATTAAATATTGACGATGAACGCGAGGGATGCGAGGCAGCAAGTTCTCAAAGGGTACAATAGATGCTCCTGAACTTACATTTGTTACGATGGAGTCCCGTTCACCTTGTCTAATTCCTCTTCCAATTTCTTTCCAAGCACCATCGTTTCCTTTTTGTAATAGCAGTCTTATATCAAAAGGAGTGCGTTCATAAGGGAAAAATGAAATATGGGGCTGAGCAATATACAGTACATCACGGGTCGTTTTCGTAAACCAGTTCTTAAACTCCTGAAAAGAGGAAAATAGAATGGTGTTTACAATGTCATTTTGTTGATAAGAAGCTTCAATTTCACGTCCGCGCTGTCTTAATTTCACAATCCCTTTACCTTGTGAGCCGTTGGCAGGTTTAATCATTAGGCTATCGTTTGTTCGAAGCAGCTGAACAAGTTGCTCTACACTTTCGATTGGAGTGGTAGGAGGAATATATGAAGATAAATAGCTATCTTTTTTAATTACTTCATAGACATCTAGCTTATTGGGTAATCCATGGCCTAAAAATGTAACATCTTCCCGCTGTTTAAGCCAGTTTACAATAGGGCGAGCCTTTTTAGACAGAGAGTCTTTTCGATAAAAGCAGCGATCGTAAATAAACGAAGGAAGTAAGAAGGAATCTTCTATCCATTTCTTTTGTTGTAAATCGTAGCGGAAGCCTTCAATATTTTCGGTGTTAGGATGAATGTTAAAAGGAGTAAAACGGTATATTTCAATCGAAAACTCAGAAGCATGTTTAGCAATTTCGGTCACGTACTCCACTTCTTGCTGTGGGTGAATCGTTAAAAAGCCTAATGAAATCATCGTAAATCCTCCTTGGGAAATTGAAAATTCGTTGCATGCAGACAATAATCAAGCAGTGCTTTTGTTGATGGACGGACGGAGAAAGCGCTTGAGTCGGATTGTTTGGAAGGTTTGACATTTACTTCAATAATCCAAGGCTTTCCTTCTTGATCAATCGCTAAATCAATACCGAATTCCGCATAAAGTTCACACGGATGAGAAAGCTGTGTGCAAATTTCAATGGCAATCTCTTTTAAAAGTGAAAGGATATGGCGCGTAGTTTTTGAATCATAGAGCTGAGTTAACACTTGATGAGGAGGATGAATATCTCCTCCACGGGCAAGATTTGAGACGAAATTGCCGGGTTTTGATACACGTGTGACAATGGACGTGATTTTCCACGTCAAGTCGTCTTTTTTATGACAGAGAATGCGGAAATCAAAAGGGCACTGTTTGTATGTCTGCAGTGAAATTCCTTCTTGGATGAGGAATCCTTGCCTTTTTAATTGACTATAAAGCGTTTCAAATAAGTCATAAAGAGATTCATATTCTTTTTCATACGTCTGCGTAAACGTTGTATAGTCTAAAGTATACTTCTCTTTCTTTGAAATTTTAAAAATATTTTTTCCTTGGCTACCATGAACAGGCTTCAAAAAAACATCATCATGAAGTTCCAAAGCGTCAAGAAAATCTTGACGTGAACGAAGCTGATACGTTTTCGGCAAATAAGGAAGCAAGTGTACGACATCTTTAAGCTGTTGAAAAACCGTCCATTTATTTAAGTAGCGTGCGTTAAAGAAAGGAACGTCATGTTCTTTTAAAAATGTTTTAAAGGTTTGAAAATCAGCGGTTTGCTCCGTTTTCCTGGCATGAATCCGGTTGTGTACGATTCCAGGAAAGGGAACGTCTGAATAAACCCATCGATCAGCGCGATAAACATATCCTTTAGGGGATAATGACTTCACGTCGCTTAATTTGCTCACATAGCAAAAACACCCTAACTCCTTGCAAGCTTGAACAAATTCCTTACAAAATACAGAAATGGAGCCAAAGTGTTCTTCATCTTCTCGAACTTCTGTTACGATGCTAATTACGGGTCCCAACCTAAACGTGTTCTCTTCATAAATGCCTCTCAGCTGATGCGTTTCATACGGAAAGCGAAAGTCTGTAAATAGAGCTTCTGACATCATGAAACAGCATTCTCGATGCTGAAAAACGGTGGCTTTGACTTCTTTCGTGATGGAGCCTACTGTTAACGTAAACTCGTGCTTGCACTTCACACGGGAGAACAGAGCAGAACTAATGTAAATGTCGCTGCTCATATGGTTCTCTAGTGGTTTTAGAGAAATGGTAAAAGTATTCATAAACGAATCCTCTTTTTCTTTCCTTTAGTAGGCGAATGCTGATATATACTATGAGGAATTAGCCCAATCTGTGAAGAGAATTTATCGTTTTCTGAGAAAATAAAGGTCTTAAGCTGAATTTTATATAATAATTTGTTATAGTTAGGGAAGTCAAGAAATTATAGAACTTAATTAGGAGGAACTTAACGTGTCTGTAAACTTACATGATGTAGCAAATGATTTAGAAAAAGCAATTCGTCAAAGCGACGATTACACAAACTTAAAAAACTTATATGCAGCAGTAAACGCTGATCAAGGTTCAAAACAATTATTTGAGCGTTTCCGTACAATGCAAATGGAGCTGCAACAAAAGCAAATGATGGGCCAAGAAATCACTGAAGAAGAAGTTCAGCAAGCTCAACAAACAGTTGCAATCGTTCAACAAGATCAAAATATCGCGAAGCTAATGGAAGCTGAGCAACGTATGAGCATGGTAATTGGTGAATTAAACAAAATTATCATGAAGCCACTTGAAGAACTTTACGGTGCGGCTGAATAAGAGATAGAGGAAAAGAGAAATCTTTTCCTCTTTTTTTTATGCGGAAATTCCTTCTAATTGTGCAGTTCTGCTCATAAGCTTAGTAACAAGGCTACACATGCCGACTATCATGAAAAGGTCATTTATAACCGTATCCTAACGGATTAGACATCTATGAAAGAAGGGGTTCTCATATGGCTTATCGATTGCTAGCGTTGAATATTGATGGAACCATTTTAAATAGCCAAGGGCGCGTTACAAAAGAAACGAAAGACGCAATTCAATTCGTGAAAAATAAAGGGGTTTACGTTACGTTAGTAACAAACAGGCATTTTCCGTCTGCTAAAAAAATTGCTCGGTCACTTAAAGTTCATCCAGCAATGCTAATTACTCATAGCGGTGCCTTTATCGGAACATCGATAGACAAACCGGTACTAGATAAGAGAATTAGCGAGGAAAAAACATTTAATCTCATTCAGCTTTTTGAAAATTTTAATTGTCATGTCCGCATTTTACATGAAAGGTTTTCAATTGGAAATCGTGTAAAGCTTCCCAATAATATTGTAGCTAAAAGCGTGTTAAAAACGGGAGAACCGCTCTTTTATCCCGTGCAGTTCGTAGATTCATTAGGAGATACGCTTCGTGATGAACCTGTTTCTACGCCAAAAATAGAAGTGTATTTTGCAGATCGTAGAGAAAAAGAATACGCCGAGCAAACAATTGCTAGTGCAGTTCCGGATATTGAATGGTTTTCGTATCCAAATGAAAATAGATGTTATATTACGCCAAAAGGAGCCACAAAAGCTGCCGGCGTTCGTTATGTAGCAAATCGTCTAGGGATACCAATGGAAGACGTAGTAGCAATTGGAAATTGCTATGATGATTTAGAAACGATTGAACATGCAGGAATGGGTGTGGCCATGGGCAATTCACCAACAGAATTAAAAATGCTTGCGGATTGGGTTACTCGTTCAAATAATGAAAATGGTGTAGCCTATATGGTGAAAGAATTATTTAGAAAGCAGCAGCGCCTTGGTTATCTTCATCAAATTGACAGCTTTCGTTTAAAATAAATAAAGGAAAAAAAGAGGCTAGAACAAAAGCAGTTTAGCCGTAGGAAGATCCGAACGATGAATCGAGATTCTTGATAGAGAATCCAATTCGTTCGGGTTTTTTTATTGGTAGGGTGAACGTAGGTTTCATATATGTAGGTGCTTCTAGCTGTTGATTGGAGGGCAAGGCGAAGGCTTCTGCGGGAAAAGCGCAAGCGACGAGAAGGCTCATCGGCCGCTCGCGGAAAGCAAAACCTTGCACGGAAATCAACAAAGTGTAACAAGCGGTTCAGCTCATGTGTCTCATTTGTTCGTCTTTAGATTGAATTAATGTAGTTATGGCTCAATCTCTTTTTCCGTTTGTTTCCTGTCTGCGCATTCCCTTGAGCTGAGCACCTTGACCGGACATACGTAGGTTTTGTAAACTGATTACTTAGATAGAATTGATTTGAAAGGTGATTATATTGAACATTTATATAAAAGGTATAGAAGATGAGCGTTTTTTACGTCCGCTTCACCGAATTTCAGATTTGTTTTTTGAAGAAAGCAACGTCTCCTTTGAGGATGATAACGAAGCTCAGCTGAAGGTCGAAGTAGAGCTAAAAGTTCATGAAGAAATTTATGCGAAAGCAGTGCTGCATGACGCTGAAACGGACAAGGTGTTTACAGAAGAGCTTGCTAAATCGTTTACGCCGTATGAAACAGAAAAAGAAAAATTTAAGCAAATAAAAAATGTGGTGCTTCGCGTCTACTTATCTGTACTACAGGAGTATACAAGCATTGTTCAAAAATGGGGTATTTTAACTGGTATACGTCCGACGAAGCTGCTTCATATGAAACTGCAGTCAGGCAAAAGTAAAGAACAAGCGCATCGTGAGCTAAAGGAAGAATATTTAATCACCGATGACAAAATTAATTTAATGCAGCATATTGTGGATCGTCAACTAGCAGCTATTCCCGATTTACATGAGTTGAAGAACGAGGTAAGCATTTATATAGGCATTCCGTTTTGTCCGACGAAGTGTGCATACTGTACATTCCCAGCCTATGCGATTAACGGACGTCAAGGATCCGTTACGTCATTTTTAGGCGGCTTGCATTATGAGATGCGTGAAGTAGGAAAATGGCTAAAAGACAATAACGTCAAGATTACAACCGTCTATTATGGCGGAGGCACACCAACGAGCATTACCGCTGAAGAAATGGATATGCTGTATGAAGAGATGTATGAATCGTTCCCGGATGTACAAAATATCCGTGAAATTACGGTAGAAGCAGGAAGACCCGATACGATTACGGAAGAAAAGCTAGCTGTTTTGAACAAATGGAATATTGACCGGATTAGTGTAAATCCGCAGTCTTATATTCAAGAAACCTTAAAAGCTATTGGACGTCATCATACGGTTGAAGAAACTATTGATAAATTTCATCTTTCTCGAAAAATGGGGATGAATAACATTAACATGGATTTAATTATTGGTCTTCCAAATGAAGGTGTAGAAGAATTTCAGCATACGCTAGACGAATCTAAAAAATTGCTTCCTGAATCTTTAACTGTTCATACGCTATCGTTTAAACGCGCGTCTGAAATGACTCAAAATAAACGGAAATACAAAGTGGCAGATCGCTATGAAATTGGTAAAATGATGGATTTAGCGACTGAGTGGACTCAAGAACAAGGGTATGAACCTTATTATTTATATCGCCAAAAAAATATTTTAGGTAATTTAGAGAACGTTGGATATTCATTCCCTGGTCAAGAGAGCCTGTACAATATTATGATCATGGAAGAAAAGCAGACGATTATTGGTCTGGGATGCGGGGCATCCAGTAAGTTCGTGCATCCAGAAACAGGAATTATTACAAGGTTTGCGAATCCAAAAGACCCAAAATCGTACAACGATGGATTCGAGCACTACACCCAAGAGAAACTCAAGATTTTAGATGAATTGTTTAGGAAATAAAAAGGTCACTTTTTAGTGATCTTTTTTTATTTTCAGCAGGGAAATGTCGGAATCTGTTGAATATATAAAAAAGTTGTAAGCGTTTTCTTATTATGGCGATGCGAGGTGCCGCTTAATGATGAATGTACAGTTAACCGTACCATCTATGATGGAAAGAGCTGAAAAGCTGTTTGGTAAAAAAGAAGTGGTTTCTAAATCTTCAAAAGGAATTCAGCGTTTAACTTATAATCAGTTAATAAAACGGACTCGGCAGCTCTCTAGTATGCTAGAACGAATTGGAGTGAAGCGAGGAGAAAGAGTCGGAACGTTTGCATGGAATCATCATAAACATCTAGAAGCTTATTTTGCTGTGCCGGGAATAGGCGCTGTTCTTCACACAATTAATATCCGGTTAGATTCTGAGCAAATTGTATACATCATTAACCATGCACGCGATAAAGTCATTTTACTTGATGAATGCTTTTTACCTTTATTCGAAAGCATTCATCAAAAGCTTCCACATGTTGAAGCCTATATCATTATGTCAGATGAAGATAAGCTGCCAGAAACAGACTTGCCAGTTTATCATTACGAAAATTGGATTCAGCAAGGGCATGCATCGCATTCCTTTGTTCAAGATTTAAACGAAGAAGAACCAGCAGGCCTTTGTTATACCTCTGCTACTACAGGAGAGCCAAAGGGCGTTGTATATTCTCATCGAGCTATTTATCTGCACTGTATGGTGCTAGGGCTTGCTGATAGTGCTGGATTATCAGAAGCAGATACCGCTATGCCTATCGTTCCAATGTTTCACGTGAATGCATGGGGAATTCCTTTTGCTGCCGTTTGGTTTGGAACAAAGCTCGTGCTGCCGGGTGCTTTTTGTACTTCAGAGACGATTGCTTCTCTGATTGAACAAGAGAAAGTAACTCTGGCTGCAGCAGTACCTACCGTTTGGTTAAACTTTTTACAAGAGATAGAAAAAAGGCCTTACGCAGTCGATAGTTTGCGAGCTATTTTATGTGGCGGATCAGCGGCCCCAAAAAGCGTCATTCGAGAATTTCAGGAAAAATATCAAATTGAATTTATGCATGCATACGGAATGACGGAAACAAGCCCTGTGGTGACCGTCTCCCGTTTAAAAAGCTATCAGTACAGCGAAGACTTTGAGTATCAGCTCAACGTAAAAGCGAAGCAAGGTTTCTTAGTTCCTGGCGTTGAAATGAAAGTAATAGGTCAAAATGGAGAAATTGCTTGGGATGGAGTGGAAATGGGTGAGCTATTACTAAAGGGCCCATGGGTAGCTTCTGAATATTACAAGGATAAAAGAACAGAAGATACGTTTAAAGACGGCTGGCTGTATACCGGAGATATTGTGACGGTTGACGAAGAGGGAACGATCAAAATCGTAGACCGGACAAAAGATTTAATTAAAAGCGGAGGAGAATGGATTTCATCGGTTGATCTAGAAAACGCGCTTATTGCTCATGAAGCTGTTTTCGAAGCCTGTGTCATAGCAGTCCCTCATAAGATGTGGCAAGAGCGTCCAGTTGCTTGTGTCGTGTTAAAAGCTGCATACAAAGGCATCGTTTCGTCAGAAGAGCTGCTGGAATTTTTAGCGCCGCAGTTCGCGAAATGGTGGCTTCCAGATGACATTTTATTTATGGATGAGATCCCGAAGACAACGGTAGGAAAGTTCTTAAAACGTACGCTTCGTGAACAAGTCCTCAATCATTATCAGAAAGGGTGAGTAAGATGACCGTCGAATTAAAAGTAGTAGAACTAGTTTTGCAAGAGCGTATCGCCACAATTTCGTTTAACAGGCCGGATGCGTTAAATGCATTAAACGAAGAAGTGCTAGAGCAGTTTATTCAATGTTTAAAAGTTGTCGAAGAAAGTGAAGCCGACTTTTTAATAGTAAAAGGAAACGGAAAAGTATTTTCAGCAGGCGGAGATATTAATATGATGATGTCACCTTCACAATCAGAACGTTTTGAGCAGGTAATGGATTTGATTAATGAAGCCGTGCTGACTTTATACAGCCTCCCTCAAATGACGATAAGTGTACTGCACGGTGCTGCAGCAGGGCTAGGGCTGAGCATCGCGCTTGCTTCTGATTATATTATTGCAGAAAGACACACAAAAATTGCCATGAACTTTATCGGCATTGCTCTAATTCCAGACGGAGGCGGTCACTTTTTACTAGAAAAGCGCATCGGTGCTCATCGTGCAAAACAGCTAATTTGGGAAGGAAAGACATTAAAAGCAGAGGAAGCTCATCAATTTGGCATAATTGATGAAATAAAAGAAGGAGATTTGGCGAAGCATGTAGAAGATTATCTCTCATATTGGCTAAAAAAACCTTCACGTGCTTTGAAGGAAACAAAGCGAATTTATGTGGAGACATCTGTTTCACAATTAAAGCAAGTGCTTGCGCTTGAGAAAAGAAGTCAGTTTGCTATGAGCCAAAGTTCGGACCATAAGGAAGGTGTACGTGCGTTTCTGGAAAAGCGAGCGCCTGTTTTTAATCAAAGTGAAAAAGATATTTCCGAAAATTAAGTGAACTAGTTTAAAAGCCAATATTTTTGTCTATCATATTGATAGAGCATGTTTAAAAGTTGCAAAACAGTGGTAACACAAGATAATGTAGAAACTAATGAGGTGATTGGAAATGAACAAAACAGATTTAGTAAACGCAGTGGCAACAAAATCAGAGTTAACAAAAGCAGATGCATCTAAAGCAGTTGATGCATTACTAGAAACAATTTCATCAACGCTAGGTGAAGGTGAAAAAATTCAGTTAATCGGCTTCGGTACATTTGAAGTACGCGAGCGTGCTGCTCGTACAGGCCGTAACCCTCAAACGGGTGAAGAAATGCAAATTCCAGCATCAAAAGTACCGGCATTTAAAGCTGGTAAAGAACTAAAAGAAGCTGTAAAGTAATATAAAACGCCGGAAAGCTAAAACTTTCCGGCGTTTTGTATTAACGATGAAACAATACAAGTTTTCCGCTAGAGCTAACGCATCGATGCGTTTTTTCTAAATAGGAAAGCTCTTCTAACTTCTTGGTGCCGATAGTCTTTGCTTCTGTCTCAGAAGCTGCTTCAAAACTTTCATCTATTAATTTTTCTCCAGTCTTTTCAAAAGCGGTTAATGTGTAAGTACTCATAAAATCTACTCTCCTCTTATAGTATAATTGTAAGCGTATTCAACATATTTCTCGTCCTATTCCTCTAAATCCTGCTAAGGTTTACAGATATCATTTTTTTCCATACAATAAACATAGGTTTATTTACAAAGGAGGAATTAAATGTCTCTTTCTATCCGTGAAGTTTCAAAAAGGTACGGTGAATTTACAGCTGTAAACGAGCTATCCTTGCAAATTCCAAAAGGTGAAGTGTTTGGTTTTTTAGGTGCAAACGGTGCTGGCAAAACGACGACGTTTCGAATGATTTTAGGGCTCATTGAACCAACCTCAGGTCACATCCAATGGAATGATAAATCTTTAACTTACAGTAGAAGTCATCTAGTTGGCTACCTTCCAGAAGAAAGGGGACTGTATCCGAAATTAAAAGTCAAAGATCAGCTCGTATATCTTGGACGGTTGCGCGGAATGAAAAAAGCGAACGTGCTGCAAGAAATGGAACACTGGTTGTCTCGATTTAATATTCCTCAATATGCTTCCAAAAAAGTAGAAGAGCTATCCAAAGGAAATCAGCAAAAAATTCAATTTATTGCCTCCGTTATTCATCGACCCGAGCTGCTTATTTTAGACGAACCTTTTAGCGGCTTAGATCCTGTAAACGTAGAGGTATTAAAAGAAGCGGTGCTTGATTTGAAAAAACGCGGAACGACGATTGTTTTTTCAAGTCATCGAATGGAACATGTGGAAGAACTTTGTGAATATTTATGTATTATGCATCATGGCACGCCTGTAGTGTATGGAAGGCTCCCGGAGATCAAACGTTCATTTGGAAAGAAAAACGTCATTGTACACGGAAAAGGTCCGTTTGAGAGAATTACAGAGCTTGAAGGCGTTGTAAAGGTGAAAAAAACGGTTGAAGGCATGATTGTTCAAATTCAACATGAATCCGTATCACAACTCATTTTTCAAGAACTTAAACACTTTTCATTTGTATCTAAATTCGCAGTGGAAGAGCCTTCATTAAATGATATTTTCATTGAAAAGGTAGGTGCTTCCTATGAATAAATTTTGGGTCATTGTCTTTCATACATATCTTAATAAATTAAAAACAAAATCTTTTATTATTACGACGATTATTACTGCTCTTATTCTAGTTGCTCTTACAAATATGGAGAAAATTATCGACGTTTTTAATTCAGACGATAATGGAACAAATGTGGGTGTCATCTATGACGTGGAAAGCGTATATACTTTGTTCAAACAAAATGTAAATGTCATGGATAAAGACATTCATTTAAAAGAATTTACGTCTGAGTCTAAGGCAAAACAAGAGGTAGAAAGCGGGGAGCTCGATAGCTATTTACTTTTATCTTTAAACGATAAGCAGCTGCCTCAAGCTGTGTACAAAGCTAACTCTTTGGCCGAATCAAACCTTTCTTCTACCTTAGAACAGGCGGTACAGCAAACAAAAGTGGCTATGGCTACAGTAAAAATCGGTTTAGAAGAAAAGCAAATTGATCAGCTTTACAGCCCTGTTTCATTTAAAAAGAAAGCGTTAGTTGAAAATGCCAAAACAGAACAAGAGCTAAATCAAGCAAGAGGTCTTGTGTATGTGCTGCTGTTTGTTATTTATTTTGCCGTTATCATGTATGGGAGCATGATTGCGATGGAAGTAGCTACTGAAAAATCATCCCGCGTTATGGAGATCCTTGTATCGAGCGTATCACCTATTACACAAATGTTTGCTAAAATCATTGGAATTGCACTGCTCAGCTTAACGCAGCTTGCAGTGATACTGAGCGTGGGCTACACATCGTTAAAAGCCAGTGTGGAAACAAATCATAACGGTATCTTTTCTTATCTCGGATTTAATGATGTTCCGCTGACTACATTCGTGTATGCATTTGTCTTTTTCATATTGGGGTACTTCCTTTTTGCTACGCTCGCGGCTTTTTTAGGTTCTCTTGTGAGCCGTATTGAAGATGTACAGCAAATGATTACGCCTATGACCCTTGTGATTGTGGCCGCTTTTTTAATTGCTATGTTTGGACTTGGTGATCCTGAAACCACAATCATTACGGTCACATCTTTTATCCCGTTTTTTGCTCCGATGATTATGTTTTTGCGTGTAGGTATGTTAAATATTCCTGTATGGGAAGTGAGTGTATCGATAGGGATTTTAGTTGTGACGATTACTGCTTTAGCTATATTTGGTGCCCGTGTGTATAAGGGAGGAGTCCTTATGTATGGGCAATCTACCTCTTTTAAAGATATTAAAAAGGCGCTGCAGCTAACGAAAAAAGAAACATAAAGAAGTGAGAGGCTGAGACAAAAGTAGTTTAGTTGAAGGAAGATCCGAACGAACAACCTAGATTCTTGATGGAGAATCCAACTCGTTCGGATTTTTTTATTGCTATGGTAACCATAGTTTTCATATATGTGGCTGCTTCTAGCTGTGTATTGGAGAGCAAGACGAAGACTCCTGCGGGAAAAGCGGAATAGGTGAGACCCCCGCAGGAGCGGAAGCGACGAGGAGGCTCAGTGCCCTCCCGCGGAAAGCGAAGTCTTGCACGGAAATCAACAGCGGTGTCTCAAGCAGTTCAGCTCCTTTATCCAATTTGTTCGTCTTTAGATTGCATTGATTTTGTTATGTCGCAATCTCATCTTGTATGAAAAAGCGTCTACCCGTGCATTCGGTGCCAAGCGATGGTAAAATGAAATGTAAAGAGCTGTAAATAAGCGGACGAAGCGATAAGAGCTTTGCTATCAAATACATAGAATGAAGTAGTAAGGAGGAAAAGATCATGACAAAAGGAATTGCTCAATACGAAGTAGGAGAGCAAGTTGATCTTTATTTTTTAATTAAATCCTCAACGAGAGGAATTGCAAGCAATGGAAAGCCATTTTTAACGGTAATCCTGCAGGATAAAACAGGTGATATTGAAGCCAAGCTGTGGGATGCTTCCCCAGATGACGAGGAAAATTATGCTGCTCAAAAGATTGTGCGAGCTGCTGGTGAAGTAATGAATTACCGCGGGCGCAACCAGCTGAAAATACGCAACATTCGTCCTGCACAGCCGCAGGACGGAGTGCGCACATCTGACTTTTTAGAAGTGGCGCCTTTATCTCAAGAAGAAATGGTCGAACATATTACAAAGAGTATATTCGAAATGAAAAATTCGAATGTCCAGCGCATTACTCGCCATTTGTTTAAAAAATATCAAACGGAATTTCTAGAATATCCGGCAGCAACTAAAAATCACCATGAGTTTGTATCGGGACTTGCCTACCATGTGGTGTCTATGCTGAAGCTGGCTGAGTCATTTTCAACCCTTTATCCAAGCTTAAACCGCGACTTGCTGTACGCTGGGGTTATTCTTCATGACCTTGGCAAAGTATTTGAACTTTCAGGTCCTGTTTCGACGATATACACAGTCGAAGGGAACCTGCTTGGCCATATTTCGATTATGGTGAATGAAATTGGAAAAGCGGCAGAAGAATTAGCGATCGAAGGAGAAGAGGTTATGCTTCTTCAGCACCTTGTATTATCGCATCACGGTAAGGAAGAGTGGGGAAGTCCGAAAAAGCCGTTAATTAAAGAGGCTGAGATGCTTCATTTGATTGACAATGTAGACGCTAAAATGAATATGCTGGACCGAGCATTAACAAAAGTGAAGCCCGGTGAGTTTACAGAGCGTATTTTTGCACTTGATAATCGCTCATTTTATAAACCAACGATTGATTAAAAAGGTATAAGTCTTTCTTCCTTCGCATATAGTGGTTGTAAATAACTGTGATGGGGGATCAATATATGGTGACACTACCAATTTGGATTTATTTAGTTGTAGCAGGCATTTTCTTTAGTGGATTTATGGCGATTCGTGCTGCACAACATGATAAGCAAGTGGATGATTCGTTTATTGAAAAAGAGGGACAAGTCTTCATCGAAAGAATGCAAGTGGAAAAAGAAAGACGCAACAGCGATTCCATCTGATTATATAAAAGAGCCTGTCACATGAGTGACAGGCTCTTAGCATTACTGCTGAGGAGTTTCTACGCCAGATTGACTATCTGTCGCACCTTCTTCGAAAATTGGTTTTACATTTTTATCTTTGACTTCCACTTTTGCTTTATCAAGCTCTTTTTGAATCTTCTTGTTTGCTTCTGCTTGATCTACTTTTGAACGTTTGATTTGCTGCTCAAGTTCGGGTTTCTTTTTCTCAAACGATTCTACTTTCTTTTTATCGACTAGTTTAATGATATGGTAGCCGTACTCTGTTTTGATTGGTTTACTTACTTCACCTTTTTTCAGCTTGTAAGCCGCTTCTTCAAATTCTTTAACCATTTGGCCTTCACCGAAGTAGCCTAAATCCCCGCCGTTAGCGGCAGACTGCTGATCCGTTGAATATTCTTTTGCCAGACTAGCAAAGTCCTCGCCTTTTTTGATTTTCGCTTCCACTTCGTTTGCTGTTTTCTCGTCTTTTACTAAAAT
The DNA here is from genome assembly GCF_053667915.1 of Priestia sp. JNUCC 25. Lineage (NCBI taxonomy): Bacteria > Bacillati > Bacillota > Bacilli > Caryophanales > Bacillaceae > Priestia > Priestia sp. JNUCC 25. The sequence continues at coordinate 550,266 of NZ_CM132211.1, forward strand.
ATGACTTGCGCGAATTTGAGGTTTTTGAGCTTTATACTCATCATAAGCTTTTTTCACTTCTTTGTCCGATACTTTAATGCCTGCTGTAGCAGCTTTTTCACGGAGAATATCAACTTTTAGCATATCTTTGACTTCTTTTTCGCCTTTTTGCTTAATAACTGAATCCACCTGATCACCGTATTGTTCTCTTAGAATGTTCAGCTGCTGATCAAGCTCTTTATCCGTTACTTTATATTTTTTACTCAATACTTTTTCTTCGGTAACGCTTCGTACGAGTGTATTAAATTGGTCTTGTCCGATTGTATCTTTCATTTGCTTATACAAATCACCTTGAGTGATATTGCCTGCTTTTGTTTCTACAATTACTTTTGAAGCATCGTTTGCATTTGAAGCATCATTTCCCCCACTGCATGCTGATAAAGCAACGAGACTGGCTGCCGTTGTTAGTGCAACTAAGCTTTTTTTCATACGTAAACACTCCTACTCATCATTTTTACTTATGTAGCTTGACTCAAGATTTACTATATCACATTTCCTGATGTTAGCAAATGAAGTTAAAACCACGTAAATTTACATTTATTTTCCACTAAGCATGGAGTGATTATACGCTTATGATAGCTTTTTTATAAAGCGTTTTCAAAATGGTGGACAAACTCACAGAGTAATCTCAAAACGAGAAGCAAGAGAAATAAATTATGGGGTTTGGGCTAAAAGCCTAGACGTTTTTTGAGCTGATGCATAAGATGCAGTATTAGTAAACAAAGGGGGTGCTCAAATGAGCGGATGCGGACATGGAGGCGGTTTTGCACTATTAGTTGTACTGTTTATCTTATTAGTCATTGTTGGTTGTGCATGTTACCACTAGGAAACAGATGAATATAAAAGGAAAGGGGCGATAGATATGGGTTCTTACGGATGCGGATACGGCAGTGGATTTGCGCTATTAGTCGTATTATTCATCTTATTAGTTATCATCGGAGCTAGCTGTTTTTGCTAAGCCTATAAAAAAGCGGTGAGACATCTCACCGTTTTTTATGTAAATGATACTTCAATATAAGATGAAACTAATAAAATGGTAATTAATACATTAATCGTACGAAAAACTTTAGGCTGTTTTTCAGCTGGAATTTCTTTTTGAATACACAATGTATTTGTTAGTGCATTGATGTAGAATAAAATGAATAGTGCAAATACAATAAAGAATATGTACATAAAAATCCCCCTAACAAAATCAGTGTGACGAAGACAAAAAGTCTTATAGTCATTTATATAGTACAGCTTTGTATGAATTTACAAATATCTATATTAACATTACCAAAAAAGCGGTAAAATAGATAGTTATATATACAGTTGAGCAAAGAATTTCAAAAGGTATTTACACAGAAATGCGGTTTTTATTTTATAAAGGGTAGTTAAGAAGTTGAGAAATAGGTTTTAAACGAAATAGCAAAGTGAATGGATAAGAAATGAGTAACAATTAGCCATTGTGCAAAAGGATTGTTAAAAAGGACAGAGGGATTTATATTAATATATGCAGTGAGTACATAATCAGTATATGAAAATCTTTATAAGGTGCTACTCAAACAGGAAATGTGAATGACGAAGAAAGAATTATTTGGAAGAACATGAATGAATCATGTACAATATGGAGTAGAGGTATATGAACGTTGAAGGAGTAGGGGAAGCGGATGGAAACTTTAGAATCTCGAGTATCACGTTTAGAATATTACATAAAACTGTTATCTGGGACATCTGAACAAGAAGCTAAACCATTTATTGATTTAGTGGTAAGAAATCAGCTTACAAAGAAGGAAGTAGAGGAAATTTTAATTCTGTGTGAAGATACAAAAAACGAATATATTGAGCAAAAAGCGGAAGGTCTAACAGACTTTGTTCCGCTTCTTACACAATTTGTTGGCATGCTGAATTATAAATTAAATCCTAGAGAGACGGTCGAATCGCTTCGTTATCAACCTTCTTATCAAGATGTGATGAATGAATTTTTTGAAATTATTCAATGGATAAGGGACTAACCATTAAGAGTTTGAAATAGTCTCCTGGTGGTTCTCTTTATCTTTCTTGACAAGCTTGCCATCTTCTTCAGTGAATTCTTCTTCGATATGATGGAAAGATCGCTCGAAGATATCCATAAAATCTTCACCGTAAATTTTGCGGATAACGGTCATTAGTTCCATAAACTCAGGGAATTTGCCGTACAAGTCGCGCAACGGAAGTGCGCCGCTGAACACTGAATTATTAGAAGGTTCGTAATGTTCCATTAAATCTAATAAAATGGCCTCGCCTTTATCTGTCAGCTGAATGTACGTATTTCGCTTGTCGCTTTCTTTTTTAGAAAACTCAAGTAAACCTCGTTCTTCTAGTTTTTTGGAGAAGTTAAATGCAGTAGAAACATGCATAACCCCAAACTTGGCAATTTCGGAAATGGAAGCCCCGTTTAAATGATATGAAATCCATAAAATATGATGCTCGTTAATATTAAGGTCATAAGGCTTAATCCATTGCTGCCAATCCTTCTCTACGGTTTTCCAAAGGGCTTTACTTAATTGGGCAATGCGTTGGCTAAATAGAAGTGCTTCTTTCAAACTGTAATCTTGATCACTAGTCTTTTTCATCTTCTCCCACCTACTTAGTCTCTTTTTTTATTTATCTTCTATTATGCCAATAAAATAAAAAATTATAAAGATGTAAATTTACAAAATTTTAAAAAATTAAAAAAGAAGGCGTTCTAACCTTCTTTTTTGTCAATTTTTTCATTGGGATTTTTAGTTGTCTGTACATGTTCCTCTAGGTTTGACAAAGAATTTTGGATTTCTTTCAAATGATGCTGAAGGGATTCCTTATGAGGGACAATTTCTTCTTTAAACTGACCAAGGGTAGTAGAAAGGTCACTTGCGATATTTTTCACTATAGTATTTCCTTCTCTGGCGGTCATTTGTACTTGTTGAGAAACAGCTTTTATTTTTGTTGAGAGCTCTTGTTGTGAAGCGTTAACTCGGTCTTTTCGAGAGCTGACACGCTGTTTAAGTTCTCGTCCTGAATATGGAGTAACAAGAAGCGTTGTAATAGCGGCTACGGTGCTTCCGATTGCTGCTCCAGCTGCTAGTTTTTTCATTCTGCTCATTATTTATTTCCTCCTATATAGTAAAGTAATTGCTAACACTTCCTTCTGACATAATCATAAAAAAATAGCATAGATTTATACAAAAGAAGGAGGTTATCAACATGGGGTAGCTTTATTCATTCTTTTGATGATTAGCCTGAGTTTTTTTCTGGCTGCCTTTAAATGGTTTAGCCTTACGACTAGAACGGCATCATATCCACCTAAACATGTGCTGAAACAAAAGTCTCTTACATGTGCGACAGTGGCTTTTGCGAGTTTTTTATTGGCGCTTATACTTTATTATGTAACCTAGGATGGGGAACTTAAACCTTTATTACATAGTAAGTCTTCATACCTATTGTATGAGCTGCAAATGAAATTTAAGTGAAAAGCATCCTGTACCATTTCTTTTTAAACAAAAAGTTAAGAGTCGAACTTTAGGCTGTCTCTAAAAGATCAGCAACATACTATAAATGAACCGTTTTATCTAAAGGTCCGCCACGCTTTGGCGGGCCTTAGCTTTTGGTGTAAAAAAAGAGCCTGATTCTTAATTAAATCAGGCTCTTGACGTTACGATAATTTTGCTTTGATGCTTGTGCGTTTTAGAACGGATTGAACAATTGGATAAATAACGACCATAACGATTGTATTTACTACTGTTGCAGGTAATACAACCGCAGCAACAAGCGCCATGACGCTGTTTCCGCCCGGTAAGCCGACGATTAGCGCGGCAGCTGACAAGAATACGGTTCCTGATACGAGTGTGCCAACAGCTGTTAAAGCAGCGGCAACTGGTGTTTTAATGCCTGTTGCTTTTTTCACAAGCATAAATAATGCAAAGAAAACAAATGCTGTAATTGGTTTATCAACTAAGTTTGCAATTTGTCCGCCAGGAAAGCTTGTTGTTAAAGCAGAAATAGCTGCTGTTGTTAGGGCAACTAACCCAACATTTTTTACGCTAGGAAACAACAGGATTGCCAAAAACATCATTGTTAACATCATATCTGGCTTCATTCCAAATAAAATAGGAGGTACCACCGTGTGGAGAACCGCTCCAATTCCGACTAATAACGCTAAAGAAACTAAAACTTTTGTATTCATTTCTCATCTCTCCTCTTCTAAGCTAAGCTCGAAATATACCAATAGTGCGTCTATGCCCATTGCATATATTTACATACTGATTATAACATATTTATGTGAAAAAAGAATCAGCTGATTCTGCCAATTATACGTTTGCCTGTGCAAATTCATCCATAAAGACGGCAAGAGCTTCACACGCTTCAAGCGGTACAGCATTGTAAATAGAAGCGCGGCATCCGCCGATTGAACGGTGTCCAGCTAATCCTACGAAGCCTTTTTCTTTTGCTTGCTGTAAAAACGCAGTCGTTAACTCATCGGTTGGTAAAGTAAACGTTACGTTCATAATTGATCGGCTTTCCTCTGTAGCGTGAGGGGTATAGAAACCATTTGAACGTTCCATGCTTGTATAGAGTAACTTAGCTTTTTTATGATTTTGGGCTTCAATTGCTTTAACGCCACCTTGTTCTTTAATCCAATCTAAAACAAGTGAAAGCATATAAATGCCAAACGTTGGAGGAGTGTTGTAAAGAGAGTTGCTCTTTACGTGTGTCTCATAATTCAGCATTGTTGGTAAACCTTCAGGAATACGTTTAAGCAATTCTTTCTTCAAAATGACAACCGTGACACCAGATGGTCCGAGGTTTTTCTGAGCACCAGCATAAATGAGTGAGAACTTAGATACATCAATTTGACGGCAAAGAATGTCGCTTGACATGTCGGCAATTAAGTCTACTCCTTCAATAGAAGGATAGTCAGCCCATTGTGTACCAAAAATGGTATTGTTGGACGTGATATGCAAGTACCCAATCTCTTCTTTTGGAAGCTTTACATCATCTAAAGCTGGAATAGAGCGGTAGTTCTCTTCTTTAGTAGAAGCAACCACTGCTGTTTTTCCAAGTTTCTTTGCTTCTTTTAATGCTTTTTCTGACCATGATCCAGTTAGTACATATGCACCGACTTGATCAGGAGCTAAGAAGTTCATTGGAATCATAGAGAATTGCAGGCTTGCTCCGCCCTGCAGGAATAAAATTTCATGTGTATCTGGAATATTAAGCAATTCCGTGAGTGTTTCTTTAGCATGTGTTAATACATCTTCAAACTCTTTGCTGCGATGTGATAATTCCATCACAGACATACCCGTATTTTTAAAATTAACTAGCTCCTCTTGAGCAAGTTGTAAGACAGGTAGGGGAAGCGCAGACGGACCTGCATTAAAATTATAAGCTCTGTTTAACGTAATCACATTAATTCCTCCTCAAATTAGTTCGAACACTCATCATACAAAATGGCTAATGACTGATGTCAGAAAGAATATCATTATACTATCATGAAAACCATTGATTGTGGAGGTAACTTTTCAAAAATTTAAATTAATCTGTAAAGAGAAAATAATAGAAAAAAGATAAATAAAAAGTATACGCAAACATGTTTTGGCAAACATGTAAATGAAATGTTTATATGCTATACTGTTGGAAGAAATAATGTGGAGGAACAGAATGAGAGTATTAAAATATGCAATATTAGGGCTCTTAGATCAGAAGGAGCTCAGCGGGTATGACATTACCAGACTTTTTAAAGAAGAGGTCGGTAATTTTTGGAGTGCTAAGCACAGCCAGATTTATCCCGAGTTAAAGCGATTAACAGAAGAGGAATTTATTCGCTATGAAACCGTGATTCAAGGCAAGAAATTAGAAAAAAAGATGTATTCGATAACGGAAGAAGGAAGGGCTGAGTTAAGCAAGTGGCTCACTACAATTGATCCTATTCCTGAAACAACTAAAGATGAATTTATGTTAAAAGCTTATTTTGCTTCATCCATGTCAATAGAAGAGTTAAAGCAACAAATAGATAATCAACTATCAAGCAGGAAAGTGAAGCTAACTTTTTTAAAGAAACGAATGGATGATCTTTTGGAACAAGTTAATCATCATATTACCGTTTCGTCTCCTCAATTTGGTCATTATTTGGTGCTATCTCGCGCTCAAGACCGGGAGACAAGCTATATCAATTGGCTTGAACGTACGCTGAATTTAATTGAAAAAGAACAATAAGAAAAGGTGAGCGGATCATGACTTGGTGCATAAAATCATTTCAAGAGCTGACAAACGATGAGCTTTATGAAATTCTACAGGTTCGCACCGCTATTTTTGTTGTCGAACAGAAGTGTGCTTACTTAGAAGTAGATGGAAAAGACAAACTTGCTTATCACTTGTTCAAAAAAGAGAATGAGAAAATTATCGCATACCTTAGAGTTTTACCAAAAGGAATTAGCTATCGGGAGGCTTCTCTGGGGCGCATTATTGTGAAACAAGCACAGCGCGGTACAGGTCTCGGAAGAGAGCTAGTAGCAAGAGGAATTGATTTTTTAGAGAATGAGTTGCACGAGAAGACAATTAAAATTCAAGCTCAAAGCAGACTTCAAACATTTTATGAATCGTTTGGTTTTAGACCTATTTCCGATATTTATTCAGATGAAGGGCTCCCCCACGTAGATATGCTAAAGACACCTTAGAAACTTCACCAATTGTGTGAAGTTTTTCTATTTCTGAAACGGGTAAGGTGAAAGAAAGATGTTAGGCTTTAGTACTGCGCAGATAGAATCGATATGACTACTACTAAATTAGTAATTTATGAATAAGATAGATAATGAATTTGTTTCTTTTTGCTTATTCTTTGATTTTAAGTAAGTGATATATTGAAGAAAGTAATAATATTGTATATAATGATTTTTGTAACAAAAATGTAACAATTACGTAATATTATTAATATTGATTGGGAAAGAAATTTGTTGTACATATTGCTTGGAGGCATTTTTATGAGTGCAAAGGAAAAGAAAAATAGGTATATATATAGTTTGGATGGACTTCGAGCTTTCGCTGTTATGTCTGTCATTGCATATCACTTAGGATTTGGATGGGCATCTGGAGGATTTCTAGGAGTTGACGTTTTCTTTGTATTATCAGGGTATTTAATTACCTCGATTTTACTGGTGCAATCTTGGGAAAATCCTTTGAAAAATTTGAAGCATTTTTGGATCAGCCGAACGAGAAGACTTCTTCCGGCTGTGTATGTGATGGTAGTATTAACTGCAGCTTGGGTTATTTTATTCAACCGGCCATTGTTAACAACGCTACGAGGCGATGCATTATCGTCTATTTTTTATATGAGTAACTGGTGGTTTATTTTTCATAAAGTTTCATATTTTGATAGTTTTGGGTCACCGTCACCATTAAAGAACTTATGGTCACTTGCTATTGAAGAGCAGTTTTATATTGTGTGGCCACTTGTTTTATTGTTGGGTTTAAAATTTATCAAAAAGAGAGGAATTCTTTCTCTATTCATTTTAGCTGGAGTAATGGCCTCAGCTATTCTAATGTCTTTTTTATATGAGCCAGGAGGAGATCCTAGCCGCATTTATTATGGAACCGATACTCGGCTGTTTGCCCTTTTAATCGGCTGTTTACTTGCATTTGTCTGGCCGATGTATCGTTTGTCATCAAAAAATCTTCCAGCCGTAGGCAAGCAAGTATTAAACGCGGTAAGTATAGTGAGTTTCTTTATATTTATTCTCTGCGTATGGAGCGTTGATGAGTATACTCATGCATCTTTTCTTTATCAAGGTGGAATGCTGCTGATTTGTTTAAACGCTGCTGTACTGGTTGCAACGATTAGTCATCCTAGTAGTTTTTTAGGAAAAGCTCTGTCGTTTAAACCGCTTCGCTGGCTTGGTACTAGATCATACGGTATCTATTTGTGGCATTATCCGGTTATTGTTCTTACAACACCTGTATCCGAGATTGGCCGCCCGGTCTATTGGCATGCGCTGTTACAAGTAGGCCTTACATTTATCATTGCTGAACTTTCTTACCGTTACATCGAAGTGCCTATCCGCACACGCGGCTTTCGCTATTATTTCCGGCACTACCATCCGAGAGAGCTTTTTAAATGGCGTAATCTCTCTCGTTCGAGACAAGCGGTTTTGGGCAGTCTCATTTTCTTTTTGGCGCTGTTTACAGCGGATATGACAAGCTTTGCTATTAGTACGCAGCAAAAGGATGAAACGACAGCAAAAGAGACAGAGGTTAAAATTCAAACGAATCATAAAGAAAATGCTTCAACTTCTGTCAAAGACAAGAACAAAGCGGATGATAAAAAAGCAGAGAACGCGGAAGAAAAATCTGATGCCAAAGAAAAACAGCAGCCGAATTCTTACAGAGATGTTCTTGCGATTGGAGACTCGGTCATGCTGGATATTGCTCCAAATCTTAAAGAGATGCCGCTTAGTATTACGATTGACGGAAAAGTAGGAAGGCAGCTCAATGAAGCACTGCAGCTAACTCCTAGCTATCAAGCATTTAATAATCCGAACAGCGCAGTGATTATTGAGTTAGGAACAAACGGCTATTTTACAAATGAAGAACTTGAACAACTGGTAAAAGCTTTTTCACACGCGGACGTTTACTTAGTGAATACGCGCGTTCCTCGTTCGTGGGAAAGCACGGTGAACAAGAACTTGAAAGCTGCCTCTGAAAAGTTTGGTCACGTCACGCTCGTAGATTGGTACTCAGAGGCTTCTAAGCACCCTGAATACTTTACATCAGATGGTGTCCACTTGGTACCTGAAGGATCAAGAGCATTAACAAAATTGATTGAAGAACGTATGAATTTAGAAGTTAAGGCGGAAAGTCGTTCATAATAAGTGAAAAGCCGTACGATGTTTTATATCACAAACTGATTAAACATGTGTCAAATGAATAGATAAAACAAAAAAAGCTTACATGTGTAAGCTTTTTTTGTTTCAAGAAAGGCGAGAAGAAATATTGCCAGCGATTTCTTGAAGTTTTTCAGGCGTGTATTCGCTTGTATGCTCTTTCCATACAGCACCGAATCCATCCCCTTCCCCATAGCGAGGAATAATGTGCATATGATAATGAAACACGGATTGACCAGCTTTTTCACCATTATTATTTAAGATGTTTAAGCCGATTGGGCTGTATGTTTCTTTAATTGCATTTGCGATTTGAGGAACCACTTCAAACAAATTGCGCGCAATTTCCGGCGTTAGTTCGTGAATGTCTTTTTTATGTACTTTTGGAATCACCAGCGTATGACCTTTTGTTACTTGACTAATGTCTAAAAAAGCTAATACATGTTCATTTTCAAATACTCTTGCACCTGGGATTTCACCGCGAATAATTTTGCAAAAAATACAGTTTTCATCATGTGTGCTCATTATGTTCACCTTCCGTTACCAATATAAATGTATGGGTATACATGTACGTTTATTTTACCACAAAGTAGAAATGCAATCAGCAGGCAAGAAATAGCTACTGGCATTTTATACACAAAAACGGGATGCAAACGATTATGCATCCCGTCATGTGAAGAAGGAAAAAATAGCCTTTAATGCAGCATATGATCTTTAAGGAACACCTCATTTACGTAATTGCATTGCCTAATGAAACAGTAACTTGAAAAAGTATATTCTCTTTAACAAACACCTCATTTAAGCATTGAGCTAAAAAATATACAATGTGAACGAAATCGTTCTTGGTCTTTGACAAACACCTCATTTACACAGTAATAAATGAACATTATTGTCTACCCATTATATATATTCTTACTACGTTCATGACTACCATCCCCTTATGAATCAAACATACATCGATTTACAATAAGGTTTTCTGAAATATGCCTGCTGTAGACACCTCATCCCAAATGTAAGAAGCTTTGTAATGATTAGTTGTAATCAATAACTTGTTTTCCTTCTTCCCTATATAGAATGTCCTGATATTTCGATTATATTCTGGAAAAATTAACCGAAAAAAATTGAAAACAATGTGAGGAAGAAAAAGATTTGGTACAATAGAGCAAATAGCGCTTGCGCTTGAAGACAAAAAAGAACAAATAAAAGGAGATCGTGATGGGTTCTTTATTGCAAATTAACAATATTACAGGGGGATATACAAAAACTCCCGTCTTAAAAGATGTATCGTTTGATGTAAATGCAGGTGAATTAGTCGGGTTAATCGGGTTAAACGGGGCCGGCAAAAGTACAACGATTAAACATATCATTGGATTAATGGAAGCAAAAAAAGGAAGTGTATCCATTAATAATAAAACCTTTCAACAAGACCCAACAGGTTATCGAAGTCAGTTTACGTTTATTCCAGAAACTCCTGTGCTATACGATGAATTAACATTAAAAGAACATTTAGATATGACAGCTATGGCTTATGGACTTGAGCCTCAAACATATGAAGCCCGTCTGCAGCCGCTTTTAAAAGAATTTCGTTTAGACCGGAAGTTAAAATGGTTCCCTGCGCATTTTTCAAAAGGAATGAAGCAGAAGGTTATGATAATGTGCGCTTTTTTGGTTCAGCCGTCTCTTTATATTATTGATGAACCTTTTTTAGGTTTAGATCCGCTTGGTATTCAGTCTTTACTTGATTTGATGACGGATATGAAAAAGCAAGGTGCAGGCATTTTAATGTCCACACACATTTTGGCGACCGCGGAACGCTACTGCGATAAATTTGTTATTTTACATAACGGAGAAGTAAGAGCGCAAGGAACGCTTAAAGACCTTCAAGAAGAATTTCAGATGCGCAATGCTACTCTTGATGAAATTTATATTGAATTAACAAAGGAAGAAGGCTATGAGTAAGATTGATGCATTATGGAAGCAACGGTTTCAGCAGTATTTAGTGGATGTAAGAAGATATACAAAATATATCTTAAATGACCACATTAAATTAGTGTTAATTTTTGCGATTGGCGGTTTGGCCTACTATTATCAACAGTGGTTGAGTACATTAACACCTGCGTTTCCTTCGGCTGTAGTGATTGCGATACTTATGGGATTGATTTTAACCATGGGTCAAATTCAAACGTTTTTAAAACGACCTGATTTAGTCTTTTTACTTCCTTTGGAGACGAAGCTGCAGCCTTATTTTAAAAAATCTTTTTGGTTTACCTTTACGATTCAGCTTTATATTTTATTATTTGCAACTGGTGCAGCAGCACCTCTTCATGTAAAGGTAATGCATGATTCTTACTCAAACGTTTTTGTGTTTTTTCTGCTATTACTCATCTTGAAAGTTGTAAACTTAGGCATGTCTTGGTGGGCTGTATGGTTTGAAGAAAAGTGGGCGAAGTGGACAGATTATATCGTCAGGTTTTTCTTGAACGCAGTTTTTACGTACTTCTTATTTTCGCATGCATACGTATTGTTTACAGGAGTCGTAGCGGTGATTATGATTGCGCTAGCCATTTATTATCGCTCCCTTACAAAAAGAAAGCCGATCAAATGGGAAAAGCTAATTGACTTAGAAGAAAAGCGCATGGGCTATTTTTATCGATTAGCTAATTTATTTACGGACGTTCCTCAGGTGAAAGAGCGAATCAAACGCCGTAGATATTTAGATTGGCTATTAGCACGTATTCCATTTCGTCAAAGTGCCACTTACCATTACTTGTACACCAGAACATTTTTGCGATCAGGAGATTATTTAAGTTTGCTCGTTCGCTTAACTGTCATTGGCGGATTTTTAATTGTAGCAGCTCCGTTTCAATACGGCAATATAGTGGTTGTTTTATTTGTTGTATACATGACGGGTTTTCAATTACTCCCGCTTTGGAAGCAGCACAAACAGATTTTATGGCTTTCTCTTTATCCGGTTGAAGCTAAAGAACGGAAAAAGGCATTTTTGGACGTATGGAAAAAAGCGCTGTATGTACAAATTCTTGTGCTCGCCATAGCGGTGGCTTTTTCTAATATAGTTGCTGCACTGCTTTCCGTGGCAGCAGGTGTTATATTTATTCACTTATTTGTAAATGCATATGTAAATAAAAAATTAACGTAAAAAAAGCTCCGAATGGAGCTTTTTTACGTTTTTAGACTACTTTGGAGACGAAGATAATATACGGAAGCGATAGACGTTCATTGCTACTTTTGTGAGATGGTCAAGAAGCTGATAATTAGCATATGCACCTATAACAGCTCCAATTCCCGGCATAAGCTGAAACATTTTTACAACATCAATGTAATCGCGGTATTCTTGTTGAAAAGCTTTCCAATCAAGCTCAAGAAGTTCCTCTTTTTTTTCTTCCCAGTTTTCTACTACTTCGAGCAGCTTCGTTCTATGGTCGTCGCTGCAAAAGGCAAGATGAAAAATATACAGCATATAAATGCGTTCTTCTTTTTCTTTTACATCAAAACCATACGTAGCGGCAATGTCAAATAAGCACTTCATTTTTATGGAAAGAAGAAGCGGGAAATCTGCTGCACCTAAAAGGATACCGCCTGCACCAGTACCAGCTCCTTCTACAGCAGCAGTTTTTTTGTACTTAGGTATGAGCTCCAAAATTCTTTTCTCTTTTTCTTCAAACGAAAGACCGCTGACATCTCTTTTTTTAGTAGTGAAATCGGACCCAACAAGCGTGGTTTCCACCATTTTTTTTATGCTTTCAGTCATAATCTTATGGACTTTAGCAGGGATTTTTTCATTTATTTTAAGTTGTAAAGATTTTGCGGACCGTTGAAATTTAGAAGGTCGTTTCAACATGCTGAATTTCCAATGTTCAGCTTCTTGTAACACTTTTTCTTCATACGTATTCAAAAAAATCACCTCATTTCAGTCGATATAAATACTACGTTTTAAGTGAGAAAAAGGTTCCTAAAATAAAACAACAAGCACTCGTCTACTTATCCGTACGAATGCTTGCTGAATGATTAATTCGCTTTTATTACGTTTTTAGAAGGAGCTTGTTCTCTTAAATACTCAACAGCAGCCGTACCAAGCGTTTTAGCTGCGATAAGCATTGCTTTTTCGTTAAAATCAAATTTAGGATGATGATGAGGATACGGAACATCTACACCTTCTGGCTGAGCTCCTGTAAAAAAGAACGTTCCTTTAATATGCTGCAAATAATAAGAGAAATCTTCCCCAGTCATGTGAGGCTCCGTTTCTTCGACTGTATGAACTTCATCGATTTGAGAAGCAGCAGAAGCAAGAAAGGCCGTTTCTTCCGGATGGTTGACGACGGAAGGATAGCCGCGAGTATAACTCAGTTCATAAGAAGCATCAGCTGTTAAGCATGTACCTTGGACAATTCGTTCGATTTCTTTTTCGACATCATTTCGCACATCTTCATTAAATGTTCTTACCGTTCCAATTAGTCGAGCAGAATCAGCAATAATATTAAATGCATTTTCCGCTACAAAAGAACCTATGCTCACAACCGCTGAATCAATTGGGTTTACACGTCTACTTACAATTTGCTGTAAATTAACAACAAGCTGAGAGGCGATGACGATTGAATCTTTTGTTTTATGGGGCTGTGCACCGTGTCCGCCTGCTCCTTTGATCGTAATCTCAAAGCGATCAGCAGCAGCCATAATAGGGCCCGTTCGATATTGAATCACACCAGTCGGAGTTAACGACCATAAATGTGTTCCAAATATCGCGTCTACACCGTCTAAGCATCCGTCTTCAATCATGGACTTGGCGCCTCCGGGAGCATACTCTTCGGCGTGCTGATGAATGAAGACGATTTTACCATGGAGAGAATCTCTTATTTCAAAAAGCGCTTTAGCAAGGACTAAAAGAGTAGCCGTATGACCATCGTGACCACACGCATGCATCACACCCGGAACAGTTGATTGATATGGTACATCTTTTTCATCTTGAATAGGAAGGGCATCAAAGTCGGCTCTCAAAGCTACAGTAGGACCAGCTTTTCCTCCTTGAATGCTTGCTACAATACCATTTCCTCCTACATTTGCTTGGTAAGAAATACCGATTTTGTCATAAAAAGATCGAATGTAGGCAGCGGTTTGAAATTCTTTAAAAGACGGTTCTGGATACTGATGCAGATATCGGCGGATTTGAACCATTTCATCAAATTTTTCTTCAAGTAAAGTATGTAGCTTGGAATTCACGTGACCATATCCTTTCTGTATAAGTTGAATAAAGTTTTGAATTTTTTGACATTTTAATCATTATATCATTATCTATTAAAAAGAAAAGAATGTAAGCGTTATTATTGAAAAAAGTAATTGAATCATGAAATATTTTATATACATAATAGATACATAAGGTGAGGAATAGGGATAAAGAATGAGTTTTTTACCAATTTTCTCATGAGATAATAGGAGGTAACGATATGGTAGATTCACAAACTGTATCCCTGTACAAAAAATTGATGTGGATGTTTGGGGTTGCAGGTCTTGTTTTTTTAGGAGTGTTGTTTGTTGTGTCGACAGATTCTTTTCAAGGGGACCACTGGCTTGTTTCAGCTATAGATGACAGCACTATTCTTCAGTCATCGTCATCTGTTTTTCATGGCTTGTCTTTTTTAGCTTCAAAAGTGATGATTATGGTTCTTTTAGCTGTACTTCTCGTTTTTTTATTTTTCAAAAAGGACTATATCGGTATGATATCAGCATTCTTACTTATTTTAAGCGGTGATATTATTAATAAAGCAGTTAAAGATGCGGTAGAACGAGGACGTCCTCTTCAAGGCATCGAAGGCTACAGTTTTCCAAGCGGCCATGCGATGATGGGAATTCTTATCTACGGTCTGATTATCTTTTTTCTCACAAAGCATATGAACAGTCAAAAGGTAGCCAAGCGGTATCAGCTTGCAATTACTTTAATCGTTTTATTAATAGGTGTGAGCCGTATTCTATTAAGAGAACATTTTTTAACAGATGTCTTAGCTGGCTACAGCTTAGGGATTATGTGGCTTATTGTAGGCATTTTCTTCTATACGCTTGTTTATGCGTATGTAAGGCCTTCAGTGGAAAAAGAGTTTCCAAAAGGCATGTAAAAAATATATACATATGGAGTCTGGAAAAAAGTAGTATAGCCGAAGTGAAAAACGAACCACTAATCAAACTGTTCGATTAGTGGTTCGTTTCTTTTTGTTACAGTGAACATAGATTTTATCTGTTTCGTTGCTTCTAGCAGTTGATTGGAGGGCAAGGCGAAGACTCTCGCGGAAAGCGAAGCCTTGAACGGAAATCAACTGCGGTCGAGCAAGCTGTCCAGATTATATATCCAGCTTGTTCGTCTTTGGATGGAATTCATTTCGTTATGTCCCAGCCCCTTTTGTTTAAACTAAGAACATCGCGACAATTGTTGTAACGACCAATCCAATCGCTACAGGTTTTAAATTACGTCTGGCGAGTTCAAACGGACTGACTCCGCAAATTGCAGCTGCTGGAATCAATGCCCATGGAATCAACGTGCCTCCCCCAACCCAAATCGCAGCAATTTGCCCTAAAGCAGTTAGGGTGGCAGCGCCCGATCCTAAAGCAGATGCAAATAAATGAGAGACAGAGCCTACAAGTGAAATGCCTGAAAAGCCTGAACCGTCTAATCCGGTAATAGCTCCTAGAGCAGTTATCGTTACAGTAGCAACCTGTGCGGTTAACGGCGCAGTGGAAGCAAGCGCAACGCCTAGGTCATTTACAAGTCCATGTGATCCTTTCGGAAGAAAGTCACCAATGATTGTTGTGAATCCAGCATCTCCTAAATAGAAAAAAGCTGCAATGGGAATAACGGGACCGAATACTTTAAAACCAAACTGCAAGCCTTCAATCAAGTAGGAAGTTGTTTGTTCGAGACCTTTTCCTTTGTGAGCAATAAGTGAAACCACCACTAAAATAAACAGGGCTGTGCCGCCAACGAGAGCAGTCGCATCTCCTCCCTGTAAATGAAGGGCGAACATTGCCCATACGTCTATAGCAAAGACAAGGGGAACTATAATGGCTAAAGCCCGGCGTACTGAAGAAGAAAGAGGTGTGGATTGGACAGAAGAACTGTTTGTTAACATTGTCGGTTGAACGTGAATTCTATTGTGCTTCATATCTTGTTTTAAAAAGTAAAAAGCAGAGAGTGTCGTAACAACTCCCATCACAATGACCAGAGGGACACTTGCTTGAACCACCTCGTGAACTGGAAGACCTGCTGCGTCAGCTGTTATCTTAGGAGCAGCTTGAATAACAAAGTCTCCTGAAAGCGCAACGCCGTGGCCGAATAAATTCATCGCTACAGCTACGCCTATAGCTGGAAGCCCTACGCGGATGGCCACTGGTAAAAGCACGGCTCCAAGTAAAGCAACGGCTGGAGAAGGCCAGAAAAAATAGGAGATGGTCATCATAACTAATCCAATAACCCAATAGGCAAGAGCAGGTGTTTTAATGAGGCGAGCAAAAGGTGAAATCATCGATTCATTTATTCCTGTAGCCATTAAGACTTTACTCATAGATACAATAATTGAAATAATTAAAATGGTAGGAAGCAGTTCTGTAATGGCATAAATGAAGCTGGAAAAAACAGCGCTGACGGAGTGGCTTAACGAAGAGGTAGCTGTTAAGGAAAGCAAAAAAATCCCGAGTATACAAAGGATACTCGTATCTCGCCGCATAATCATAAAGCCGATAATGAAGGCGATAAAAAGGACATACATCCAATGAAGAGCTCCAAGCTCTATGCCCATAAAAATTCCTCCCAATAGGTGATGTAGTATACAATATGACGTTTGTGCCTATTGTGATACTCGCCTACTAGGAGGGTGTTTACTTATTTAACTACGTGGTATGAGGTCACATAAGAAGGGCGAGAGAAAATTGACGGCTGCTGATCCACGCCTTCTGACGTACCGCGTTTTTTGTGTGCTTCATTATAGGCTTTTGAAGACTGCCAATCGCTAAATGAACTTTCATCTTTCCATCCTGTAAAGATAATGTATGTGTCATTTTGCAGTGGACGAAGCACACGAATAGCTGAGAAGCCTGCTTCATTTTCAATTAAACGAGCTCGTTGGCTAAATCGCTGTTCAAACAAAGGACGGCCTTCATCTGTAACTGAAATATTATTTAGTACAGCAAATCCGCTATCTGCAAGATCTCCAGAAGCATCTAATACTTCATAAGCATGTCCTTCTTTAAAAATTGTATCTCCATCTGTTTCGTGGACTAGTGCAAATTGATCGTCATCTTTGTGAAGCAGTAACAAGCGTTCACTCGGATGTTCGTCGATCAACTTCTGAAGGTAAGGGCCTGTTCCGTAAGTAATAAAGATCTTCATGGATTATACTTCCTTTCTAATTGGGAATTGCATACAATTTACAATTGTAAATCATACTAAAATTATAAAATTTTACACACAAAAATTCAAAAATTGTGAACTTCTAATGAAGATGGTAAAGTAAAACATTGATGAAGTTGTTTTCCATATTATCAAAAGTTTAGCGAAAGAAAAGGGGTGGCACGATGTACAAAAAAGGCTTATACGCAATTGCTGCCTTAGTTGGAATTTTTCTATTAGGATTGATTGGATATATTATCATCTTGTTTCTTGGAAACTATGTAATTGATGAGAAAAAAATCGTCATGGACTCGGCTACGAGGTTAGTGGACGAAAATGGAGACGAATTAACAAAGCTCTATGTGAAAAATCGGGACTTGGTTTCAATTGATAAGATTCCAAAGCATGTGCAACAAGCATTTATTTCAATTGAAGACGTTCGTTTTTATGAACACCACGGAATCGATTTTAAATCTATTGGCCGAGCATTATACCGAGATATATTGGCTGGAGGAAGTGTTGAAGGAGGAAGTACTTTAACACAGCAGCTGGCTAAAAATGTGTTTTTATCTAATGATAAAACGCTGCTTAGAAAAACAAAAGAAGTAGTGGTGGCCATTAACTTGGAGCAGCGTTACAGTAAGCAAAAACTGCTTGAAATGTATTTGAACCAAATATACTTTGGACACGGAGCCTATGGAATCCAAGCTGCATCCAAGCTTTACTTCAATAAAGATGTCTCCGAATTAACGGTAGAAGAAGGTGCACTGCTTGCTGCACTGCCAAAAGCACCGAATTCTTATTCTCCTATTTTACATCCAGAAAAAAGTATAGAACGTAGAAATGTTGTGTTAAATGCCATGCAAAAAGCAGGTTATTTATCAGCTGAAAAAAATGTCCGTTTGCAAGGAAGAACGCTGGGGTTGAACGTAAAGGAACAGGCTAAAAACCCAGCATATTTAACCTATATCGATATGGTTATTCAAGAAGCAGAGAAGAAATACAGCATTTCGAGCAATGAGCTTCTGCGCGGCGGTTATACGGTCAAAGTACCGATGAGTACAAAAGTACAAGAAGCCGCCTACGAGCTGATGAAAGAAAATCGTTATTTTCCAGGTACAGATAACAGTGCCCAAGGTGCTTTTGTATTAGTCGATAACAAAAGCGGAGGAGTTTTATCTGTTATGGGAGGACGAGATTATGTACAAAAATCGCTCAATCGCCTAAATGTCAAAAGACAGCCAGGTTCTACGATGAAACCTATTGCAGTATATGGCCCTGCGTTAGAAGAAGGTCAATTCAAGCCTTATTCTTTGCTGCAAGACAAGCTTACAAGCTACGGGGGATACACACCTAAAAATGTAGACGGCCAATATGCTAAAAAGGTAACGATGTACGATGCCCTAAAAGATTCTAAAAACGCAGCTGCTGTCTGGACATTGAATCAGCTAGGAGTTGAAACAAGTAAGCAGTACCTCACAAAGCTAGGAATTCCTTTAGAAGATAAAGGGCTTGCGATTGCTCTTGGAGGATTAAAGGAAGGAATTACACCGCTTCAATTAGCAGGAGCGTACCGGGCATTTGCTGAAAACGGAGAAAACATCCAACCGTACTTTATTCAAGAAATAAAAGATCAAGACGGAAAAGTAATTGCAAAAGCTGTTCCCGACACTCACAAAGCATTTTCAAAACAAACGGCTTGGTATATGACAAAAATGCTTCAAGGAGTTGTTAAAGAAGGAACGGCAAAAAAAGGAGAGTTTAAAGGAGAGTTAGCAGGAAAAACAGGGTCTACTTCGTATACGAATGTTAAAGGAGCCACAAGGGATGCTTGGTTCGTTGGATACACGCCAGATGTTGTAGGAAGCGTGTGGATGGGATATGATTCTACAAATGACCAGCATTATTTAACAAAAGGAAGTTCTTATCCGACTCTATTATTTAAAGACATTCTCACAAGAGCTGGTTACGACGAAGCTGCATTTCAAAAGCCAGCAGGCGTTAAAGATTTGCCAAAACCAATACGCTTAGAGCAAGTTAAAGACTTAAAACAAGAATTAACATTTCATCCATTTGGTTTGCTAACGGTAAATTTATCGTGGACACCTTCACCTGATAAAAGAGCTGTTTATTATGTTTATGAGAAAAAAGGAGATAAAGCCGAAGTAATTGGTAAAGTGAAGGGAAAAGGAGCGTTTGAAAAAGAGCGTGTGAATCTGCTCGACAGTCCTACTTATTATGTAGTTCCTTACAATTCCCAAACAAAACAAAAAGGAAAAAAATCCAACGAAGTAACACCTGCTCTTTTTCAATAAAAAAAGGAAGAGTAGGGCGAATTTTTGACATTTTTAGCAGGTGGCTATACAAGTCGTAAAGAAATGGGTATAGTGACAAGTAGAGAATATAACGTGAAACTTTAATCAGTAGAGGAACCGGTATGTTCCTTTGCTGATTATTGTCTGTCTAATCGAAGAAAATACGGATGGAAGACAATCGAGAAAGGTGGAAATTATGAGTCAAGGAACGTTTAACGATACTTTTTTAAAAGCCTGTAGAGGGGAAAAAACGGATCATGTTCCGGTTTGGTATATGCGCCAAGCAGGGCGTTCACAGCCGGAATACCGAAAGCTAAAAGAGAAGTACTCTTTATTTGAAATTACTCATCAGCCGGAGCTTGGGGCATACGTAACACGCCTGCCCGTTGAACAGTACGGAGTGGATGCAGCTATTTTATATAAAGATATAATGTCACCGCTTCCTTCAATTGGAGTGGATGTTGAAATCAAGTCAGGAATTGGTCCCGTCATTTCTAATCCAATTCAATCTTTAAGCGATGTAGAAAAACTAGGAGAAATTACGCCGGAAGAAGATGTTCCGTATGTATTAGATACCATTAAGCTGTTAACAACAGAACAGTTAAACGTACCTCTAATTGGCTTTGCGGGTGCTCCTTTTACAGTGGCAAGCTATATGATTGAAGGAGGACCTTCAAAAAATTACAATAAAACAAAAGCATTTATGTATACGGAACCTAAAGCATGGTTTGCACTAATGGATAAGTTAGCAGATATGACGATTACATATGTAAAAGCGCAAATTGACGCTGGGGCAAAAGCCATTCAAATCTTTGATTCATGGGTAGGTGCTTTAAATGTAGCGGATTATCGTTACTTTATAAAACCTGTTATGGAGCGAATTTTCACCTCTTTACGTGAAAAAAATGTACCGCTCATTATGTTTGGAGTAGGGGCAAGTCATTTGGCAAAAGAATGGCATGATCTGCCGCTGGATGTAGTGGGATTAGATTGGAGAACACAGCTGGATGAAGCACGTGCATTAGGCTTAACAAAAACACTGCAAGGAAACTTAGATCCTGCTATTTTGTTAGCTCCATGGGAAGTTATTGAAGAACGTGTAACAGAAATATTAGATAAAGGGATGGCCAGTCCTGGTTACATCTTTAACTTGGGGCACGGCGTTTTTCCACAGGTTCAGCCGGAAACGTTGAAGCGTTTAACAACCTTTATTCATGAATATTCTGCGAATAGACAATAAATTGTCAAATAATTTGGAGCGCTAAACTTTGAATTTTTCTTTTTATTCATGGCAAAATGAAGACAAGTATTGAATCTAACAAAGAGGTGTCGAACACATGAGTAAAAAAGTAATGGGATTACTTGTAATGGCATATGGAACGCCATATAAAGAAGAAGATATTGAACGTTACTATACACATATCCGCCGCGGACGTAAACCTTCACCGGAAGCCTTAGAAGATTTACAAAACCGCTACGAAGCAATCGGGGGCATTTCACCTCTTGCAAAAATTACGCAACAGCAAATGGAAAGTCTGGAAAAGCGCTTGAATGAAGTGCAGGATGAAATTGAATTTAAAGCGTATCTTGGCTTAAAACATATTGAACCGTTTGTTGAAGATGCAGTAGAAGCCATGCATAAAGACGGAATTAAAGAAGCGGTCAGCATTGTGCTTGCACCTCATTTTTCAACGTTTAGCGTAAAATCCTATAATGGGCGCGCCAAAGAAACGGCTGAAAAATTAGGAGGACCAATCATTCATTCAGTAGAAAGCTGGTACAGTGAGCCAAAGTTCATTCAGTACTGGGCTACACGTGTTAAACAAACGTTTGATTTAATAGACAAAGAGAAACGCCAAAAAGCCGTGTTGATTGTTTCTGCGCATAGCTTGCCGGAAAAAATTATTGCAGCAGGAGATCCATATCCAAATCAGCTTCAAGAAACAGCGGATTTAATTGCACAAGCAGCTGGTATTGAACATTACGAAATTGGCTGGCAAAGTGCTGGAAATACGCCTGAGCCATGGATTGGTCCGGACGTACAAGATTTAACAAGAGAATTGCACGAAGAAAAAGGCTATACATCATTCGTTTATACTCCGGTTGGATTTATTGCAGATCACTTAGAAGTACTTTATGACAATGACTATGAATGCAAAGTGGTGACAGATGAAATTGGGGCTGATTATTACCGCCCTGAAATGCCCAATGCACAGCCTGAATTTATCGATGGGTTAGCTACAGTTGTGTTAAAGCGAATTACTCGTTAAGTCAATATAGATTCTTTGTACGTTGAACAGGGATGAAAAGTAACTTATAATCAGTATAGAGAAAAGTAAGAAGCGAGCTATGGATTTCCATAATCGCTTCTCTTTATATTGAATTTTACAGAAAAGGCGATGATAACATGACGGATAGACGAAAAAAGGTTGTCATCATCGGTGGAGGAATAACAGGTCTTTCAGCTGCCTATTATTTGCAAAAAAAAATAAAGGATCATCAGCTGCCAATTGATCTTCAACTAATAGAAGCAACGCATCGGCTTGGTGGAAAAATTCAAACGGTCAAACGAGACGGGTATTTATTTGAAAAAGGTCCTGATTCATTTTTAGCGCGTAAGCTAGCTGCTACAAAACTGGCAAAAGAAGTAGGGTTAGGTAGGGAGCTAGTCGGAAATGAAAAGGGAAAATCCTATATTCTGGTAAAAGATACACCGCATGCGCTGCCTGATGGTGCTGTAATGGGGATACCAACCAAGTTATCTCCTTTTATCACAACAGGGTTATTTTCACCTGTTGGCAAGCTGCGCGCAGCTGCTGATTTTTTTATACCGAAGACAAAAAATCAGGATGACCGTTCGCTAGGCGTGTTTTTTAGAAGACGGTTTGGTGATGAAGTTGTTGAAAATTTAATTGAGCCTCTATTATCAGGAATTTACGCAGGAGACGTTGATCGCTTGAGTTTACGATCAACATTTCCACAGTTTCTGCATGCTGAACATAAGTACAGAAGCTTAATTGTTGGAATGAAAAAGCTAAAAGAAATTCACCCACAGCACGGTGATGATTCGGAGTTTAAAAAAAATAGTGTCTTTTTAACATTAAAAGAAGGTCTTCAATCGCTAGTAGATGGGGTAGAAAAAGCAATAGATCCTGATATTATTATAAAAGGAATAAAAGTAGAGAAAATTTATAAAGAAGATACCACATATGAATTATCGTTAAATAGCGGGAAAGTCATAAAAGCAGACAGCGTTATTGTAACTTCTCCTCATGCAGCTGCTCAGTCTATGCTTTCGGAATATAAAATATTCGAACCGTTGAAGCATATGCCTTCCACTTCAGTAGCTACTGTTGTGATAGCCTTTGCACAAGAAGCGCTGCAAGACAATCTAGATGCAATGAACATCGCCGTTTCAAGAAATAGCGATTACACGATTACGGCGTGCACATGGCTAAATAAAAAGTGGCCGCATGCGGTTCCGGAAGGAAAAGTGCTGCTGAGATGTTTAGTTGGACGAACCGGGGATGAAGCTGTGGTGGATCAGCCTGACGATGAAATTTTCAAAATTGTCCTGGAGGATTTGAAGAAGCTCATTACCATTTCTGCTGAGCCCGAATTCTACGCGGTAACGAGATGGAAGCAGTCAATGCCTCAGTATACGGTCGGACATCACGATATGCTAGATACGATGAACGAACAGCTTGAAAAAGAGCTTTCCGGTCTTTATGTAGCGGGAAGCTCATACGAAGGTCTGGGTATACCGGAATGTGTAGAGCAAGGAGAAGATGTGGCTAAAAAAGCGGTTAAATATGTGCAGCAACTGTAGAAGTGGAGCGGTGAATCAATGCTCCGCTTTTTTGTCTACTACCTGTAGAGACAGGTTATACTAAGAGAAGAGATTGTGGTTGAAAAGCAAAAGAAACTTATGCTATAGTAAAACCGTACTTGTTGACTGAAATATTCATTTGGTCAGAAAGAAGGGGATAACGTGGCTATAGACCGAAAGCAATCAGTTGTTGATGCAGCGTCAAAATCATTTGCGCTGTTTGGATATAAAGCAACGACTATGGAGCAAGTGGCGAAGCTTGCAAATGTCGGAAAAGGAACGATTTATACTTTTTTTAAAAATAAAGAAGAGTTATTCGATGAAATTGTGACACGAATGATTCGAGAAATGACAGATGCAGCTGAAACTGTCATTGATAGCAACCGTCCTTTTTTTGAAAATGCCCAAGCAGCCATTTTTCGAATCTTAGAATTCCGCACCGAGCATCAGCTCATGCTGAAGCTGGTACAGGAACAGCAGTTAGGCACTACAGCAGTGCAAGAAGTGCTGGTGCGAGTAGAAGAAGAGATTTTGACTTATATAAAAAACAAAATCGAAATTGCGATTTCTAAAAAAGAAATCAAACCGTGCAACCCAGAGCTCACAGCTTTTTTACTATTTAAAATGTACATTGCACTCGTCTATGATTGGGAAAAACGGCATGAGCCGCTTTCAGAAGAAAAAATTGCTGAACTAATTGAACTATACTTTTTACGCGGTCTGTCTCAGTGAGATGGGCTTTTTTCATAGAAAAAACAAAAAAGGTCTCATGACGAGACCTTTTTTTATTGTTCATTATCATCTTTTTTTACGCCGTTTAATTCTGTATTTCCTGTTTTTGCATCTTCTTCTTTTTGCTCTACTTCTTTTTCGCCTTGTTTCTTAAGGTCGAAGTAAGCTTTAATAACTTCACCAGTAACTTGTTTGCTTAATGAATTCGAAGTTCCGGCTACATAAGCAGAAGGGATAACAACGGCTACGGCTACTTCCGGGTTATCATAAGGCGCGTATGAAACGAATGTAGAGTTACGAACGCTGACCCCTTTGTTGAAGGTTTCAGCTGTACCTGATTTACCAGCAATGTTGTATTTTGCATATGCTGTACCGTTTCCTAGAGCTCTACCAGTTCCATTTGTGACTACGCGACGGAAACCTTGCTTAACAATTTCAATTTCTGATTGGCTCATCGTAATACGATTTAACACTTCCGGTTCAACAGAACTTTGAATACTTCCTTTTAGCTCGCTATCAAGCTCAGGCTCGCGGATTTCTTTTACTAAGTGCGGTTTCATGCGATATCCACCGTTAGCAATCGTTGAAATGTACTGAACAAGCTGAAGCGGTGTGTACGTATCATACTGTCCGATACCAAAATCCAACGCTTTACCCGGTTCGTTTGTGACGCTGTTACGAATACCCGTCGATTCATTTTCTAGATCAATTCCAGTTGAAATTCCAAGCCCAAACTGGCTATAGTATGAGCGCAGTTTGTTAAAAATAGATGAAGGAATATTCAGCTTTCCGCCAGGTCGATATGTTTCACCAGCCATGCTCATAACCGTACGGTACATGAACACGTTTGATGATTGTTCCAAAGCTTTTTGAATACCTGTTGCTCCAATTGGGTGAGACGATTTTTTAATTGTTCCGCCAGCAAACTTCATCGGCGCATCGTAAAAAACCGTACCAGGCTGGATAGCGCCTGAATCAAGTCCTGCTAGAACTGTCGCTCCTTTAACTGCGGACCCTACTTCATAAGAAGTTGTCATGTTACCAAGAGCGAAGTCTTGTACTTTACGTGCCCCGGTTTGCTTATCAGTAACAAGCTGTTTTCCGCCCATCGCTAAAATGTCTCCTGTATGAGGGTCCATCATAATAGCAAACGCGCGATCCATTAATCGTGTTCCTTTGTCTCCAGAAGTGACAGCTTTTGTTAAAGCATCTTCGACTTGCTTTTGCAGCTCCATATCAATTGTCAAAATTAAGTCACTGCCGCGCTGACCTTCAGTAACGGTCTCTTGGCTCACTAAGTTGCCGGAGCGGTCCGTGACGTTTTGCACGCGAGCTTTTTGACCGCGAAGGACGTCTTCGTACTGCTTTTCTAAATAACTTTTTCCTACTCGGTCGTTACGGCTGTAGCCGTGTGATAAATAGTACTGTAAGTTTTCACTCGGTAATCCTTCATCTGCTGATGTGATTTTACCAAGCAGCGTGCTAAGTAAGTCATCGTATGTATACATACGGTCCCAGTAAGTTGTTGTATCGACGCCTGGTAAGTCACCCAGCTGCTCACTAATGACGGCAAGCTCTTTATCGGTTAATCCGCTTTTAATAATTTGAGCAGTTAACGCGTAGCCGCCTTCCATCTTGCTTTTAATGGCAATCACTTCAAGATCATCTTTCACCGATAAAAGTTCGTTTTTTGTGATGCGCTTCAGCTGAAGAGGATACAAATCATCTTCAGAAAGTTGACCTTCTTTTACTTTTTGCTTATCCGCTGAAGTGATTTTTTTCGCTGCTGCTTTTGGATGAGTTGCAATCCAGTAATCTTTTAAGTCGCGTTCTGTTAGCTTAATCGTATTTTTATCTTTCTTTTTATCCGATTTGCCAAACACGTCTGTTGTAACAGGAACATCAATAAGAGTGGCAAGCTTTTTAGCTACTTTTAGCTTGTCTTCTTGAGTGACGCCTTTCAAACGCGTGTACGTGACAGCGTTCAACGGTTTATTATCCACGATAACGCGGTCATAGCGGTCTAGCATCTTCCCGCGAGGAACCGGTGAATCTACCGTTTCATCTTCTGTTTTTTCAACTTCTCGTTTATAGTTCTCTCCGTACACGATCTGTACGAAGCCTAATCGTAAAATGAGTGCAGAAAAAAGCAGGAAAACCACAATAAACAGCCAGTTAATTCGAAATGAGACATGTGTTTTTTTGCGCTTTTTAGTTTTCATGTAAACCCCTTCACTTTGTTTATACAAGTTAAAAAAATTCATAAATTTTCTTATGAATCTATCACTCTACATATTAACATAATTTTGTCTATAAATGTTATTAGGTGGAATAAAACAGACAAAAAATTTATAGAAATTTTTGCGAAAGAAGAGAGACCTGTCGAAGGGTGCTGAAGGGGTTGTTCAATATTTTCCACTCGGTTGTTCAATATTGTTACCTGTTCAAATGTCCTAGAATCGGTAAAATAAAGAGAGATAGATATCAAGGGGGGCAAAACGAATGAAAATGAAAAGGCTTTCAATAATGTCTGGCGTGTTAGCAACATCACTTTTATTTGCGACAGCATGTTCAAACTCAGGTACGGATTCAAAAGCAAGTAAATCAGCAGGCTCAGGTGATCAAGTTGTTATTGATATGTTCCAGTTCAAAGTGGAAATTGCAGATCAGCTGAAAGAATTAACGGATGAATATACAAAAGAACATCCAAACGTAAAGTTTAACATCCAAACAGTCGGCGGAGGCGCGGACTATGGTGCAGCACTAAAAGCACAGTTTGCCTCTGGAAATGAACCTGATATCTTTAACAATGGAGGGTTCCAAGAAGCGCAAACGTGGAAGGATAAATTAGAAGATTTATCTGATCAGCCTTGGGTAGATAATCTGTATGATATCGCCAAAGAACCGATGACAATGGACGGGAAGATTTATGGTCAACCGCTAAACTTAGAAGGTTATGGTTTTATTTATAATAAAGATTTATTTGAAAAAGCAGGCGTTAAAGAATTACCTAAAACGCTGTCCGAATTAGAAGCAGCTTCTAAGAAGCTTAAAGCAAAAGGCATTACGCCATTTTCTAATGGATACGGCGAGTGGTGGGTGCTAGGTAACCACTTATTTAATATTCCAATGGCACAGCAAGACGATCCAGATGCGTTTATTAAAGGTCTAAACGAAGGAAAAGCAAAATTTGAAGGCAATGAAACGTTTAAGCAATTTATGAATCTGTTCGACTTAACGTTAAAGTATGGAAATAAAAATCCACTAACGACAGACTACAATACACAAGTTACTCAATTTGCTTCTGGTGAAACAGCAATGATGCAACAAGGTAACTGGACGGTAAATATGATTACGAAAATTAATCCGGACATGAAAATGGGCTTTATTCCAATGCCAATCAGCAACGATGCAAAGAAAAATGATAAACTAGCAATCGGAGTTCCAAATAACTGGGTAGTGAACAAAAATGCGCCAGATGCAGATAAAAAAGCAGCGAAAGAATTCTTAAATTGGATGGTTTCTTCTAAAGAGGGTCAAAAATTCTTAGTTGAAAAGTTTAAGTTCATTCCAGCGTTCAAAAACATTGATGGAAAAGGAATCGATTCTTTATCTGATGATATCTTAAAGTACTCTGAAGAAGGTAAAACATTATCTTGGAACTGGTTTAAGTATCCGGAAGGAACGGTTCAAGAAGTCGGCGCAGCAATGCAGTCTTACGCAGGCAAGCAAATGACAGAAGAAGAGTTTATGAAGAAATTAGATACAATTTGGGCAAAAATGAAAAAATAAACAAGAAGTCCGCGTGGAAAACGCGGACTTTTTGATGTGAAAAAATAGCTGGTTAGATTCATAGTTATGAAAAAATAATAGTTAATTGAAAGCGCTTTTAATGTATAATAATAGTCATAATGTATGACATTAGTCAAAGGAGGTTATTTGTGAAAGGCTGGAGTATACGCAAGAAATTAATTTTGTTTTTCTTATTCGCAACGGTTATTCCATTTTTAATTTCGACGATTTTTACGTATCAATACACAAAAGAAACGGTTAAGAACCGATTTATTTCTACCAACTATCAAGTTATTAAAAATGGAAGCAATGATTTGAGCGATTACTTAAATGAAATTGCTAATATTACAAAAAGGCTGTACGGCTACCACCCATTTATTAAAGTGTTAGATGAAGGTGTATCAAGTGACTTAGGAGCCAATCAGCTGGAAATATCACGAACTCTTCTTTATTTATATAATACTCGTCCAGAGATTGAACAACTCCATCTTTACATTGAAAACGGGCATGACTCATATACAGCTTATAATTCAAAAGTGAGCAGCAGAGGGAAGTACGATGATATTTACACTCAGCCTTACTATTCTTATTTAAATAAAAATCATAAATTTCTTGTGATTGAGCCTACCCATGAAATTTATAGCTACAATAATTTATCAACGTTAATTGATTCACTGCCGAATCAAGTTATTAGCTTTCATCAGCGGATTGATGAGATTCCATCAGACAAGTTGTTAGCTTATCTATCTTTAGACATTAATATGACACAAATTCAATCTATATCGCAGCGTCTATATAATGAAGAGTCAGAAGATTTTTATTTAATGAACAATAAAGGGAAGGTTTTGTATTCCTCTGATTCAAAGGTTATTGGAAAAAATGAAAACTACGCGTGGGTGAAGGCGCTCACTTCTCAAAAAGACCATAGCATGGAATGGGAGGATAAAAGCTTCTCAGGCGTATTAATGTATGAAAAGCTTAAACAGCCCTTTGAGGACTTGTACATTGTGAAACGAATTCCTTACAGTGTTTTATATGAGGATGCAAGAAAGACAGCACTTATGAATGTATTAATTGGCCTGCCATTTCTGTGTATGCTCGTTATCGCTACGCTTTTTATATCAGTACGTTTTACACAGCCGATTAACGTATTGATTCGCAATATGAAAGAAGTGGAAAAAGGATCATTTGAGGTGCGGTTTAAATCGCTTGGAAACGATGAATTTGGTGTTTTAGGAAGGCATTTTACCTCTATGGTAGAAACAATTAATGACTTGATTGAACGTAAATTTCGATTGGAATTAGAAAATAAATCAACGCAGCTAAAAGTGCTGCAGTCACAAATTAATCCGCATTTTTTATACAACGCATTTCAATCGATTGGAACTCTTGCTCTTAAGCATAAAGCAGTTGAAGTATATTCTTTATTAACCTCACTTTCCCACATTATGCGTTACAGCATGAATATGAAAGAGGATATCGTTAGCTTAAAGCAAGAAGTCGATCACGTAAAAGCTTTCTTAAGTCTGCAAAAGCAGCGGTTTGGTTCAAAGTTTGAGTATGAGTTAAATATCGAAAAAGAAGCAGAGCTTATGCGAATACCGAAAATGATTTTGCAACCTCTGGTTGAGAATTCTTTTAAGCATGGATTCGAAACCCGCACAGGAAGCGGAAAGCTGTTGATTTCAGCGGAGTTGAACGGTGAAGAACTGATTCTAACTGTTTCTGATAACGGAAAAGGGATAGGACACCAAGAGTTGAATCAATTAAAAACGAGACTTCAGCAATCGTATAATCAAACAGATGAGCATATTGGGTTGCAAAACATTTATGAACGACTTCGCATCTACTATGGAGATCATGCTTCAATGCAAATTAGCAGTCAAGAAAATCACGATTTTACCGTTGTCATAAAGCTAACAACAATTGAAGAAAAGAGGGATAGTGATGAAAGTATTAATCGTGGATGATGAAGAGCATGTAAGAGAAGGAATAAAGCTGCTTGGACAGTGGGAAGAGCATGAAATTACAGATGTGATAGAAGCTGATAGCGGTGAGCAAGCGATTGCGCTTATCGAGGATCAAGGACCGGAAATCATTTTTACTGATATGAAGATGCCTAATATCGATGGAATTGCTTTGTTGGAGTGGATTAAAGAGAATTCGCCTTCTAGTAAAACGATTGTGGTAACAGGGTATGATGATTACCACTATATGCGTAAAGCTATTCATTTTGGAAGTACGGATTATATTCTAAAGCCAGTAGATCCTTCGATTTTAAACGATACCCTTGTACGAGCTGTAACCCAATGGAAGAAAGAAGAAGAGTCCAGAAAAGTCCATAATAGCAGCTATCGTTTAATTAATGAAATGAAGCCGATTTATCGAGATCGAAAACTGACGCAGTTAATGAACAATTATTTGCTAAATCAATCAATCTATGAAGAGTTTGGTTTCCATCTGACTAGAGAGTATGAAGTGGGGATTGTACGTGTAGATGAATCCATCATTCGTTCTTTTGGCGGTGACCGGGATTTAGCCTATTTTTCAATTTTAAATGTAATCAATGAAATGCTGATGGCAGAAGAAAATGGGGTAGCCTTCCGTTATTTATCAAATAAGTGGGAAATTATCATTATATTTTGGAATGATTTTGAACGTATAACCTCTTTGCTGACGGCTTTACATACAGCAATTCGCCGTACGTTAGACGTGAGCTGTCGGATTGCAAGAGGGTGCAAAGTCTCTTCTATTGATCAGCTAATGAACTCCTATGAAGATGCGAAAAACTCGCTTTTATTAAGCAATGTTCTTGATCGAAATAAAGTGAAGGTCTACGGCAAGCAAGACGTTTTAGCAAGTGCTTTATTAATAAATATGATGGACTATAACAGTAAAATTGAAGAAGCGCTGCAAGTCGGGAAGTTTGAAGCCTTTTTGCCGGTATTCAACGAAATTATCACAGCTTTTGAAGCGCAAAATTATCTCTCATTAAAGCAAATTCTGCATTTTGAGCAGGAATATCAGCTGTTAAGCCAGCATTGGTTAAAAAGATATCACATTCCTTATACGATAAATAACGGTCCTGAATATGTTCTTTCTTTTTTCTATAACCAAGATGGGCAGTTTCAGCTAGCAAAGTATGTAGAGAGAAAGAAGCGTGAAGTAAAGCGCTTTTTAAAAGTAGTAAAAAGGTATAGCAAGCAAAACAATCGCGACGTTATTTATGAAATCGAACAATATTTGCAGCAAAATTTTCATCGAGATGTGAAGCTTCAAGAAATATCGGAACGTTTCTATCTAAGCCGTGAATACATTTCGAGAAAGTTTAAGCAAGAATTTCAAGAAAACATTTCAGATTATATGGTGAAAGTCAGAATGAATAAAGCCAAATCACTTTTACTAAATGAAGAACTAAAAATCTATGAAATTGCGAATATGATTGGATATCATGATGATAAATACTTTCGAAAAGTGTTTAAAAAAGTAGAAGGCATTACGCCAAACGAGTATCGCAGTTTGACCGTATAAAAAAAGCTGAAACTGTTTTATAACAGTTTCAGCTTTTTTTATTTCATGATATCTAGACAGTGATCACATTTGTTTCCGTAGCATTCATGCTGTTCCTCGATGTCGTTTCCGCATTCTACGCACTTTTTATTGGGTAATCTTTTGAAAAATTCAGTCATTTTTTCTAACATTTTAAATCCCTCCGTTGTTTTTTGTTACTAACATTGTATTATAACAGATGATAAAATGTCAATTATGTTTTATAACAATTTAGCCTATTTTGCTATTCTAAGTGGTTATTTGTTGTATAACAATGAGTTATTTCGATAAATTGGCCGAAACGAGTGCCTTTCAGTTAGTTTTCAAAAAAAAGTAGGGTATACTGAACCTAATAAAAATAGTACGAAAGGGTGATTGAAATGAAAATAACTGTTATTGGTTTTTGGGGAGGATATCCCGCTGTTTCAGAAGCTACTTCTAGCTATTTAGTGGAGCACGATGGATTTCAGCTGCTTGTTGATTGTGGAAGCGGTGCATTGGCTCAGCTGCAAAAATATGCAAAGCCAGAAGAAATAGATGCTATGATTTTATCTCATTATCATCATGATCACGTGGCTGATGTCGGAGTATTTCAATATGCACGCCTCATTCAGACTCATCTAGGAAACGCTGTTAAGGAACTTTCTATTTACGGACATACATATGATCAGGAAAGCTTCAACAAACTTACTCATAAAGGAATTACTAAAGGGGTAGAGTATGATCCGAGTCAAAAACTTGAAATTGGGCCTTTTACCATCGAATTTATGAAAACGAAGCATCCAGTCGTTTGTTATGCCATGAGAATAAGCGCCGGCAATCAAACTGTCGTGTACACAGCGGACTCTAGTTATTTAGAAGAGTTTGTTTCCTTCTCAGAAGAAGCAGATCTTCTTATTTGTGAATGTAATTTTTATGCCAATCAAGATGGAAGAGGCGCTGGACACATGACAAGTACAGAAGCCGGTACACTTGCTTCAAAAGCAAGTGTCAAACACCTCATGCTTACTCACCTTCCGCACTACGGAGAACATCAACAGCTAGTAGAGGAAGCCGCTGCTCATTATAGAGGTACGCTTACGTTAGCTGAATCAGGATATGTATGGGAATAACAAGGAGGAAAATGAATGTTATTTATTGATAATCAAAAAAATTATGATCCCCGAATTAACTTAGCAATTGAAGAATATGCGCTCAAGCATCTAGACATTAATGAGACATATCTGCTGTTTTATATTAATGAACCTTCTATTATTATTGGAAAAAACCAGAACACCATTGAGGAGATTAATACAAAATATGTTGAAGATCAGCAAATTCATGTAGTGAGACGTCTATCTGGAGGCGGAGCCGTTTATCATGATAAAGGAAATTTAAACTTCAGCTTTATTACGAAAGACGATGGAAATAGCTTTCATAATTTTAAAAAGTTTACCGAGCCGGTCGTGGAAGCGTTAAAGAAATTGGGAGTTAATGCTGAGTTAAGCGGACGAAATGATTTAATGGCGGAAGGACGGAAAATTTCTGGAAATGCTCAGTTTTCAACGAAAGGGAGAATGTTCAGCCATGGAACTCTTCTTTTTGATTCAGAGATTGAAAACGTCGTATCAGCGTTAAAGGTAAAAAAAGATAAAATTGAATCCAAAGGCATTAAGTCTATTCGAAATAGAGTAGCAAATATCAGCGAATTTTTAGAACAGAAAGTAACGGTGGAAGAATTTAGAGAAATGCTGCTTCGGTATATCTTTGACGGAGAAGAAAATATAACAGAATATAAACTAACGGAAAAAGATTGGGAAACGATTCATCAAATTTCTAAAGAGCGCTATCAGTCATGGGATTGGAACTATGGGAAATCACCTAAATTTAACTTACAGCACTCTCACCGCTTTCCTGTGGGACAAATTGACGTTCGTTTAGAAGTGAATAAAGGAAAAATCGATGCTTGCACCATTTATGGAGATTTCTTTGGAGTGGGGGATGTCCAGGAAGTACAGGAAAAATTAACAGGTGTTCGTTATGAAAAAGCTTCTATTGAACAAGCCTTAGAAGACATCGATATTCCACATTATTTTGGTAATATTACAAAAGAGGAGTTTGTTGAATTAATCTATTAAGAAAAAAGTCTGCTACATCAGGCTTTTTTTCTTTTTAAACAGATGAGTCTTGTCAATAGAACAGCAGTAACATTATAATAGAATAGAAGAAGTTAGAATTTTTACATTATTATGACTTAATAATGAATGGTTGTTCATTCATTCGTTATTAAAAGGAGGAAGTTATGAGATGAATTTGTCAGCACAGCTTCATAAAACAGCTGAGCAATTTCCACAAAAATCGGCATATGTTTTTATGGACCAAGAAACATCTTATGCAAATCTTGATGCATCGGTATCTAAGTTTGCTAATGGTCTGAAGCAATTAGGTGTGAAAAAAGGAGATCATATCGCTTTGATTGTCGGCAACTCGCCTCATTTTGTTATTGGATTGTACGGTGCTCTTCGAATAGGAGCTACTGTTATACCCATTAATCCTATTTACACAGCGGATGAAATTAACTACATGCTTCAGGATGGAGATGTAAAAGCAGTTATTGCGGTTGATTTACTTCTCCCTATTTTAAAGAAAATCATTGGAAACACTCCATTTTTGGAACACGTTATCTTATGTGAAACGACAGATACAGTGGAAAATATACCTTCTTATTTTCACACGTTTTCCCAAGTTGTAAACAGAGGGGAAGCTACATATGATTTTCTTGAGTTAAAAGAAGAAGATGTGGCCATCATTCTGTATACGTCAGGAACGACTGGAAAACCAAAAGGAGCTATGCTTACACATAAGAATATTTATTCAAATGCCCAAGACGTAGCAGATTATTTAAGTATAAATGGGAATGACCGAGTCGTAGCTGCTTTGCCGATGTTTCACGTATTTTGTTTAACTGTTTCATTGAATGCGCCTTTAATGAATGGAGGAACGATATTAATTGAACCAAAATTCAGTCCATCTTCTATATTTAAATTAATTCAAAATCGACAAGCGACTATTTTTGCCGGCGTTCCCACAATGTATAATTTCTTACTTCAGCATGACAAAGGGAAAAAAGAGCACTTTCACACGGTAAGGCTTTGTATATCAGGCGGGGCATCAATGCCGGTGGCACTTCTAACCAATTTTGAACGTAAGTTTGGGGTAATGGTAGCAGAAGGGTATGGCTTATCTGAGGCTTCTCCTGTGACGTGTTTCAATCCGATTGACCGAGAGAGAAAAGCCGGTTCTATAGGCACATCTATTATGAATGTTGAAAATAAAGTGGTAAACGAACTAGGAGAAGAAGTAGAAGTAGGACAAGTTGGCGAACTTATCGTCAAAGGCCCTAACGTGATGAAAGGGTATTATAAGCTTTCTGAAGACACGGAATATGCTCTCCGAGATGGTTGGCTGTATACAGGTGACTTAGCAAGAATGGATAAGGAAGGTTATTTTTATATCGTTGACCGTAAAAAAGATTTAATTATTGTAGGAGGATATAATGTTTATCCTCGCGAAGTAGAAGAAGTGCTATATGCGCATCCAGATATTGTAGAAGTGGCTGTTATCGGAGTCCCTGATCCTTCTTTAGGTGAATGTGTTAAGTGTTACGTGGTTTGCAATAATCAAGAGATAACGGAAGAGAAGCTTATTGCCTACTGCAAAGAGCACCTTGCTAAATATAAAGTGCCAAGTGAAATTGAATTTTTAAAAGAACTTCCTAAAAATACAACGGGAAAAATTTTACGGCGTGCACTGAAGCAACAAGTATCTCAGGAGCGATAAAATGAAAGCGATTCCAAGTTGGAGGTGGTAAAAGGATGTCATCTATTTCTTATGAAATGAAGGGACACGTCGCCCATTTGATACTGAACCGTCCGGAAGCGATGAATGCTTTTAATTACGATATGCTTAAAGAATTGGAAGAAGTAATTGAAGGAATCCGTATTCAAAAAGATATTCGAGTTGTGACGTTTAAAGGGGCAGGTGAAAAGTCTTTTAGCGTAGGGGCCGATTTAAAAGAACGTAAAACCCTCTCTGATCAAGAAGTAAAGCGCAATATTTACAAAATAGGAGAAGTGTTTTCGAAGATAGAGCAGCTTCCTCAGCCAACGATAGCAATCATCAATGGATATGCATTTGGTGGAGGAATGGAGCTGGCTTTAGCATGTGATTTCCGGATTGCTTCAACCGAAGCGCTTATGGGTTTAACGGAAACAAGCTTAGCGATCATACCAGGCGCAGGAGGAACACAGCGTCTCCCTCGGTTAGTTGGGGAAGCAAAAGCAATGGAACTAATTTTAACAGCTCAGCGTCTCTCAGCATCAGAAGCGAAAGAATGTGGTCTAGTAACGAAGGTGGCTCCCGGATATGAAATAGAAGAAACAATAGATATTTTTATCTCTCTTTTATTGAAAAATGGGCCAATTGCACTTCAGCAAGCAAAATTTGCTATCAAAGAAGGAATGAAGGCCGATTTGCAGACTGGTTTGCAAATTGAACGAAAAGCATATGAATTAACGATTCCGACAGAAGATCGTCTCGAGGCGCTTCAAGCATTTGCTGAGAAGAGAAGACCTAGTTTTAAAGGGAAATAAGAAAGGGCTGTCTAATGGACAGCTCTTTTTTAGTTTCTTCTATAAGAATAATAAAAAAGAATATGTAAAAGCGCAAGAACAAAGAAGGCAAAGTTACAGCTGGCTTTTGTCTATAATATTTACTATAATACGTTGCAGTAGTCGTTGTTCAAATCTATAAATAATAGTTTTTAATTTTTTCTTTAAAAACCGTTGACTTTAGTTGAAATATATTTTATTATTATAAAGCGTCGTTGAGACATACCGTTAACAACGAAGCTAAAAAAAGAATTTTAAAAAGTTGTTGACATTACGTTGATAACTTGATAAGATGATAAAGTCGCTTAAGAGCGGCGGTTGAACTTTGAAAACTGAACAAAGCGACAAACGTCAACGTTAATTTTTATTTTTTAATTGAGCAAGTCAAACATTTCTTCGGAGAGTTTGATCCTGGCTCAGGATGAACGCTGGCGGCGTGCCTAATACATGCAAGTCGAGCGAACTGATTAGAAGCTTGCTTCTATGACGTTAGCGGCGGACGGGTGAGTAACACGTGGGCAACCTGCCTGTAAGACTGGGATAACTTCGGGAAACCGAAGCTAATACCGGATAGGATCTTCTCCTTCATGGGAGATGATTGAAAGATGGTTTCGGCTATCACTTACAGATGGGCCCGCGGTGCATTAGCTAGTTGGTGAGGTAACGGCTCACCAAGGCAACGATGCATAGCCGACCTGAGAGGGTGATCGGCCACACTGGGACTGAGACACGGCCCAGACTCCTACGGGAGGCAGCAGTAGGGAATCTTCCGCAATGGACGAAAGTCTGACGGAGCAACGCCGCGTGAGTGATGAAGGCTTTCGGGTCGTAAAACTCTGTTGTTAGGGAAGAACAAGTACGAGAGTAACTGCTCGTACCTTGACGGTACCTAACCAGAAAGCCACGGCTAACTACGTGCCAGCAGCCGCGGTAATACGTAGGTGGCAAGCGTTATCCGGAATTATTGGGCGTAAAGCGCGCGCAGGCGGTTTCTTAAGTCTGATGTGAAAGCCCACGGCTCAACCGTGGAGGGTCATTGGAAACTGGGGAACTTGAGTGCAGAAGAGAAAA